>JBOHYL010000161.1:0-11359 GCA_050737915.1 Rudaea sp.
CGCGTGATCCTCACGCTGGATGCGAAGATCAACGACAACGCGCCGCAAAAATATCGCGGCATGGATCGCTACGCCGCGCGCAAGGCCGTGCTCGCCGATCTGGAAGCTGTCGGTCTGCTGGTCGAAACGAAGAAACACAAACTGCAGGTGCCGATCAGCCAGCGCTCAGATGCCGTGATCGAGCCGATGCTGACCGATCAGTGGTTTCTCGATCTGACCTCGGATACACGCGTAGACGGGAAACCGGGTCCCGGTGGCAGAAAGGCAATCACCGAACCTGCGCTCGCCGCCGTGCGTGAAGGCGCCGTCAAGTTCGTCCCGGAAAATTGGAGCACCACGTACAACCAATGGCTGGAAAACATCCAGGATTGGTGCGTCAGCCGCCAGTTATGGTGGGGCCACCAGATTCCAGCCTGGTACGACGAGGCCGGGAATATTTTCGTCGGCGAGGACGAAGCCGATGCGCGTGCGCATGGCGACGTGCAACCGGTGGGTGCGCTGCGTCAGGACGAAGACGTACTCGACACCTGGTTCTCGTCCGCGCTGTGGCCATTTTCGACGATGGGCTGGCCAGCGAACGTGCCGGTTGTGGAGGATGGCAGAACCGTCGCGAACTGGCCGCAGGATCAAGCCTTCCTGCCCAGCGCCGTGCTGGTCACCGGCTTCGACATCATCTTTTTCTGGGTCGCGCGCATGATCATGACGACGCAGTATTTCATCGGCAAGGTGCCGTTCCGCGAGGTCTACATCAACGCCATCGTGCGCGACGCGGAAGGCCAGAAGATGTCCAAGTCCAAGGGTAACACGATCGATCCACTGGATTTGATCGACGGCATTGATCTGGAAGCGTTGGTGAAAAAATCCACCGCGTCGCTGCTGATTCCGCAGGTGCGCGACAAAGTCGAAAAGCGCATTCGCAAGGAATATCCACTAGGCATCGCGCCGGTCGGCGCCGACGCACTGCGCTTCACGTTCGCCGCGCTGGCGACGTACGGACGCACGATCAATTTCGACCTCAAGCGCGCCGACGGCTACAAGAATTTCTGCAACAAGCTGTGGAATGCGGCGCGGTTCGTGTTGATGAATTGCGAATCGTATTCGCTTCCCCCGTCTGCGGGGGAAGCTGCCCGAAGGGCTGAAGGGGGCCGGCCGAAACCCGCCACCGACGCCGAAAAGTGGATTTTGACGCGCTTTGCAAAAACCCTTACCGAAGTCGAACAACAGGTCACGCTGTATCGCTTCGATCTAGTCGCACAAGCGTTGTACGAATTCGTCTGGAACGACTATTGCGACTGGTTCGTCGAATTGGCCAAACCCGCACTCAACAGCGGCGACAAGATTGCAGCGGACTCGACGCGCCACACCTTGCTTGTCGTGCTTGAAGCCGTGCTGCGCGCTCTGCACCCGATCATTCCGTTCATCACTGAGGAAATCTGGCATGAAGTCGCGCCAAAGCTCGGCTTTGGTGCAGACTCGATCTCGACACAGGTATATCCACGCGCCGGTGCTTACACGCGGGACGCATCAGCAGAAGCTGAAACCGAATGGCTGAAGTCCGTGGTGTCGTCGGTGCGGCGCATTCGCAGCGAGATGAACATTGCCCCTGGCAAGACAATTCCGCTGCTGTTCACTGGCGGCAACGCAAACGATCGTGCCCGCACCGCAAAATTCACCGAGCAGATCGCCTTTCTCGCCCGCACACAATCGCAACGCTGGCTAGATGCCGGTGAAAAAGAACCGGCGTCCGCGGCCGCAATCGTCGGCGAGATAAAACTGCTGATTCCGCTTGCCGGATTGATCGACCTCGGCGAGGAGAAGGCGCGGCTGGCAAAAGAGATCGCGCGCCTGCAAGGCGAGCTCGCCAAGTCCAGCGCCAAACTCGCCAACTTCGGCGCAAAGACACCGGCCGCCGTGATCGAACAGGAAAAGCAGCGCTGCGTCGACTTCACCGCGACATTGAACGGCTTGCGCGAACAAGCGCAGCGCCTGACCACTCTCTAATTTTCTGGTGGCAGCAACTCCATCGCCATCACCACCGCATCCTCGCGGCCGCGTTTTGCCGGATAGTAGTTCGGGCGCATGCCGATCTCGTTGAAGCCGAGGCGTTCGTACAGCGTGACTGCGTGCGTGTTGGACGGCCGCACCTCGAGAAAGATTCGCTCGGCGCGATGCCAGCGCGCCAGGTCAATCAGACGCGTCAGCAATCGTGTGCCGTGGCCTTGCCCGTGCTGCGCCGGCGCCACACAGACGTTGAGCACATGCGCCTCGCTGGCGCCGGCGCTGAGCACGCCGTAACCGACGACTTCGATGCCGTGTGCGAGCACCAAGCAATCGTAACCGGCGCGCAGGCAATCGCGGAAGATACCGTGCGTCCATGGATACTCGTAGGCAGCCAGTTCGATCGCGGCGACCTGTTCCAGGTCATCCGCCGTCATCGAACGCAGCCCGGGATACGGATCTTTGAGAATTGCGACCATCGTTCGTCCCGTTGCTTATGCCGAGTGGCGCAAACGTTGCGACAGCGGCTTGAGCGCCTGCCACAGCGCGCGCTTGGCCATGCCATTGCCGTGCACCGCCGCGGCATCGATGTCGATTCCACCGCTGCACGGCGCATCTTCATCGCACCACTGCACGCACGCGTCCGCGACGCTCAACGCCACAGGCAGCAATGTGAACAAGCGCGCCACCGCCGCATCCTCGCGCACATGCGGTGTACACGCCACCTGCACGCACGCACGCGCGTCGAGAAAGATTCGCAACGTCGCCGTGGCTGCGCTGCGCAGGCGATAGATCTCGATGCCCATCGCCGCGAGCATCGCTTCACGTTGCGTCTCAGCCAGCATGAGCGCTCCCGAGCGCAGCCAGATCGGTGTAAAAGGCGGCAAAATCCTTGTCGATGGCGGTGCCGAATGCGGCTACGGTCGCTTCGATACCGGCGCCGTCGGCAGGAACTTCCGCGCTGTAGGTGCGCTCCAGCAGTGGTTCGCCCTGATCCTGCTCCACGCGCAGTTCCAAGGCGACCACGGCGGCATAACCGCCGCTGCGCGCAACGCGCTCGTAGCGCACGATGTCACCCTGCACGCGCAGTGCCGGTGTGCTCGCCGGCAGGCGGTCGGTGACCAGCGGCGCGATGCCGGAATCACGCAGCATCGTGGTCAGGCGCGCTTGCAACGTGCGCGACGGTGGATCGCTCCACAACTGGTAGTGATAGGTGCGCAGCGCATCGGCTTGCGGCGTGGTCGCGTAGATCAGCGCCTGTTCGGCATAGATGCCCGCGCTGCGAAAGGTCTTCACCTCGATCGGCAGCGACGACATGGGTTTTTCCGCATGCGCGAGTGCGACCGGTGGCGGCAGGCGGAAATAGGTGACGTCCGGCACTGCCGGCACGGAACAGGCACTGAGCAGGGCCACACACAACGCGAGCAGAATCGTTCTCATTGCTCTTCCTCCACCTTGTCCGGCTTCGGCGACACCAGCAACCGGTTCGGGTTCTTGCGCACTTCGCGGGAAAATTCGTCGAAATTGCGGCTGGCCGTTTCCAGATGCTGGGTGATGGAGTCGATACGTCCCGACAACGCCGACAGTATCGAACGCAGATCGTCCACGGAATCGCGCACGCCGGGCCGGTTTTCGCGCGCAATGCTGTCAAGCTGCCCGAGCGCGTCGTCAAGCTTTTGCTGGGTGTCGTGCAACTGTCGGGTCAGATCACGTGTGTTGGCCAGAATCGCACCGAGAGCGGCGCGGTTATCCGGTTTGAGCACATCGTTGAGCGAATCGGACACCGTGTTCAGATGCGTGAGCAGCCGGCGCGACTGCGCGACCAGATCCGGCGTGCCCTTGTCGATCGCGCCGGTGATTGAATCCACACGTTTGGAGAGCGTCTGCACCAGCGGCACGATCTGGTTGCGCGTGAGTGCGCTGATCTGGCTGGCCAGCTCGTTCATCGCACTGAAGATGTCGGCGTTTTCCGCGCCGGCAAGTTCCGCACCGGGCGCGGCCATGCTGCGATCCTTGCCCTCGCTGATGCCGACGGCGACATCGGCAAGCAGACCGGTGGCGGTCAGCCGCGCGACGGAATCCTTCGGAATCGGCCAGTCGCGGCGCACGTCCAGTTCGATCCGGTAGCGTGTTCCGTGCAGATCGCGCTCGGGCACGATCGCGCCGACCTGGCCGATACGATAGCCCTGATAGAACACCGGCGCGCCGTAGCGCAGGCCGGTGACGTTGCGGTAGTGCGTGTAGTACGCGGTACTCGCGCCGCCGCGACCGGTGATCATGACCAACGCCACCAGCAGCAGCACGAACGCGGCCAGCACCACCACGCCGACCAGCACATAGTTTATGTTATCGCGTTTCATGCGAACCTCCGGATAACCTGTTGCGCCTGCTCGCGACGGTTCTTCGAAGGTTCGATTCGCTTTCTGCTTCTCACGCCGCTTCCTCCTCGGTCAATCGCCGCAGGTATGCATCGGCATCGACCGGCACTTCGCGCGGCCGCCGATTGAGCAAATCCTGCACGCGCTCGTTGGCGCAGTGGCGCACCGCATCGACGCTTCCGGTCAACAGGATATCGCCTTGATCGAGCACAGTAATCGAATCGGCGATCTTGAACGCACTTTCCAGTTCGTGGGTAACGACGACGATGGTCATGCGCAGCGCGTCGCGCAGACGCAGAATCAATTCATCGAGCTCGGCAGAAACGACCGGATCGAGTCCTGCCGATGGCTCGTCGAAGAACAGCAGCTTCGGGTCCATCGCGATCGCGCGCGCGAGCGCGGCACGCTTGATCATGCCGCCGGACAACTGCGCAGGCATCAGATCCTGAAACCCGCCAAGATTGACGACTTCGAGTTTGAGCCGACTCATGATGCGGATGGTGGCTTCATCCAGATTGGTGTGTTCGCGCAGCGGCAGCGCCACGTTGTCGCCGACCGACAGCGACGTGATCAGCGCACCGCCCTGGAACGACACGCCGATTTGCCGGCGCAGTGCGAGCATTTGCCGTTCGCTGGCTATTGCGATATCGATGCCAAGCAAACGCACGCTTCCACTGCGCGGTTTGTTCAACCCGAGCAGGTGCCGGAGCAACGTACTTTTACCCGAACCCGAGCCACCCATGATCACGCGGATCTCGCCGGCGTTCACGCAGAAATCCACGCCATTGAGAATGCGCCGCCGCCCGTACCAGGCTTCGAGTTTCTCTACCTCGATCAGCGGCGCGATTGCGTTCATCGATTCAGGAAAAACGAGAAAATCATGTCAACCACGATGATCAAGCAGATCGACAGCACCACCGCGCGCGTGGTTGCGCGGCCCACACCCTCGGCACCGCCGCTGACGGAAAACCCGGTGCTCACGCCGATCAGGGTAATCAGCACGGCGAATACGGCCGCCTTGGCGATGCCCTGCCAGACGTCGCCCGGTGTGAGCAAGGCCAGGGTCTGCGTCACGTACGCGGCCGGCGTGATGTTGAGTGCAGGCGAGGCATACAGCGCCGTACCACAGATCGCCACTGCATCCGCGAAGATCGTCAGCGCCGGCAGCATGACCAGCATCGCGAGCAACGCCGGCGCAGCCAGATAGCGCACCGGTTCGATGCCCATCGTCGCCAGCGCGTCGACTTCCTGCGACACCGACATCGAGCCGATGCGTGCGGCAAGCGCGGAACCGGAGCGCCCGGCGACGAGGATCGCGGTGATCAGTGCGCCGAATTCGCGCGTCACCGACTTGGCCACCGCGACGACGACCTGCGACTGCGCGCCGAATTCGCTGAGGGCGGCGATAAATTGGATGCCGAGCATTACGCCGATGGTCAGCGCGAGCAGGGTCACGATCGGCAGCGCATCCACGCCGATGCGGCGCATTTCCGCAGCCAGCGCGCGCAGGCGCAGCGGCTGGCCGATACGCCAGCCAGCTACGGCAAAGTATACACTTTCACAAAGCAGCATCGCCGCGTAGCCAACGCCCGCCAGCGACTGCAGCGTAACGCGACCGAGGTTTTCCAGCGGGCGCACAAGCGCGTTCACGTCATGCCCCCCTCGCCTCGTCGACGCTGGCGAACAGCACAAACACCTTGTCCAGCCGTGCCAGCTGCAGTACCGCCAGCACCGGTGCGCTCGCCGCGATCAGGGCGAAGTGCTTGCGCTTGGCGCGCGCGCTCTGGAAACCTTCGACCAAGGCGGCGATGCCGGAAGAATCGATGTAGGTCACTTGCGACAACTCTACGCCCACGCGATCGCCGCGGTGCAGAGCGGCGAGAATGGCATCGCGCACCTGCTGCGACCAGGAAAGGTCGACCTCACCCTGCACGCGCACCAGCAGGTAGCCGCCAAGATCCTCGCTGGCGCAGGCATTTTCGCGCTCGTTCATTCGTGTTCCCCATCGCCGATGCGCTTGCGCATGCGCAGGATATTGCCCGACCCGTCCGCGGCCGGCGCCAGTTTCCAGTCGTCCATCAGCGCCGTGATGAACGGCAAGCCCAGCCCGCCCGGCTTGCATTCGGACAGATCGCGGGCACGCAAACAGGCCGGATCGACGACGGGCGCGTGGTCACGCAGCTCGAATACCAGCATATCGTGCTCGCGCGCGACGTGCAGTGCGATACGCTGCCTGCATTCGCCGCCGTAGGCGTGTCGGATCACGTTCGCGCACGCTTCGTCGACGGCGAGCACCAGGCGGTCGCGCAATTCCGGCGCTATGCGCTGCGCGTCGAGCGTGTGCCGCAAAGCCGCGCGCACGTCGCGCAGCTGCCCCGCCTGCGCGGGAAAATCCAGATCCAGCAGAGCATGCGCGGATTCGCCGCACGGCTCCTGCAGCAGCAGCAGAGTGGTGTCATCGACCAGCTGCAGGCGTTTCAGATCACTGAGCACGGCGCGCAGTCGCGGCTCCGGCGCCAGCGCGGCATGCCGCGCGATCAGGCCACGCAAGCCATCCTCACCGAGCCGACTGCTGGCGCCGGTACGCACGTCGGTGGCGCCGTCGGAAAACAAATACAGCGCGCGCTGGCCGAGATCGAATTCGCGTTGTTCGTACTGCGCCTCGGCCACGATACCTAGCGGCGGACCATCGGCAGGCAGCTCCTCGAAGCGAGCGCCGTCGTGCAACAAGGCTGGCGGAAAACCTGCGCTGGCGAGCGTAACGCGGCGCGTGGCGTGGTCGTACTGACCGACCGCCGCACAGACGAAGCGACCGTCCTGCAGCGTCTTGCACAGTTCGATATTGACTTGTGCCAGCCAAGCGGCCGGTGCCGGCGCGTGCGCACCGACCCAGCGCAGCATGCTGGCCACACGCACCATCAGAAACGCCGCGTCCACCCCTTTGCCGGAAACGTCGCCGATCACGAACGCGAGACGACCATCGGGCAGATCGAAAAAATCGTAGAAATCGCCGGAAATCTCGTGCGCCGGCAAATTCACGCCGCGCAGCGGAAACGCGCCGCGGCGACGTTTTGGCAGCATGGATTTCTGCATGCGCCGGGCCAGATCCAGTTCGCGCTTGATGCGCTGCTGTTCGACCAGCCCGTGCGCGAGTTGCGCGTTGCCGATCGCCAGTGCCGCAGGCGCTGCGATCAGACGCAGGATTTCCGCATCGTCCTCGTCGAACAGGGTGCCATCGCGCCGGTTGATCACCTCCAGCGCGCCAATCGGGCCGCGCGTCGTGGCCAGCGGCGCGCACAGGATCGAGCGTGTGGCGAAACCGGTTTCCGCATCCACGCGCACGTTTACGCGCGCGTCATTGCTCGCGTCGCGCACGATCTGCGTGGCGTTCTCGCCGACGCAGCGACCGACCACGCCCTGGCCCACGGCGAGCGTGAGCCCGGTGATGTCGACCGGGCCGACGCAGATACGGCATTCGAGCAGGCCGGCGCTGTCGAGCAGGAACAGCGAGGCCGCCTCGGCCTGCATGAAATCGGCGATGCGCGTGACCGCCATCGTCAGCGTCTGGCGCAGATCCAGCGAAACCGCGAGCGATTCGCTCAGTTGTGCGAGAAAGCGCAGCGCGCGCCGCTCGCCGTTTCCCGCCTCCACACGCGGGGCGGCGTTCACGGCACGCGCGGCTCGCGCCGGTTGCGTGCACGGGCGCGGCCCCACAGGGTGAGAATCGGGCCGGACAGCGCGTAGATCACCGCAATGCCGAACAGGACCCGTGGCGGGTCCAGCGCCAGTGCCACCAAAATCAACACGGCCAGCGGAATCCAGAAGAACGGCACCTTTTCGGACAAGGGCCACGACTTGAAGCTGAAGTAACGGAAGCGGCTGACCATGAGCAATCCCGCAACGATCGCCACCACCGGCGTCAAAAACTGCACCTGCGCGCCGGTCAGGCCCAGATCCAACACGGTCCACAGGTAGGACATGGCCAGCCCCGCGCCGGCGGGAATCGCCAGGCCCTGGAAGTAGCGCTTGTCGGCGACGCCGACCTGGGTGTTGAAGCGGGCCAGGCGCAACGCGCCGCAGGCAGCAAAGATGAACGCCGCCGCCCAACCCAGATTGCCCCAGGCCGCGCCGTGCGTTTTGAGCGATTCGAGCGACCAGACGTACAGCACCAAGGCCGGTGCCACACCGAAACTGACCAGATCCGAGAGCGAGTCGTACTGCACGCCGAACGCGCTTTGTGTATTGGTCAGGCGCGCGACGCGTCCGTCCAATCCGTCCAGCAGCGCGGCGACGAATACCGCGATCACGGCGTCGGCGAACTGCCCGCCGAGCGCGGCAATGATCGCGTAGAAGCCGGCAAACATCGCCCCGGTGGTGAGCAGATTGGGCAGAAGATAAATGCCGCGATGCGGCTTAGGCTGGGAGGAAGGCCCGTCCATCCGGTCCCCAAAGTTAAAGCTGGATGCCGCCAGTTTACCCCAAGCCGCGATACCGGCACGTTTTTTTGACGCAAAAACCCTTGTATCATGGCCGCCATGGTGCTATCCAAGCACTCGTTTCAGGGGCAACCCTTCGCATCCGCCGGCCGTGCCGGTACGGGAGAACCATCAATGAACCGCAAACTGGTACTGTTGGCCCTGTCCTGTTTCGTCGTCGTCGGTGCCTACGCTGCCGACCAACAGGTATACAAGTGGACGGATGCCTCTGGGGTGGTGCATTTCTCCGACTCGCCGCCGCCCAAGGATGCGCAGAACGTACAAATGATCCGTCTCAGCGGCAGCGACCGACCGCGTTCGGTGGGGACGACCGAAAACAGCGAGCCCGGAAGCAAGCCGGCTGACGCCGACGCCAACGCGACTGGTGGCAATGCCGCAGCGTCACCCAGCGACGCCAATGCCAAAGCCTGTGCTACGGCACGCAACAACCTGGATTTGCTCGACAGCAAGATGCCGGTGAGCGTGACCGGAGCGGACGGCAAACCGATCCCGCTGGACGACAAGGCGCGTCAGGCCCAAATCGCCGCCGCCAATGCGAATATCGCCCTGTATTGCAAGTGAACCTCTGAATAGCCTACTGCGCTCGATATCTCGCGCGCCGGCGGTGCTCGGAATCCTCACATATATACAGGTATGCTCCGGTTCCTGTGCGCCGGCGACGCACGACCTGTCTTCGCTCGCTACGGCTCTTCAGAGGTTCCCGAGTAATCCGGAACGCGTGCGCGGCCGTGCGCTGCTCGCGCTGATCGTAATGCTGGCGCTGGCTGCCGCCGGCGCATGGTGGTACTTCGCGCCACGCAGCCTGCCGGCCTTCGTGCAACGCCAGTTGCCAGCCTCACCCAGGGCCAATCCGCCGCTCTACCAGTGGCACGACGCGCAGGGCAATTTGCATGTGACCGATACGCCGCCCACGGATCGCCCCTACAAAACCCTGCATTTCGATCCGAACGCGAACGTGCTGCCGGCAGGCGTGCCACCGAGCCAATAGCGGCACCGGTTTGGTTGCGCTTCGAGCAGCCGCTACAATCGCCGATTCTTTTCCCGGTCACTGGCCACCATGCGTCTGTCGAAATTCCACTTGCCCACCCTCAAGGAAGTTCCCGCCGACGCCGAGATCGTCAGCCATCGGCTGATGCTGCGTGCCGGCATGATCCGCAAACTTGCCGCGGGCATCTACACCTGGTTGCCGCTGGGCCTGCGCGTGCTGCGCAAGGTCGAGGCCATCGTGCGCGAAGAAATGGATCGCGCCGGCGCGCTCGAAGTACTGGCCTCGATGGTGGTGCCGGCCGAGCTGTGGCAGGAATCGGGCCGCTACGCCAAGTACGGGCCGGAACTGCTGCGCCTGAAGGATCGCCACCAGCGCGACTTCGTACTCGGGCCGACGCACGAGGAAGTAATTACGGATTTGATCCGCCGCGACGTCAAAAGCTACCGTCAGTTGCCGCTCAACCTGTATCAGATCCAGACCAAGTTCCGCGACGAAATTCGCCCGCGCTTCGGCGTGATGCGCAGCCGTGAATTCCTGATGAAGGACGCCTACAGCTTTCATTTGACCGACGCGGATCTGGAACGCGAATACCAGAACATGCGCCAAACCTATCAGCGCATCTTCTCGCGCATCGGCGTGGATTTTCGCGTGGTCAAGGCCGACTCGGGTGCGATTGGCGGCGACCGTAGCGAGGAATTCCACGTACTCGCCCAATCGGGCGAAGACCAACTCGTCGTATCGGACGTATCCGACTACGCGGCCAATCTTGAGGTCGCCGAAACGAAATCACCCGGCACGCGTCCGCCGGCGAAATCCACTTTGCAAAAGGTATCCACGCCAACGCAGAAGACCTGCGAGGACGTCGCCGCACTGCTCAAGATCCCGCTGCGGACCACAATCAAGCTGATCGTCGTCAAAAATCACGATGGCGGCATCGTCGCGCTCGCACTGCGCGGCGATCATGCGCTCAACGCGGTCAAGGCGGCAAAACATCCGCAAGTGGCTGCGCCGCTGACGCTGGCGACCGAAGAGGAAATCCGCGCGGCGTTCGGTTGTGAGCCAGGTTTCCTCGGCCCGATCGGCAACAAGGTGCCGGTAATTGCCGACCACGCCGCCGCGGCACTGGCGGATTTCGTCTGCGGCGCGAACGAGGCCGGATTCCATGTCAGCGGGGCGAACTGGAGGTCCGACGCGGCCGCGCCGGCGACGGCCGATCTGCGCAATGCGGTCGAAGGCGATCCGAGCCCGGATGGGAAGGGCGCGCTCAAGCTGATCCGCGGCATCGAAGTCGGCCACATTTTTCAGAATGGAACGTTGTATACAAAAGCACTTGGCGTGACCGTACTTGATGAAGCCGGCAAGGACCTGACGCCGACTGCGGGCTGCTATGGCATTGGCGTATCGCGCATTGTCGGCGCGGCAATCGAGCAATGCCACGACGATGCCGGCATTGTGTGGCCGGAGTCGATCGCGCCATGGCGCGTGGTGATCTGCATCAT
>JBOHYL010000162.1:0-3356 GCA_050737915.1 Rudaea sp.
GTCGATCCCTGCGGAAAATTCCCGCTTTCTCGCGGCCGATGCGATCGAGATCGCTGCCGAGCCAATCCTGGTGATCCAGATCCACAGTGACGACGATGGCGGCGTCGGCGTCGATGATGTTGACCGCATCAAGCCGCCCGCCGAGGCCGACTTCAAGTATTGCGACATCGAGCTTGCTGTGCGCAAAAATCCACAATGCGGCCAGTGTGCCGAACTCGAAATAGGTCAGCGGGATTTCGGCGCGTGCCGCCTCGATGCGCTCGAACACCGCGCACAATTCGGCGTCGCCAGCCTCGACGCCACACACGCGCACGCGCTCGTTGTAGCGCAACAGGTGCGGCGAGGTATAGCAGCCCGCACGTTTGCCCGCGGCAACCAGCATCGCCTCGAGAAATGCGACGGTGGAGCCTTTGCCATTTGTGCCGCCGACGGTGACGACAACCGGCGCCGGGCGCGGCGCACCCATGCGCTGCCAGACTGCACCTACGCGATCCAGTCCCAGCGCGACGCTGCGCGGATGCGTCCGCTGTTGATAGTCGAGCCATTCGGCGAGATTTTTTTGCGTCACGTCGGCGGACTTGAATTTTGCGGGACGCAATTATCGCGCGAGTGGGATGACAACGTCGCATCCCGGCGATTGCGTGCTTCCGTCCGGCCGCAGGACGGTCGGGCTACTTTCACATGCAGGGTTTCCGACTGTCCTGCGGACAGCCGGGTAACTTTTCTTTGCCCGTGCAAAGAAAAGTCACCAAAAGAAAGCACGTCAAAGCGCAGCACGCCCTTCGGATAATTGCACGCCAAGATTGCTACCGGACTAACATTCCACTAACACACCTCATCTGTGGAATTGTCGCGTTTCACCGGACTACGACGGGATGTAACTGGAATTTCTATCCCCCATCCAATGCAATGTGAGCATATCCTGGGGTGTGCCTGATGCCATTTCTTTTGCGTACTTTTCTTTGGGCAAGCAAAGAAAAGTACGCCGCTCACTGGACGCGAGCGGAAAACGGCAGGACGCGGTCAAGACAGTCGGAAGCCCTGCATGTGAGAGTTACCCGCTCGCCGAAGGCGAGTGGGAACCTTGGCCGTTGTCAGGCGGCCCGCGGCTGCCGCATCAGCAGCGCCAGCAGCGCCGCGAGTTTGTCGCGCATCTCGCGACGGTCGACGATCAGGTCGATGGCGCCGTGTTCGAGCAGGAATTCCGAGCGCTGAAAACCTTCGGGCAGGGTTTCGCGCACGGTCTGTTCGATCACGCGCGGCCCCGCGAAACCGATCTGCGCTTTCGGCTCGCCGATATTGATGTCACCCAGCATGCCCAAGCTCGCCGACACGCCCCCGGTGGTCGGATGCGTCAGCACCGAAATGTACGGGACTCCCGCGCTGCGCAGTCGCGCCAGCGCGGCCGAGACCTTGGCCATCTGCATCAGCGAGAGCAGGCCTTCCTGCATGCGCATGCCGCCGCTGGCGGAAAAACATACCAGCGGCACGCGCTCGTCCAGCGCGCGTTCGGCGGCGCGCGCGAACTTCTCGCCGCCGACCGACGCCATCGAGCCGCCCATGAATGCGAACTCGAACGCGCAGACCACGAGCGGATGCGTCTTGAGCAGGCCGTGCATGACAATCAGCGAATCCTTTTCGCCAGTCTGCTTCTGCGCGGCAACAAGGCGATCCTTGTATTTCTTCGAGTCGCGGAACTTTAGTGCATCGACTGGTTCGAGGCCGGTAAACCATTCCTCGCCGCTGCCCTCGTCGAACAGCGTAGCCAGGCGCTTGCGCGCGCCGATGGCATGGTGATGCCCGCATTTTGGGCACACTTCCAGATTGCGTTCGAGCTCGGGCCGGTACAGCACGGCGCCACAGCCATCGCATTTCTCCCACAAGCCTTCGGGCACCTTGCCCTTGGCCGTGGTGCCCTGCGTGCGAATGCGCGAGGGCATCAATTTCTGCAACCAGCTCATGTCGTCGGCATCTCCACTTTCGATCGGCGCCACGGCTTCGGCCGGCACCGGCATTTGCGGCGGTTGGCGCGGATCATGCGGCATGTGCCGCATTCCCGGCATCCAACGCCGTGCGAATCGGCGCCAGAAACTCGCGCGCCCGCGCGCACGCCTGCGCGCCCGTGGTCGCGCCGGCCAAGCGTTCGACCAGCGCGCTGCCGATCACCACCGCATCGGCAAATTGCGCGATCGCCGCGGCCGTACGCGCATCGCGCACGCCGAAACCGACCGCCACCGGCGTCGGCGTGTGAGCCTGGATCGCGACTACGCGCTTGCGCACGGGTTCCATGTCCAGCCGGTCCGCACCGGTGATCCCGGCAAAGGACACATAGTACAGAAATCCCTGCGCGCGTTCGCCGATCTCGGCAAGGCGCGCTGCCGAGGTGGTCGGTGCAGCGAGAAAAATCCGGCGCAATCCGACAGCCTGCAAGGTATCGGCGCTGGCCGATTCCTCTAGCGGGCAATCCACCAGCAGCACGCCATCCACGCCCGCAGCCGCGGCATCGCGCGCGAAATTTTTGTGACCGTAAATCTCGATCGGATTCAGATAACCCATCAGCACCACGGGGGTATTCGCATCCGACTTGCGGAATTCACCGACCCAGCCGAGTACCTCGCGCAACCCCGTGCCGCGCGCCAGCGCGCGCTCGCTGGCATGCTGAATTACGGGGCCATCGGCCATCGGATCGGAAAACGGCACACCCAGTTCGATCAGATCGGCACCGGCTTCGACCAGCGCATGCATCAACGCGACCGTGGCTTCCGGCACCGGATCGCCCGCGGTGACGAACGGAATCAGACCGGTACGGCGCGCGGCTTTCAATGTCGCAAAGCGGACGTCGATGCGGTTCACAGCTCGATTCCTTCCCGCGCCGCAATGGTGTGCACGTCCTTGTCGCCACGGCCAGACAAGTTCACCAGGATCATCTGATTGTTGCGCATCGTGCGCGCGAGCCGGATGCCCTGGGCAACGGCATGGCTGGATTCGAGAGCGGCGAGAATGCCCTCGGTACGCGCCAATTCGTGGAACGCGGCCAATGCTTCCGCATCGGTCACGCCTACGTATTCTGCGCGACCGCTGTCCTTGAGAAACGCATGTTCGGGGCCGACGCCGGGATAATCCAGGCCCGCCGAAATCGAATGCGTTTCGATGATCTGCCCGTTCTCATCCTGGATCAGATAAGTGCGATTACCGTGCAACACGCCTGGCTTGCCCGCGCACAGGGTGGCGGCATGCTTGCCCGAGGCGAGCCCGAGGCCGCCCGCTTCGACGCCGATCAGGCGCACGTCCCGGTCTTCGATGTAGGGATAGAACGCGCCGATTGCGTTCGAGCCGCCCCCCACGCATGCCAGGAT
>JBOHYL010000163.1:0-2035 GCA_050737915.1 Rudaea sp.
GAAATACGGCGGTTGGTACCAGACCATGAACAACAGCAGCACGACGATGATGCCGATTGTCGCGCTGATCGACAGATGGATTGCCGCGGCCTTGAATCGATTCATGGCTGAATTGACCACGTGACGATGAAAAGATTCGTCAGTCAATCCCGAGTTTCTTCAGCTTGTAGCGCAGCGCACGGAAGGTGATGCCGAGCTTTTTGGCCGCCGCGGTCTTGTTGTAGCGGGTCTCGAGCAGGGCCTTTTCGATCGCTTCGCGTTCGAGATTGCTGATGTAGCCCTCGAGGCCGCCGTCGCCATCGCTGCCTTCGCCGCCCTCGTCGTCCATGTCCGTGGAAATTGCGGTGGATTTGTATGCGGCGGCCGGCACGAGGCGCAGGTCGTCGGGCTTGATCGTGTTCGCCTCACATAGCGCCACAGCGCGTTCGAGCACGTTCTCGAGCTCGCGCACGTTGCCGGAAAAGGCGTAGGTGAGCAGGGCGGCCAGTGCGTCGGGTGTGAGCTTTGCGGGCGGTTGGCCGCCGTCGGCGCCGAGGCGCTCGAGCACGCGTCCGGCCAGCTTGGGAATGTCGTCGCGGCGCTCGCGCAGCGGCGGCACGCGCAGTTCGATCACATTGATGCGGTAGTACAAATCCTGGCGGAAATGCGCGCTTTCCACGAGCTTGGCCAGGTTCTTGTGCGTGGCCGAGAGGATGCGCACATCCACCGGAACCTCGGCGCGCCCGCCGATCGGTCGCACCGCTTTTTCCTGGATCACGCGCAGCAGCTTCACTTGCATGTGGACGGGCAGCTCGGCGACCTCGTCGAGAAACAAGGTGCCGCCGTTCGCGGCCTGGAAGAGGCCGTCCTTGTCGGCTTGCGCGCCCGTAAATGAACCCTTCTTGTGGCCAAAGAATTCCGATTCCATGAGTTCGGATGGAATCGCGCCGCAGTTGACCGGGACAAAGGGTCCGGACGCGCGCGGACCCTGCTCGTGGATCAGGCGCGCGACCAGTTCCTTGCCCACGCCGGATTCGCCGCTGATGTAGACCGGTGCCTGGCTGCGCGCGAGCTTGCCAATGGTGACGCGCAATTCCTGAATCGCCGGCGAGTCGCCGAGCATCTTCGCCGCGCCCGCGCTGGGCGGTTCGGTTTTCTTGTCCTCGGCGAGCTTGAGCGCGGTCTGCACCAGCCGGCGCAGCATGGGGATGTCGACCGGCTTGGAGACGAAATCGAAGGCACCGGCCTTGAGCGCGTTCACAGCGGCATCGACGTTGCCGTAGGCGGTGATCATCGCGACCGGCGTTTCGGCGTATTTGGCGTTGATCAGTTCGATGATTTCCTGGCCGGAACCATCCGGCAGACGCATGTCGGTGAAGCACAGCGCGTAACGCGATTCGGCGAGGCGTTGCTTGGCTTCGCTGACGTTGCTCGCGGTTTCCACACGCAGGCCCATGCGGCCGAGCGTGATCGTCAAAAGCTCGCGAATGTCGCGTTTGTCGTCGATGACCAGGGCGGTGGGATTGCTCATGGCTTCAAGTATACGGGATGCAGTGCTAGGTCTTCGCCGATTTGCGCACCAAGGCCGGTGCGGCGGGCAGGGTGATGCGGAAACAACTGCCGCCGCCGGCGACCGGCACGAATTCGAGCGTGGCCTGGTTCGCCTCGCACATGGTGCGTGCGAGGTACAGGCCCAATCCGGTGCCGTATTCGTGCGTGGTGAAGAACGGTTCGAAAATCTGCGCGGCGACCTTGGCTGGAATGCCGGGGCCGCGGTCGACGACCTCGATCAGCGGCGGGCCCTTGTCGCTGAGCATGCGCGCCACCACCGCCACGCGCGCCGCCTCGCCGGGCTGGCGACCGTAGCGCAGCGCATTCTGCACCAGGTTCCAGACCACCTGCTGCAACTGCTGGGGATCGGCCAGGGCTTCAACCTGGCGCGCCTGCGTGATCGCGCGCAACTGGTCCGCGCCGATGTCGTTGCCGGTCTTGTACTCGTCGACGAAATGCTGCGCCCATACGGAAAGATCCAGGCTCTCCGGGCGCGAGCGCTCGC
>JBOHYL010000164.1:0-10051 GCA_050737915.1 Rudaea sp.
GGAGGATCTTGAACAGGGTCTTGATGCCGCGGTTGAGGCGTCCGGTGATGCAGACGATCTGGCCGCGCTCGACGGCTTCCACGCCCATGCGCGCGACGTCGTCGGACTTCATCCACATCCGCCGCGGCATCTTCGAGACCATGCCGCGGGTGCCGGTGACGTCGTGGAATTCCGAATAGGTGAATCCCGGGCAGACCGCGCAAACGTGCACGTTGCGTGCGGCGTTTTCCAGCGCGAGCGACTGCGAGAACTTGATCAGGAACGCCTTCGACGCGCCGTACAAGGTGTGGCCGGCCGAGCCGGGAATGTGGCCGGCGAGAGAAGCGATATTCAGGATGCGGCCGAAACCGCGCTGCTGCATGCCCGGCAACAATCGGTATACCAGTTCGCACGGCGCCGTCATCAACACTTGGATGAAATCGGCATGCGATTTCCATGCGGGTGCGAGGAAACTGCC
The DNA here is from genome assembly GCA_050737915.1 of Rudaea sp. Taxonomy (GTDB): domain Bacteria; phylum Pseudomonadota; class Gammaproteobacteria; order Xanthomonadales; family Rhodanobacteraceae; genus Rudaea. The sequence goes on from JBOHYL010000164.1 coordinate 458, forward strand.
GGGCACGCCGTAGCCTGCGTTGTTGACGAGAATATCGATGTCGATACCGCGGCTTGAGATTTCCGCGCAGAGCGTTTCCGGTGCGTTCGGATCGGCAAGGTCGGCGGCAATGCATTCCACCCGCGTGCCGTGGCGAGCTATCAATTCCGCGGCCAATGTCTCCAGCCGATCCAGGCGGCGGGCCGTGAGGACCAGCGCACAACCGCGTGCAGCGAGCTCACGGGCGAAGGCGGCGCCGATGCCCGCGGATGCGCCGGTGACGAGAGCGAAGCGCGGTGATTGCGGCAGGTTGATCATGCAGCGATTCTACCCGCAGAACGATTCCGCTATGCTTGCAAACATCGATTCGATAGGGATTGGCGCATGCGTCGCAAGCTGGTCGCCGGCAACTGGAAAATGCAGGGCTCGCGCGCGAGTGCGCAGGCGCTGGTCGCTGCCATCGCACAGGCGTCGCCGATGAACTGCGAGATTGCCGTATTCCCGCCATTTCCGTATCTGGCCGAATTGATCGCGGCCCACACCAACGCGTCGATCGGTTTTGGCGCTCAGGACGTGAGTGCGCACGACAAGGGCGCCTACACCGGCGAGGTCGCGGCCTCCATGGTCAAGGACATCGGCGCGCGCTATACGCTGGTCGGGCATTCGGAACGTCGCCAGTATCACGCCGAATCCAATGAGATAGTGGCGCAAAAGTACGCCCAGGCCCAGGCGGTCGGTCTCGTCCCCATTTTGTGCGTGGGCGAGACCCTGGAACAGCGCGATGCGGGCCAGACGGAGAGCGTGATCGGCGCCCAACTCGATGCCGTGATCGCGCGCAGCACGGCGGCCGGTCTCGCCAGCGCAGTGATCGCCTACGAGCCGGTCTGGGCCATCGGTACCGGCCACACCGCCACGCCGGCGCAGGCACAAGCTGTCCATGCCTTTATTCGTGGCAAGATACGACGCGAGGATGCTACAATCTCCGGCTCGCTGCGGGTTCTGTACGGAGGCAGCGTCAAGCCGGACAATGCGGCCGGGCTGTTCGCCCAGCCGGACATCGACGGCGGATTGATCGGCGGCGCTTCACTCGTCGCCGCGGATTTTCTGGCCATTTGTGCTGCCTGCGTGCGGTAAGGGTAGGCAAAACGCTCCCGCGGCACCGGACGTGCCGCCGACTCGGCGGTTGCATGCCGAGTCGACAAGCGTGGCGTGGCTTTGCCGCGACCGCTTGATTGGAAACCGCGGCAGGAGGCCCGGTTTTCCAAAAATCAGGAAACGATGATGCTACTCACGATTTTCAACATCTTCTACGTGCTCGTCGCGATCGCGATGTGTGTATTGATCCTGCTCCAGCGCGGCGATGGCGCAGCGGCCGGATCGGGCTTTGGCGGCGGCGCTTCGGCCACCGTGTTCGGCGCGCGTGGTGCGACCACGTTCCTGTCGCGCAGCACGGCGGTGCTGGCGGCGCTATTCTTCATTCTGAGTATCGTGATGGGGATCTACCTGCACCCGGTCGCCAATCCGAACACCGACTTGGGTGTCATGAGCGGTGTCGGCACAGCCGAACCGGCCAAGCCAGCCGCTCCGGCCGCGGCAGCACCGGTCAAGAGTGACGTACCGGCGGCGCCTGCGCAAGGTAACGGGTCGGACAAACCCGCACCGACGCCGGCTCCTGCAGCGGCGAAGAAAGACGGCGGCAAACCCGACGACGGGTCGCCGAAGAAATAAGCTCCTTGCCCAGGTGGCGGAATTGGTAGACGCACTACCTTGAGGTGGTAGCGACGAAAGTCGTGGAGGTTCGAGTCCTCTCTTGGGCACCATTGGATAACCCGCCGCTGGCGGGTTTTTTGTGAAACCTCTGCCTAACCTGCTGCGCTCGACAGCTTGCGTGCCGGCGGCGCTCCCGGTCCGCGCCAGCGGCGCGGGCGTTCGCTCGCGCGGCTCGCAGTGCGAGCCAAGCAGTGCTCGACTCACCCTCATTTACTGTCAAGTAAACTCCGGTTTCTGCGCTCCGGCGTCACGCAATCTGACTTCGCTCGCGACGGTTAATCAGAGATTTCTTGTGGCCGGCACGAGTTCGTCCGCATTGCGCGCGCCCCGCCGCGCATGCGAAAATCGCAAGGCTTCGCCATACACATTTTGAAGGTTGCCTTCCGTGCTGGCCGAATACCTGCCGATACTCCTGTTTCTGATCGTCGCCGGCGGCATTGGCGTGGCCCTGCTCGTCATTGGCGTGTTGCTCGGTCCACGCAGCGCCAACAAGGATAAGGCTGACGCCTACGAATGCGGTTTCGAGGCATTCGAGGATGCGCGCATGAAGTTCGACGTGCGCTATTACCTGATCGCCATCCTGTTCATCATCTTCGATCTGGAAATCGCGTTCCTGTTTCCGTGGGCGGTGGTGTTCCGGCAGATCGGTGTCGTCGCCCTTGTCGAGATGCTGATGTTTCTGTTGCTGCTGGCTCTGGGGTTCGTCTATTGCTGGAAAAAAGGAGCTCTCGAGTGGGAATGATTGACACCACCGTCGAGAAGAAGCTCTTCTTCAACCCGGTTCCGACCGGGCCGGTCGACGACATCCTGCGCCCGGATGGCGACAACCCGCTGCTTCAGCGCGGTTTCGTCACCGCGTCGATGGACACCTTGCTCAACTGGGCGCGCACTGGCTCGATGTGGCCGATGACATTCGGTCTGGCCTGCTGCGCGGTGGAGATGATGCACGCGGGCGCCGCGCGCATCGATCTGGACCGCTACGGCGTGGTGTTCCGGCCGAGTCCGCGCCAGTCCGACGTGATGATCGTGGCCGGTACTCTGGTCAACAAGATGGCGCCGGCGCTGCGCCGCGTCTACGACCAGATGCCCAATCCGAAATGGGTGATTTCGATGGGGTCGTGCGCCAATGGTGGCGGCTACTATCACTATTCCTACGCTGTAGTGCGTGGTTGCGATCGCATCGTGCCGGTGGACGTGTACGTGCCGGGTTGCCCGCCGACCGCCGAAGCGCTGGTCTACGGCATCCTGCAACTGCAGAAGAAGATCCGGCGCACAACGAATTTTCCCGTGAAGGGCGCAACCAAATTGCCGCGGGTGAGCAGCGCATGAGTACGGATGCGGGCACCTTGGAACAACGCCTTGGCGCGCGTTTGGGTGAGCAGATCGCCGCCGCGCACACATGGCGCAACGAAACCATCATCGAGGTGCTGCCGGAAAACTGGTTGGCTGTGGCCAAGGCCTTGCGCGATTCGGACGAGTTCCGTTTCGAGCAACTGATCGACGTGTGCGGAGTGGATTACCTGAGCTACGGTCAGGTCGAATGGGATACCGCCGACGTCACCTCGACTGGTTTTTCGCGCGGTGTGGAAGGCGAGGGTGCAGGTCGTTTCGATTGGGACGAACGTCCGCGCACCGGCGCTGGGCACAAGCGTTTCGCGGTCGTGGTGCAACTGAGCTCGATCGTGCACAATTGCCGGCTGCGCCTGCGCTGTCATGCTGCCGACGATGCGCTGCCGCTAGTGCCCTCGCTGACCGGACTGTGGCCGGGCGCGAACTGGTTCGAGCGTGAGGCGTTCGATCTGTTCGGGATCGTGTTCGAAGGCCATCCGGATCTGCGCCGCATCCTCACCGATTACGGTTTTGTCGGCCATCCGTTCCGCAAGGATTTTCCGCTCATCGGCAATGTCGAGGTGCGTTACGACGAGCAGCTCGGTCGCGTCATCTACGAGCCGGTGACGAGCGTGGAACCGCGCGTGCTGGTGCCGCGCACGATCCGTCACGATTCGCGTTGGGAACAGGCGAAAGCCGAAGCTGCCGCCGAGGCGAAAAAGTAGACAATGCAAGAAATCAAGAATTATACAATCAATTTTGGCCCCCAGCATCCCGCTGCGCACGGCGTACTGCGCCTGGTGTTGGAGATGGACGGCGAAACCGTGGTGCGTGCCGATCCGCATATCGGTCTGCTGCATCGGGGCACCGAAAAACTGGCCGAGTCCAAGCCGTTCAACCAGTCGATTGGCTACATGGATCGGCTCGATTACGTGTCGATGATGTGCAACGAGCACGCCTACGTGCGCGCGATCGAAAAATTGATGGGCATCGAGGCGCCGGTTCGCGCCCAGTATATTCGTACACTGTTCGATGAAATCACACGCATCCTCAATCACCTGATGTGGATCGGCTCCAACGCGCTGGATCTGGGTGCGATGGCCGTATTTCTGTACGCGTTCCGCGAGCGAGAGGAATTGATGGACGTGTATGAGGCCGTCAGCGGAGCTCGCCTGCATGCCACCTACTACCGTCCCGGCGGTGTCTACCGCGATCTGCCGGCGCAAATGCCCAAGTACAAGGAATCGCGCTGGCACAAGGGCGAGGATCTGCGCCGTCGCAATGCCTGGCGCGAGGGTTCGATGCTGGATTTTCTCGATGCCTTCGCGGACGATTTTCCACACCGCGTCGACGAATACGAAACCCTGCTCACCGACAACCGCATCTGGAAACAGCGCACGGTCGGCATCGGCGTGATCTCGCCCGAGCAGGCGCTGGCCTGGGGCATGACCGGGCCGATGCTGCGCGGTTCTGGCATCGAATGGGATTTGCGCAAGAAACAACCCTATGCAATGTACGACCGCATGGACTTCGACATTCCGGTCGGCGTGCAGGGCGATTGCTACGATCGCTATCTCGTGCGCGTGGAGGAAATGCGCCAGTCCAATCGCATCGTCAAGCAATGCGTCGCCTGGTTGCGCGCCAATCCAGGACCGGTGGCGATCGAGAACTACAAGGTGATCCCGCCGAAGCGCGAAGAGATGAAAGAGAGCATGGAAGCGCTCATTCATTGGTTCAAGCTGTTCACGGAAGGCTATTGCGTGCCGGAAGGCGAAACCTATTGCGCGGTCGAGGCGCCGAAGGGCGAGTTCGGCTGCTACCTCGTTTCCGACGGTGCAAACAAGCCGTTTCGTGTGCACCTGCGCGCGCCGGGCTTTGCGCATCTGTCGTCGATGGACGCGATCGTGCGCGGCTACATGCTGCCCGATGTCGTCGCCATGATCGGCACGTACGATGTGGTATTCGGCGAGATAGATCGCTGAGGATTATTCGAACGATGAAAGCGACAGGCCACTACAACCAGGTCAAGGATGTCGATCCATTGGTCGAGCTCAACGCACACACGCGTGAGCATATCGATCACTGGGCGGCGAAGTTTCCACCGGAGCGCAAGCGCTCGGCGCTGATCCAGGGACTGTTCGCCGCGCAGGAGCAAAATGGCGGTCACCTCAACGATGTGCTGATCGCGGCGGTGGCGAAATATCTCGACTTGCCGGCGATCTGGGCCTACGAGGTGGCGACGTTCTACTCGATGTTCGAAACGCATCCGGTCGGACGCAACAATGTAGCAATTTGTACAAATATCAGTTGTTGGCTCAATGGTGGCGAAGACATCGTGCGGCATTGCGAAAAGAAACTCGGCATCAAGGTTGGCGAAAGCAGCGCCGATGGCCGGGTCTACCTCAAGCCGGAAGAAGAATGTCTGGCAGCGTGTTGTGGTGCACCGATGATGGTCGTCAACGGGCATTACCACGAGAACCTTACGATCGAAAAGGTCGATCGGATTCTGGACGAACTGAAATAATCATGGCTGTCGGATCCGCACCCCAGAAACACCAGGCCGTCTACACCACACTGCATTTCGAGCAGCCGTGGACGCTGGACAATTACCTGAAAGTCGGCGGCTGGCAGGCGTGGAAGAAAATCCTCGCCGAAACGCCCGAGCCGGCGACGATCGTCGATGAGCTGAAGAAAAGCGCGCTGCGCGGCCGCGGCGGTGCCGGTTTTCCGACCGGGCTGAAATGGAGCTTCATGCCCAAGGGCTCGATGCAAAAGTATATTTTGTGCAATTCGGATGAATCCGAGCCAGGCACCTGCAAGGATCGCGACATTCTGCGCTACAACCCGCACGCGGTGCTCGAAGGCATGGCGATCGCCTGCTACGCCACTGGTTCCGGCGTGGCTTACAACTACTTGCGCGGTGAATTCCATCACGAGCCGTTCGAGCATTGCGAACAGGCGCTTGCCGAGGCCTACGCCGCCGGATTGCTGGGAAAAAACATCCAGGGCAGCGGCATCGATGTGGATATCCACAACGCGCTTGGGGCCGGCGCCTACATCTGCGGCGAGGAAACGGCGTTGATGGAATCACTGGAAGGCAAGAAGGGACTGCCACGCTTCAAGCCACCGTTTCCGGCCGGGTTCGGCCTGTACGGAAAACCGACCACGATCAACAACACTGAAACGTATGCTTCGGTACCGGCGATTTTACGCAACGGCGCCGAATGGTTTCTCAATCAGGGCAAGCCCAACAATGGTGGCCCGAAGATTTTTTCCGTATCGGGCCACGTCAACCAGCCGGGGAATTACGAAATCAAGCTCGGCACGCCGTTCGCCGATCTTTTGGCCATGGCTGGCGGCGTGCGCAACGGACACAAATTGAAAGCGGTGATCCCGGGCGGCTCGTCGATGCCGGTACTGCCAGCCGCTGCGATGATGGCGTTGACGATGGATTACGACGCGATCCAGAAAGCCGGTTCCGGTCTGGGTTCCGGCGCGGTGATCGTGATGGACGAAACCACGTGCATGGTGCGCGCCTGCACGCGCATCGCGCGTTTCTATTTCGCCGAATCGTGCGGCCAGTGCACGCCGTGCCGCGAAGGCACCGGCTGGATGTACCGCGTGCTGAAAAGGATCGTGGAAGGCAAGGGCACCATTGACGACCTGCATCGTCTGAAAGCCGTCGCCGGGCAGATAGAAGGCCACACCATCTGCGCCTTCGGCGAAGCCGCGGCGTGGCCGGTGCAGGGCTTCCTTCGCCACTACTGGCACGAGTTCGAATATTTCGTGCAGAACGGGCGGTCGATCGTCGATGAAAAACTCGGAGTTGCGGCATGAGCGCGCAGCCGAAAGAAAACACCGCGCCCGATCTGGTCGAGATCGAGATCGACGGCAAGTCGCTGAAGGCGCCAAAGGGCTCGATGATCATCCAGGCCGCCGATGCGGCCGGCATTCCGATCCCGCGTTTCTGCTACCACAAGAAACTCGCGATCGCCGCGAATTGCCGGCAGTGCCTGGTCGAAGTCGAGAAGATGGGCAAGCCCGCGCCGGCCTGTGCCACGCCGATCGCGCCGGGCATGAAGGTGTTCACGCGCTCGCAGAAGGCGATCAAGGCACAGCGCAACGTAATGGAGTTCCTGCTGATCAACCATCCGCTCGATTGCCCGATCTGCGATCAGGGCGGCGAATGCGAGTTGCAGGACGTGTCGCTGGGCTACGGCCGTTCGGTGTCGCGCTTCAGCGAGCGCAAGCGCACCATCGCCGACGAGAACCTCGGTCCGCTGGTCGCAACCGACATGACGCGCTGCATCCAGTGCACGCGTTGCGTGCGCTTCACCGCCGAGATCGCCGGCACGTACGAACTCGGGGGCATGGGCCGCGGCGAGATGCTGGAGATCGGCACTTACATCGGCAAGGCCATCGAGTCGGAATTGTCGGGCAACGTGATCGACGTCTGTCCTGTCGGCGCGCTCACCAACAAGCCTTTCATGTTCCGCGCGCGGGCCTGGGAGCTGATCGCGCGGCCGTCGATCGGTTGTCACGACGCGCTCGGTTCCAACCTGTGGCTGCACACGCGCGTGGGCAAGGTTTTGCGCGCGGTGCCGCGCGACAACGAGTCGATCAACGAATGCTGGTTGTCCGACCGCGACCGCTATAGTTGCGAAGGCCTGCATGCGGACGACCGCGCGCTGAAACCCGCGATCAAGCGCGATGGCGAGTGGGTCGATGTCGAGTGGAACGATGCACTGGCGTTCGTCGTCGGGAAACTGAAGGCGCTGAAGGGCGAGGACGTCGGCGCGCTGGTGCATCCGGCGACTTCCTGCGAGGAAGGCGCGCTGCTGAACCGGATCGTGCAGGCGCTTGGCGGGGCCAACATCGATCACCGACTGCGCGCGCTGGATCTGTCGGATCGTACCGCCGCGGCGCCGTTCGAAATGCCGCTGGCGCAACTGGAACACGCCGGGACCGTGTTGCTGATCGGCTGCGATCCGCGGCACGAAGCACCGTTGCTGAACCACCGCCTGCGCACCGCGACCATGCGCGGCGCCCGGATTTTCGCGGTCAACCCGGTGCATTTCGATTTCAACTATCCGCTCGCCGGAGAAACCGTGGTTGCGCCACAGCATCTGGCGGCCGCGATCACCGCGCCTGCTGAAGATGCCGATGCCTCGCGGGCCTTGCGCGAAGGCAACGCGGTGGTGATCTTCGGCCATGCCGCCGCGCAACATCCCCAGGCTGCGACCTTGCGCGCGCTGGCGCGCGGCATCGCGGGTGCAACAGACGCGGCCTTCAACGAATTGCCGGATGGCGCCAACGCGATCGGCCTGGCGCAGATGGGCGTGTTGCCGGGCGACAATGGCTTGGACGCGCATGCGATGCTGCAGCAGCCGCGCAAGGCATACATTCTTTATGGCGCCGAGCCACCGCACGACTTCGCCCACGGCGCGCAGGCGATGCGCGCGTTGCGCGAAGCGGAGTGCGTGATCGCATTCAGCGCATTCGCGTCCGAAGCGTTGCGCGAAGTCGCCGACGTGATCCTGCCGATCGGCCTGCTGCCCGAGATCGACGCGACGCTGGTGAACGTCGACGGCACCGTGCAGGCCTGCAGCGCGGCGGCGACGCTGCCGGGCGATGCGCGCGCGGGCTGGCGCGTCCTGCGCGCGCTGGGCGGCATGTTCGACGTGCCCGGTTTCGATTTCACCGAGATCGCGCAGGTGCGCGCGGCGATGTTGCCGGAAGCAGCGCAAGTGGCGCCTTCGCTGCGCGGAGCGCCGGGCGACTGGGAGCCGTTCACCGCGAAGTTGCCGCGCGATGTCGAAGCGCCGTCATCGCCGGAACAAGCGCAAACCCGGCCGGTTTACGGACGCAACCCGATCGGCACCCCGGACATGGCGCCTTTCAGGGAAAACGCGGAGTACGCTTCCACTGCGGAAAAGGGTGGGCAACGGCTGGTGCGGCTCGCGACGGTTCCGATCTATCGCGTCGATGCGATCGTGCGGCGTGCGGCGCCGTTGCAGGAACATCCGTTGAATCGCGCGCCCGTGCTGCGCCTCAATGCGGAAGACGCACAAGCGTTGCGGTTGGGTGCCGGTGCGCAGGCGAACGTCGATGGCGTCGAACTGCCGGTGACGATCGATCCGGCCGTGCCGCGCGGCTGCGCCTGGATCGAATCCGCGCATGAACTCACCGCGATGCTGCCGCCGTACGGTTCGGCGCTGAATATCGCAAGGGCGGCCGCCGCATGAGCGCGACAGACGACCTGATCCTCTTCGGCATCACGCTGTTGAAGATCCTGATCATTGCGGTGCCGCTGATCATCGCGGTGGCGATGTACGTGTGGTGGGAGCGCAAGGTGATCGGCTGGATGCACGTGCGCATCGGTCCGAACAAGATCGGTCCGTTCGGCCTGCTGCAGGCCTTCGCCGACGTGTTCAAGCTGTTGCTGAAGGAAGTCGTCACGCCCAGCAGCGCAAACCTGTTCCTGTATTTCCTGGCGCCGCTGCTGGCGGTGATCCC
>JBOHYL010000165.1:0-19820 GCA_050737915.1 Rudaea sp.
CCTCGATGGCGAGTCGTGGTGAAGATGCAAAAGAGCTCTGGAAAGTTTGGCGTCCCCAGGGGGATTCGAACCCCCGTTACCGCCGTGAAAGGGCGATGTCCTAGGCCTCTAGACGATGGGGACGCCGGAAACCTTCAAGCCAGGACGGTATTTGATGGTGGAGCCAATCGGGATCGAACCGATGACCTCGACAATGCCATTGTCGCGCTCTCCCAGCTGAGCTATGGCCCCGGGAAAGGGGCGGAATGTTATAGGTCAGCGGCTATTTCGTCAACCGCGACGCGCTCTCGATTGGGTCAGCAGTGCGGCAACAATCGGCGAAACCAATGCCGTGGCGGCTTCCAGATTGGCGAAAATTTCCGGCACGCTGATGGAGGTTTGATCGCCGCAACCGGCCGCCCAGTTGGCGACCAGGGCAAGACAGGCGTACTTGATGCCGAGTTCGCGCGCGAGCACGGCCTCGGGCATGCCGGTCATGCCAACCAGATCGCAGCCATCGCGCCGCAGCCGCGCGATTTCCGCGCGCGTTTCCAAACGCGGTCCCTGAGTCGCGCCATAGCAGCCGCCATCGACGGCGGCAACACCCGCGTCTCGCGTCGCCGCGAGCAGTTCACTGCGCAACACCGCGCTGTACGGTTCGCTGAAATCGACGTGTTCGACTTTCGCGCCCTCCATATCGCAGAAGCTGTCAAAGCGGCCATGGGTGTAGTCGATGATTTGATCCGGTACGACAACGGCGCGTGGTCCCATGTCGGCACGAATGCCACCGACAGCGTTGACGCCGATGATGCGGCGCACACCCATGTGATGCAGGGCCCAAATATTGGCGCGGTAATTGACCCGGTGCGGGGCAAGCGTATGACTTGCGCCGTGGCGCGCCAGAAACGCGACGTGTTTGCCATGCAATGTGCCGAGTACGACGGCAGCGGACGGCGCGCCGAACGGCGTGGCCACGTCGTGCTTTTCCACATTTTCCAATCCGGTGAATGTATACAGGCCGCTGCCGCCGATAATGGCCAGGTCCAGCCGCATGGACGCAGGATTCATGTCAGTCCTTCAGCGCATAAATGCCAGGCAGATTGCGCCCTTGTTCGTGGTAGTCCATGCCAAATCCGAACACGTAACGATCCGGCACTTGGACGCCGACAAAATCTGCGCGTACGCCCGGCGCCGTGCGGTCGTGGTGCTTCTCGCACAGCACCGCGATCAATACCCGGCGCGCGCCCTGTCCCATGCACCAGTCGCGGATCGCGCGCATGGTATGGCCTTCGTCGAGGATATCGTCGACCAGCAGCACGGTACGCCCATGCAAGGCAATCATGGGTTGCCGCAACCATTGCAATTCGCCGCCCTCGGTGTCGCCACGGTACCGCGTAGCGTGTACGTATTCGAAGTGCAGATCGCTTTTGATCGCCAACGCCAACGCACCGGCGAAAATCAGCCCGCCCTGCATCACGGTCAGGAACAACGGCACTTCGCCGGCAAGCGCCGCATCGACTTCGCGACCCATGCGCGCGATAGCTGCATCCAAGTGCGTGTGATCGTGGATCAGTTCAGCGTTCTTCAACGCGTCGGCAAGTGTAGTGTCGGTCATACGGGCACGGGTTCCAGGGCCATCATGTGCGCAATGAACCGCGCGCGCTGGGGATTGTCGATCAGCTCGCGCCAGTTCTGCACCGATTTACCGCAGAGTGTGGCCACACGCGCCGGATCGCAGGGTTGTGTGGTTCGATGCGCGGTCAGTGCTTCGGCCACGACCTCTGGCTTGCACACCAGCACCAGATCGCAACCGGCCTCGCGATGCGCGGCGATGCGCGCGCAGATGCCGCCGGCGCTTTCGGCAGCGGCCATGCTGATGTCGTCGCTTAACACCAAGCCGCGGAAACCGTAGTCGCCACGCAGGACATCGCCAATCCACACTCGCGAATAGCCAGCTGGCACCGAATCGATGGCCGGATAGACGACATGCCCCATCATTACGGCCTCCACGCCAGCGGCCAGCGCGTCGGCAAAGGGAACCAGATCGGCAATGCGTATCTGCGCCAGCGTGCGCCGGTCGATCGCGCTCTCGACGTGCGTATCCTCACGCACCGAGCCGTGTCCGGGAAAATGCTTGATCGTCGCCGCCATGCCGGCCAAACGCATGCCACGCACATAGGCCTGACCGAGCGCAGACACGATCAGCGGATCCGCGTGCAATGCGCGCTCACCGATGATGACGTTGCCGCGCGCGAGATCCAGTACCGGCGCGTAACTCAAATCGATACCCAACGCGCCCATCTCGCTGGCCATCAGCCAGGCGTGCTCTCCGGCCAATTCCAGCGCACGCCGCGGATCGCGATCGTACACTTCGCCGATACGCGCGAGCGCCGGCAGACGCGTGAATCCGTCGCGAAAGCGCTGTACCGGGCCGCCTTCCTGATCCACGCACAGCAGGAACGGTCCCGGCCGCACCGCGCGGATTTCGGCGACGAGTTCCATCACCTGTTCGCGCGAGGCGAAATTGCGTGTGAACAAAATCACGCCGCTGACCTGCGGTGTGGCGATCCACTCGCGTTCTACTGATTGCAGTTCCTTGCCCCTGATGCCGATGATCAACATGCGTCAGATTGCCCGTGAAGAACCTGCATTGTACTTATGTTCGGTCGAAAACCGCGATGGACTCGACATGCGCCGTATGCGGAAACATGTCCATCACACCCGCGTCGCGGAGAGAAAAACCATGCCGGTTGACCAGCACGCCCGCATCGCGCGCCAGCGACGCCGGATGGCAGGATACGTAAACCACGCGACGCACGCCGCGGCGCGGCAGGTATTCCAGCACGGCTTCGGCACCACTGCGCGGCGGATCGAGCAGCACTAGCTCGTAGTCGGCCTTGGCCCACGGCGCCGCGCGCTGGTCGGCAGCGAGGTCGGCGCTGAAAAACTGCGCGTTGCCGATGCCGTTGCTACGTGCGTTCTCGCCTGCCCGACGCACCAACCCTGCTTCGCCTTCCACGCCGGTGACCTGCGCGGCTCGGCGCGCCAGCGGCAGGCTGAAATTGCCAAGGCCGCAGAACAAATCGAGCACGCGATCGGATGCATGCGGATCAAGCAAGGCCAGTGTGTGGTCGATCATCGCCGCGTTCATTCCGGCGTTGACCTGGACGAAATCCAGAGGCTCGAAATGCAGATCCACATCGTACCGCGGCAGTCGGTAACTCAACTGCGGCGCTTCAGGCCACAACGGCGCCACGCTGTCGATGCCGCCGGGCTGCAGCCATATTGACAGCGCATGGGTCTTGCCGAACGCGATCAGCGCCGCGCGGTCGTGTTCCGACAACGGGTGCAGGTGGCGGAAAATCAGCGCTGCCACATCGTCCCCGATGGCCACTTCGATTTGTGGAATGTCGCGCTTGGCATCCAGTGCCTCGATCAGCGCGGCGATGTCGGCGATGCGCTCGCCGACGATGGGGTGCAAGACTTCGCATCGCGCGATGTCGGCGACGCAGCGACCATTGCTTTCGCGAAAGCCAACCAACACTTTGCCCTTTTTCTCGACGAACTTTACCGACAGACGCGCCTTGCGCCGATAACCCCACGGCGAATCCGTGAGCGGCGCCAGTACCGTTTGCGGGCTGACCTTGCCAATGCGCTCAAGGTTCTCCAGCAGCACACGCTGCTTGGCCGCGATCTGCGCAGCGGGATTCAGGTGCTGCAAGGCGCAACCGCCACACACGCCAAAATGTGCGCAGCGCGGAACCACTCGCTCCGGCGATACCTGCAGCACTGCATCAACCGCCGCCTCGTCGTAATGCCGGTGCTTGCCGGTGAAATGCAGGCGCACGCGCTCACCCGCCAGCGCGCCGGTCACGAACACAGCTTTGCCGTCGATGTGCGCCACGCCACGGCCGTCGTGGCTGAGATCGGTGATGGCGGCTTCGGTGAAACGCATGCGCGAGCGGCGACCCGGCGAAAGGGCTCGCATGATACCAGCGCATTGACCGCGCACGCTGCAAACGCCATCCTGCGCGCATGAAGACGCAAGGCCCCGGTCCACATGTATTGATCGTCGACGACGATCCGGTTTCGCTGCGCTTTCTCGCTGCGGCCGTAACGCAGTCTGGCTGCGAAGTCGTCGCTGCAGACCGCGGCCACGCAGCGCTGGCCAAATCCGGGACGTTCGATTTGTTGCTGCTCGATCGCCATCTGCCGGATACCAGCGGTGCCGATCTGCTGCACCGCCTGCGCGAACGCGGATGCCATGCACCCGCAATCGCCACCAGCGCGGAAATCGACGCCGCGACGGCCATGGATCTGCGTGCGGCCGGCTTTGCGGATGTGTTGGAAAAACCGGCCACCATGGAACAAATCCGGTGTCTGCTCGCACGCCACCTGCCTCAATCCATACTTGACGACGCGGCTGCGCTGGCGACCACCGGCGGCGACGCTGCGGCGATGCGCGCGTTGCGCGCTCTGCTTGTGCAGGAACTGACCCAGTTGCAGGGAGATTTGCGCCAGGGCGACCTGGCTGCGCATGCGCTGGCATTCGACGAACGCCTGCACCGTCTGCGCGCCGCCTGCGGATTTTGCGGCGCGACCGCGCTGGCGGCAGCGGCAGCGGACTTGCAAGGTACGGTGCGTAACGGTCGAACCGCTACGAACGACGAACTTGGTTCGTTTCTTGCCCTGTGTGATCGAACAGTGGAGTCTTTGCGCGTTTAGGGAACGATGCGGCAGTAAGTGTACGGTCGCATGGCTCAGGGCTCGAAACCGTCGGCAAAGATGTCATCGAAAATCACGTCGGTTGAAACGATGTAGATATCGCCCTGCCCGCTCACGCTACCGGGTGTCAGATTGGTCGCACCTGATTCAAACGCAACCCAATGGCCATCGCCCGAAATTGCGACATGCTGGCACTGGTTGTTGGCAAAGGTACCGCTGGCCGAGCGGCAAATGCGGCGCAACTGGTTGGTGATCATGTTGCGCAGGAAGGTGTCGTAGCTGCCACCCATCGGGTGCGGGCGCGGGGCAAGCGTGGCGGACATGGATTGAAACGCGAGCAGGTTGCCATCGTCGCTGAAGGCTGGCAGATACACGCCGTTGGAATCTCCCGGCGTGCCGTTGTCGTTGGCGCTGGCCACGCTGATGCCTTCACCGATTTGGTCCTTGACCACAAGCATCGATGTCGGCAGGCCCGCCCCGCCCAGGTTTGTCGCGGCGTTGGAATTGAACGCCACCAGCGATCCATCGCCGGACAACGCGGGATAATCGAGAGAGGGAATACCGACGTTGCCGTTGGCCTGAGCGTTATCAGCATCGACGCTGACTAGCGAAATCGTCTCGCTGGCCACGTCATACGCAAAGGCGTCGCGAAAGCCGTTGGTGTCGCCCGACACCAGGCCTGAATCGGTCGAGGTGAACGCGGCCGTGCTGCCGTCGCTGCTCAGCGCGCCGAATGCACAGTAATCATTGCCGTCGGTTTGCGCCGCGTCGGTACAGGCCTCGGTCAAGGTAACCGCGTTCAAGTCCAGAACGTAGATACCGAACGGATATCCAGAACCACCGCCGGTGCTCAGGTCGAATCCAAACCGCATCCCGTCGGACGACATGAAATGCGGGTTGAAGCTGGCCGAATAGTTGAATCCAGGCGAGCCACCGAGTACCTCGCGGATCACCTGTTGCGTGGTTCCGGCCTGCCGGTCGCGCAGATAGATCGCCTGATTGCTGAACGCCGGGCTGACGAGATTTGTGGCATAGCCGATAAACGCAACGTAGCGCCCGTCCGCCGAAACCTGCGGGTGGTCGCAGGTTCCATTTGCGGGATTGCCGTCGGTGCCGATGCTGATCAGTTCTGTGGTTCCGAGTTGGCGGTCGCGCAGATAAACCTGAGATGGAGTGGACGACGTAATCACGGGTGTCGTCACCAGAGTGGTGGCACGCGAGGAAAACGCGACAAACCGGCCGTCCACAGACACCACAGGATTGTCGCTGCCGTAGTCTCCCCGCACATTTGAACTGGAAACACTTGCCAGCTCGATCGTAAGCGGGCCCGCTTGCGCTGCGATGCTCAATGCAAGACTAAGCAACAGGCTGCCGCGCATCGCATGCATGATCGTTTTCTCATTCATGGCAAGGGGTCGAAGTACGTGTCAAAACCGTCTCGGAAAATGCCGTCGCTGAGCACGCGTGCCGCGAGAAAATCGTAACCGGTGCCTTCGTTCTCGTCGCTGACATTGACGAAGCCGGCGACGAGCAAGCGGCCATGTCGGTCGAGTGCCGCGCATTACGGTACAGGCCTGCCACGCCAAATCGCACAGCTAACGGCGATGGCCTGCAGAACGAATCCGGCAAATGAGAGCAGCGCCCGAATCGTGTGCACGCGTTCCCACGGCGCCCACAACTCGTGAAGGTTCGCCGGCGGCGACGCGGCGTTCCACGTCATCATCAGGTTGTTCAGCGGAACGCTGACCATGCGTGTCAACACGGCGCAAGCCACGAAAACCAATGCCGACGCGACGATCATCCAGAAGTCCGGCATGCGCCACTGCGCGCGCACCAGAAACGCCCAGATCACTGCCGCGAGAATGCTCGCAATCGTCAGCGCCGGCATGAACCGGACGAAGTGCACATGCTGGACCTGCTGGAACTGCACGAAGGCGCTCGCGTCGATGCGCGCGCGCGCGTAGCTTGCGCCAAGCCGATCGCCTAGCAGGATGCCGGCATAAAGTCCGGCACAAACCATGGCGATGATACGAACGACGGGTAGGATTTGCATGCGCTTTACTCCTCTTGTTGCCAGTGACTGCTCGCGATTCATCAGATGGAACGGGAGATGCCGGCACCCGATGCGTTGGTGCCGATCACAACTGCCTGGAGAAGAAACCCCAAACAGGTTGCCACCGCCCGCACGCTATTGGCGCCTTCCCACGGTGCCCACAATTGGCGAACGTCTGCAGGTGGCGCGGCGGCACTCCAGGTCATCAGCAAATGGTTGATCGGGAAATTCACGACCGCCGAAACCGTCATGCACAGCGTGAAGCCCAGCACCGAGGTCACCAACAACCAGAAGCGCAGCGTTCGCCATTGCGAACGAATCAGCATTATCCAGATCAGCGGAGCGAGAATGCTGACCATCGTCAACAGCGGCATGAACGTCACGAAATGCATATGCTGAAATTGCTGGTATTGCACAAGACAGTGCACATCCATTCCCGCGCGGGCATACGAGGCACCCTCGCGGTCACCGAGCGCAACACCCGCCACCAATCCACCGCAGACCAAAGCGACAACGCGAATGATGGGCAAGACCTTCATGGGATTTCCCTCCTGGTATTGAGATTTGTGCTCATGGATTGCTTTGGTTGGTCGGCGGCTCGAACGGGCCGCAAAAAATCAGGTCGGTGGTCAGGCGCCCGATGCCGATCTGGGCATTGCTCGTGGTCGTCGCCAACTCGCTGCCCACGACCATCATGTGGTTACCAGGTGCGAAGGCGATCGCTGAAGCCAGCGCGATGTAATCCCCTGCCACCCCGAACCAACCATAGTCGCGTCCCGCAACGGCGAAGTTGTTGTCGTAGCTGCCGTCGTCCGGGTTCAGACGCGCCTCTCCGAACAAGTCAGTAGAGGACGTCGTGCCGATGACACCGACCAACACGATACGACCGTCGCTCTGGATAGCGATATCCCTGGCGCTATCGTTATTTCCTGCGCCGGCGACGAGGCCGCTGAAGTCAAGCAGGCCAGTGCCCGCAGGCGTGCCGAACACGCCGCCGGAAATGCCGTCAAACGCCGTATCGAACGCACTGCCGTCGGCAAGCAGACGCGCCACCATCATGCGGATATCCGGTGCCGTTCCCGTGTCATTTTCACCAGCCAGCAGGATTTTCCCGTTGGCGTCGACCGCCATGGCATAGGCGATCGTGACGGCATGCTTGATCGCAAAATGAAAACGGCCTTGCCCGCTGTCGCCGAAGCTCGTATCGTCGCTGCCGTCGGCATCGAGTCGTGCGACCGCCGCTTCGAACACTGTGTTGTCCGCAAAGCCAGCGATCAGGATCTTGCCGCTTGGCTGCACAATGACTCGATACGCTTCGTCATCCATATCTGAACCAAGATCGAACGCGACCAAGCGCTTGCCGTTGCTTTTGAACGTGGAATCCGGATGCAGGCTGCCGTCGAAACGGGCGACACCCATATCCTCGTTGCACGACGGAGGACAGGCTTCTCGATATCCGGTACCGGCGACCACGATCTTGCCGTCCGACTGCAGCGCAACGTCGACGGCAGCGCTGAAATCTGCGCCAGCGTCTGTCGCGAATTGGAATGAGACATAGCCTGCGCCATCCGCGGCACTGGTATCCAGCGTGCCATCCGGGTTCAGGCGCAGCACCAAAGCGTCCGTCGTACCCAGATCATTGCCGATGCTGCCAGCGAGGACAATCTTGCCATCGGCCTGCAAAGCCATGCCGTGCCCGAGGAAATGCTGGCTGGGATAGGCAGCCAGCGCAGCGAATTGATCCAGGCAAACGCGCCCGTCGCCATTCGGGCCAAAGCTGTAGTCGTAGCCAGCATCGGCGGTAAGCCGAGTCAGGCAGAACACGAAGGGGCCGGAGTTGCTGGCATAACGATTACCTGCGATCAGCATCTTGCCGTCCGGCTGGATCAGCAGAGCATCCCCAGTGTTCTGCGGGCCGGCCGACCACGGCGACAGCGTGATATGGCCGCCACCAGTCCAACTGGCATCGAAATATCCGTCGGTGCCCAGCGCGGGGATGGTGGTAACCAGCGATGCGGCAACCGATAATGACGCAAGGGCTTTGCTGAGCATTCCAGACATCACAAGCCATCTCCCACATTGGACGCCTTCAAATATCACGCCGGTCCGGCGCCGGCTTCCCCGGAATGTTCTTTTTTTTCTGGTTTTTTTGTTCTCTCGACAACATCTACCACGCTTGCTTGGCGCTACACTAGTCGGCGTCACAGAATGGTTGACCTTCCATGGCGGCTAGCGAACATCGCAGCTACTCGTTCGGTCCGTTCCAAGTGGATGTGCGCGAACGCACGTTGGTCCGCGGCGATGAGGCAATCGACCTGCCGCCGAAGGTATTCGACGCGCTGACTTTCCTGCTAGAGCATGCCGGCAAGTTGGTCAGCAAGGATGAGTTTTTCGCGCGCCTGTGGCCGAAGACAATCGTCTCGGAGGTCAATCTCAACAAATACATTTGGCAGATCCGCAAGGCGCTCGGCGACGACGGCGAGCATTACATTGCGACTGTGCCGAAACAGGGTTACCGTTTCGTCGGCATCAGTGCATCCGCCAGCAGTCCGCCTACCCCGGCGCCAAGCGACGTCGCATCGGAAGCAACTACAAGCCCGTATCCGGTACCGCTACCCGTCGTATCGAATCGGCGCCGGCTGCGCTGGCCAGTTTATTTTGCCGGCGCGATCGTCCTGGCCGTGTCGGTGTTGGCCGTCATGCGTTTGTCGCAACGGGCTCCCGAGCGCAGTCAACCACTGGGTGTCGCCAGCGACGATGCGACCAAACCATCGATCGCGCTACTGGATTTCGCCGATACCGACGCGAACGCGCACGACCAGTGGCTGGCCACGGCACTGTCGGAACTGCTTGGCCTGGAATTGGCAGTCGCCGAGCAGGTGCACGTGGTTCCCGGCGATTCGATCGCGCGCGTCATGCACAACCTGCCGCCGCGGGGTGCCACCGATCCCGGCCGCGAAACACTGGAACGTCTGCGCCGCCAACTGGGCGCGGACCTCGTGGTTGCAGGCAAATACCACACCGATTCCGGCGACAGCGCAGACCCGCTGAAATTGGATCTGACGGTACTCGATGCACGCACCGGCAATGCGATTGGCACGTTTTCCGAAAGCGGCAACAGCAATAACCTGCGCATGCTCGTGGCCGAGACCGGCCAGCGTTTGCGCGAACAACTGGGTTTGAACCGGCTCAGCGAAAATCTGGCAACGACTCGCGACAACGAACTCGCCGCGGATACCGAGACGTTGCGCTATTACGCAGTCGGCGTTGAACAGTTGCGGCGCATGGATGGACAAGCTGCAATCGACAACCTGAATCAGGCGGTTACGCGTTCGCCGGATTTTCTGCCAGCGAGTCTGTCCTTGGCGCGCGCGTTGCACGAGTTCGGCTACGACCAGCGCGCGGTCGCGGTCGCACATGCCGCGCTGGAACGTGCGGGCAAGGCGTCACGCGAATTGCGGCTGGCGATTGAAGCGATTTCGTACGAGTCGCAGCGATCCTGGCCGGATGCCGTCGAGACCTATGATGCCCTGCACCGGTTTTTCCCGGAGGAGATCGAGTACGCCATGGGCCTGGCGCGCGTGCAAGCGATGGCTGGGCACAACGACGAGGCGGTCAAGACGCTGCAACAATTGCATGCAAGTCAAGGCCAGGATCCGCGTATCGATCTGGCCGAGGCTGGTATCGCGCAGATGCGTTCTGACTGGAGCGGCGAACGCGATGCCGCACAACGCGCGATCGCCGGCTCCGTGGCGTTGAACGCGCCAACCATGCAGGGCGAAGCATTACTGTTGCATGCCTGGGCGCTGGACTTTCTTGGCGACAAACCGGCGGCGTATGCCGATTATCAAAAAGCGGCGGCGATTTTCGCCAATACGCACGATGCGGCGCTTGCCGCGCGAGCCGACGTTGACTTGGCCGGCTGGCACTACGACCACGGCGAATTCGATCAGGCCACGGAACTGTACAAACGCGCGTTGTCGACCTTCCGCAATCTTGGCGTGAAATCCGGTGAGGCCACCGCGCTGGCCAATCTCGCCAGCATCGAGTACGCGCAGGACAAGCTGCTGGATGCCTGGCAGGATACCGAACGTGTACTGCAGTTGCGCCGCGACCTAGGCGACCCCGAAGGCGAAGCTTGGTCGCTTTCGGCGCTGGGCACGATCGAGATGGAACGCGGTCAGACCGATGCCGCGCTGGCTACCTACAACGATGCGGTGACGTTGAACGAACGCATCGGCAATCAGGCCAATCTGGCGTGGGCGCTGATGTCGCTGGCCGACCTGCAGCGCCTGCGCGGCGAATTCGCCGACGCGCGAACCAATGCGCAACGCGCGGTCGATATCCAGCGCAAGCTGGCCAGCAAAGAGGGCGAAGGCGATACCTTGAACCGGCTTGGCATCGTATTGCGCGACTCGGGCGACCTGACTGGTGCGCGCACGCAACTGCAGGCCGCCCTGATGATCGAGCAGCAACTCAAGGAGGACTACAAGGCCGCGTCCACGCAGGTGGATCTTGCGCGATTGGCGCTGCGCGAGCACAAGCCCGAAGAAGCACTGATGCGCCTGGATAAAACTCAGGCAGGCTTTACCGGAGCCGATGCCGAATCGGGGCTGGCCACGACCAACGCAACGCGCGCCGATGCCTTGCTCGCGCTCGGACGCAAGGCGCAGGCGCGCACGGCGATGAATGCGGCGCTGGGCTTCGTCAAGTCCCATCCCGACAGTCTGGATTCTCTGGACATTCGCCGCAGCGAAGCGCGCGTGCTGGCAGCCGAAGGCAGAACCACGAGCGCGATCGCCGAATTGCGTGACGTACGCCAACGCTACGAACAACGCCGCATGCGCGGACAGATCGCGCAGGTGGATCGCACCATCAAACGGATCGGCGCCAACCTGTGAAGCGGTTTTCGCAGATCGCCAAAGGGGTTTTTCAGCGCCGCGTTGCGCTCAGCAGGCCCCACGCGTTCAACGTCGCGCCATCCAGCCGTTGCACAATCAGCGCGCGCAACAACCGTCGCAAGCCCGGCAAGTCCACAGCGGCAGGTTCCTCGTCGCGCGCCAACGCCAACAGAGCCGCGCCGCGAAGTTTCAATCCATTGCCGGTGATAGACCAACGCACCGGCCCGGATTCCGGCAGATAGGCGTAGTCGGCCTGCGCATCCAGTGGTGTGCCAGTTTCGGCCTCGACATCGAGCAACAAGCCGTAGCCGATGTGCGCGAGCAGATCACGTTCGAAGCGGCGCAGGCTCCATGCCGGTGCAGCGCCGTGTGCCAGGCGTGTCAGCGCTTCCAGATAGTCGGTGAACAGCGCCGGATGCGGGTCATGGCGTGGCGCCAGGCGTACGACGAGCTCGTTCAGATACAAAGCGCACAACAAGGCTTCGCCGCTCAGTGGCAATGCCGACCCGGCGACGTCGGCAGCAGTCAGAGTCGCCAATTCGCCGCGCCCGCTCCAGCTCAGATGCAGTGGAGTGAATGGTTGCAATACTGCCCGCGACATGCGCGCCCGCACTCCGCGCACGCTGCGCGCGAGCAGTCCTGTGCGACCTTGATCGCGACTGAATACTTCGAGTAACAGCGAGGTTTCGCGCCACGGACGCGCATGCAGCACGAACGCTGGCTGTGCGTCGACGCGGATCATTCGCGGTAGCCAAAACGCTTGAGCGCAGCTTCGTCGTCGGACCAATTGGCGCGCACGCGCACGGTCAGCTGCAGGTGCACGTGCCGATCGAACGCGCGTTCCATCCGTCGTCGCGCGGCACTGCCGATCGCCTTCAGTTGTGCGCCGCCGGCGCCGATGACGATGCCTTTCTGGCTGTCCCGTTCAACCCAGACGACAGCTTCGATCACCGCTCGACCGTCCTCGTCGCGGAAATCGGTGACCTCCACCGTCGTCGCATAGGGTAATTCCTGCGCGAGTCGCAACATGAGCTGTTCGCGTACCATTTCGCCGGCGAGAAACCGTTCACTGCGATCGGTCAATTCGTCTTGTGCAAACGCCGCGGCCCCCGCGGGCAGGCGCTCGATGATGCCCTGCGCAAGCGCATCCAGACCATCACGTTTACGCGCCGACACCAGAAACACGGCGTCGTACGTATGTGCCGCGACGATTTTTTCGATGAATGGAAGCAAGGCTGACTTGCGCTTGTCTGCGTCGATCTTGTTGATCGCCAGCAAACGTGGCCGGGACGCATCGAGCCCAGCGCAGACCGCCTTGTCCTCGGCCGTCCAACGTCCGGCTTCGATGACCTGCACGGCCATGTCGGCCTCCGCCAGCGCACTGCGCGCGGTGCGATTGAGCTGTCGGTTGAGAGCGTGGCCAGCGCCGCGATGCAACCCGGGCGTATCCAGAAACAGGATCTGGCCGTGCGGTCGTGTGAGGATACCCAGGATGCGATGGCGTGTAGTCTGCGGCTTCGGGCCGGCAATGCTCAGGTTCCAACCGATGAGCGCATTGAGCAGGGTCGACTTGCCGACGTTGGGTCGACCGACCAGCGCTACGCTGCCACAGCGAAAATCCACAGCCGCGGCGGTTTTGCCGATTTCAACCATCGTGCGCGGCCTCGATCTGCGCGATCATCGTCGCCGCGGCCTGCTGTTCCGCGGCACGCCGGCTGCCGCCGTGTCCCAGGCAGCGCAAGCCGAGTGCGGCGACCACACAAACCGCGTCGAACACCTTGGCGTGATCGGCGCCGTTGGAACCGGTCAATTCGTACTCCGGCAACGGCAAGCCACGACCTTGCAGCAGTTCCTGCAACCGCGTTTTCGCATCCTTGTCCTGCGCATTCGCCGCCTCGTCCACACGCGGCTCGAACAGCGCGCGCACGGCGTGCCGGCACGCCTCGAATCCGCCATCCAGGTAGACAGCGGCGACCAATGCCTCGAATGCATCGGCGAGAATCGAATCGCGGCGGCAGCCCCCGCTTTTCAGCTCACCCGGCCCCAGGTGCAGTTGATCGCCCAGTTCCAGTTCGCGCGCGATACGCGCCAGCGCGCCCTCGTTGACCATGTGCGCGCGCCAGCGGGTAAGCTCACCTTCGTCGGCGCCGGGAAAGCGTTCGTACAACAATTCGGCGGCAAAAAGATCAACCAAAGCGTCGCCAAGAAATTCCAGGCGTTCGTTGTTGTGCGCGCCGACGCTGCGGTGGCGCAGCGCAAGTTCGCGCAGCGCCGGATCGCGGAAGGCGTAGGCGAACGCCGTGCGCAAGGTCAGTATGTCGCTCCCTTGGACAGGTCCACGGTGTGCTCGAAATGCACGAGCAAATCAATGTTGTAGATGAACGGCTTGTCCACGCTGTAGGCGATATGCAGGCTGCGCTGGCCATTCGCGGTGATCAGGGTGACGCTGGATAGCGGCACATCGGTTTCGTCGACGTACTGCACGTCGAAAATCGTGTCCAGCTTGCGCCGGATTTCGTCGATCTGCATGGTGTCGATGTTGGGATTCGTTTGCAGAGACTTCATCGACTTGATCACGCCGAAATATTCGCTGTACAGCGGAATCAACTTCATCGCGCCATATGCAAAAAAGCCGAGAACGCAGAGCATGATCGCGAATCCGATCAGGGTGATGCCGTATTGCGTGCGTTGTGTGCGCATGGTCGTCCTCACTTGATCAATGTGCCGATTCGTTTGAAGTCGATACCGCCGTCCCAGTTCATCCAGATCACGAAGGCCCGGCCGATCAGGTTCTGTTCCGGCACGAAGCCCCAGTAGCGGCTGTCCTCACTGTTGTCGCGATTATCCCCCATTGCGAAATAGTGTCCAGCAGGCACTGTCCAAGTGCCTTCGCGGCCCGGCGGCAACACGCTGGACTCGAGAATCTCGTGCGTGGTGTGCGCCAGCATCTCATCGTGGATTTCCGCGCCAGCCATGCGCCGGCCTTCCATGCCGGTACCGACGAACGGGCCAATGTCGGTTTGCGCGATTTCGTTGCCGTTCACGTACAGGGTCTTGTTGCGATACGTGATGGTATCCCCAGGCAGGCCGATCACACGCTTGATGTAGTCGAGGCCTTCCTTGTTCGGGTCGTGCTCAGGGTTTGGATAGCGGAACACGAACACATCGCCACGATGCGGTTCGCCGATATCCACGACCTTTGTGCCCAGCACTGGCAGGCGCAAGCCATAGGCGAACTTGTTGACCAGAATGAAATCGCCGACCAGCAAAGTCGGCATCATCGAGCCGGACGGAATCTTGAATGGTTCGGCGATGAATGAACGGAACAACAGCACGATCAGGATAACCGGAAAGAACGAGCGTGCGTACTCGACCAGGATCGGTTCACGCATCGCCTCTTCGGCGCGCTGCTGGCGCTCGCTCGTACTGCCCTCGGCAGTGGCCAGGGCCTGCGCACGCGCGGCACGCCTGCGCGCGAAGAGGAGGCGGTCGATCAGCCAGATCACGCCGGTGATGGCGGTCAGCACGACCAGCAACAACGCAAAATCGAATTCCATCGGGGTTTTCCTTCGCTAAGCGGGACGCGCTCCCGCGTGGTTATTTGTCGACCTGCAGCACGGCCAGAAACGCTTCCTGTGGGATCTCCACGCGACCGACCTGCTTCATGCGTTTCTTGCCTTCTTTCTGTTTTTCCAGCAGCTTGCGCTTGCGCGTCACATCGCCACCGTAGCACTTGGCGAGCACGTTCTTGCGCAGCGCCTTGACTGTTGTGCGCGCGATGACTTGCGCGCCGACCGCGGCCTGAATGGCAACGTCGAACTGCTGGCGCGGGATCAGATCCTTCATGCGGTCAGTCAGACCGCGCCCGCGCCGGTCGGCCGCCGCACGATGCACGATCAAACTGAGTGCGTCGACGCGATCGCCGTTGATCAGCACGTCCAGGCGCACGAATGGCCCGGCCTGGAAGCGCTCGAAATGGTAGTCCATAGAGGCATAGCCGCGCGATACCGATTTGAGCTTGTCGAAGAAATCCAGCACAACCTCGGCCAGTGGCAGCTCGTAGCTGATCTGCACCTTGGTGGCCAGGTAATGGATCGAGCGTTGCACGCCGCGTTTTTCCTCACACAGGGTGATCACGTTGCCGACGTAGGCCGGCGGCGTGAGGATATTGGCAACGATGACCGGCTCGCGAATTTCCTCGATGTAATTGGTTGCCGGCAACTTGGCCGGATTGTCGAGCTGGATCACGCGCCCGTCGGTTTGCAGCACTTCGTAGACCACCGTCGGTGCGGTGCTGATCAGGGCCAGATCGTATTCGCGTTCCAGGCGCTCCTGCACAATATCCATGTGCAACAACCCGAGGAAACCGCAGCGGAAGCCGAAACCCATCGCCTCGGAGCTTTCCGGCTCGAAATGCAACGAAGAATCGTTGAGGGTGAGTTTTTCCAGCGCTTCGCGCAGCGCCGGATAGGCGTCGGCGGCGACCGGGAACAGGCCGGCAAACACGCGCGGCTGGATCTTCCGAAAGCCCGGCAAGGCATGCGCTGCAGGCGCGTTCGCCAGGGTCAGGGTGTCCCCGACCGGCGCGCCGTGGACTTCCTTGATCGAAGCGCAGACGAAACCGACTTCGCCCGGCCCCAGGCGGTTGAGATTGGTGCGCTTGGGCGTGAACACGCCGACCTGATCGACCTCGTGCGTGCGTCCGGTGGACATCACCAGAATCTTGTCGCGCGGCTTGATCTCGCCCTGCATTACGCGCACCAGCGAAACCACGCCGAGATAATTGTCGAACCACGAATCGATGATCAGTGCCTGCAACCGATCCGTATCGCGCGGTTTGGGCGGCGGAATGCGCGCGACGATGGCTTCCAGCACCGCATCCACGTTCTGCCCAGTCTTGGCACTGATGGCGATCGCGTCGTCGGCGTGAATGCCGATGACGGCCTCGATTTCGGCTTTGACTTTCTCGATGTCAGCGGTCGGCAGATCGATCTTGTTCAGCACCGGCACCACGGTCAGGCCCTGCTCAACCGCTGTGTAGCAGTTGGCAACCGATTGCGCTTCCACGCCCTGCGCGGCGTCGACCACCAGCAAAGCGCCTTCGCAGGCGGCCAGCGAGCGGCTGACCTCATAGGAGAAATCCACGTGGCCAGGCGTGTCGATGAAATTGAGCTGATAGATCTTGCCGTCCTGCGCGGTGTACGGCAACGACACCGACTGCGCCTTGATCGTGATGCCGCGTTCGCGCTCGATCGGGTTGGAATCGAGCACCTGCGCTTCCATCTCACGCGCTTCCAGACCACCGCACAACTGGATAATGCGGTCGGCCAGCGTGGACTTGCCGTGATCGACGTGGGCGATAATGGAGAAATTGCGGATCAGGTTCATGCGGCTTTCGACAGCCGCATGCCGTGCCGGCGCGGCAAAGCGCGCATTATCGCAGAAAGCGCCGTTCGCTGCCCCGCAAGCATCAACGCCGGTGCCTTCGCAGACACCGGCGTTGATACGCGTAGCAGACTCAACCCTTGGCCGTTGGCATGGTCACGGCGACGAACTGGGTGACGTCGTCACGGCGCACCAGCAGCATGACG
Source organism: Rudaea sp. (assembly GCA_050737915.1). Classification (GTDB taxonomy): domain Bacteria; phylum Pseudomonadota; class Gammaproteobacteria; order Xanthomonadales; family Rhodanobacteraceae; genus Rudaea. The sequence continues at coordinate 17,250 of JBOHYL010000165.1, forward strand.
GACTCGCCGGGTTTGACGTCCTTGACCGCGGTATTGAACCCGGTAGCGGACTTCACCGGTTTGCGCCCGACCATCAACACCACGTCGCCGGGTTGCAGCCCGGTACGCTGTGCGGCAACGCCGCGTACATCAGTGATGACGACGCCCTGATCCTTGAGTCCCAATTGCCTGCGCTGATCGGCATTCAGATCATCGACGACAATGCCGAGCGCGTTGCCAGATTTTGCTTGCGCGCCGCCCAGACTCGCCAGCTTGTTGGCGTCCTGCGGCAGCTCGCCGACCGTCACCGGCACCGTGATGGTCTTGCCGTCGCGGAAGAGCTTCAGCTCAGCCTTGTTCCCGGGTTTGGTGTTGCCGACCAGTGGCGGCAGATCCGAGGATTGCTCGATGGCGTGGCCGTCAAAGGCAAGGATCACATCCTGTACCTGCACACCAGCTTTGTCGGCGCTACTGCCCGGGGTGATCTTGGCCACCAGAGCGCCTTCGGCATTGGGCAGACCCAGGCTCTGGGCGATGGCGCGATCCACATTCTGGATCTGCACGCCGATCATGCCGCGCGACACAAGACCGTACTTCTTCAACTGCTCGACCGTGTTCATCGCGATGTTGATCGGAATGGCAAAGGAAATGCCGACCGAGCTGCCGGTATTGCTGTAGATCTGCGAATTGATGCCGACTACCTGACCATCCATATTGAACAGCGGACCGCCGGAATTGCCACGATTGATCGGCACGTCGGTCTGGATGAACGGCACATACTGCTGGTCGGCGCCACCGAAACCGCGGCCGACATAGCTGACGATGCCGTGGGTCACGGAATGATCGAAATTGAACGGTGAACCGATCGCCACTACCCACTGCCCGGGCCTGAGTTTGCTCGAATCGCCGATCGCCACCGTCGGCAAACCGGTAGCCTTGACCTTGAGCAGGGCGATGTCGGAATCGGCATCGGTACCGATCACCTTCGCGTCGAGTTCGCGGCGATCGGAAAGGCGCACGGTGATCTGATCGGCTCCTTCCACGACGTGGTTGTTGGTCAGGATGTAGCCGTCGCTGGAGATGATGAAGCCCGAACCCAGCGACACGCGCATACCGTCGAAATGCGGATGCCCGCCAGGTCCCATGGGACCGAAGAAGCGGCGGAAGATTTCGGGCACATCCTGCGGATCGATCTGGCCGTTCGCGTTGTTGTCGTCGCTGCCATTATGGGTGGCCTTGACATTGACGACGGCGGGCGCGTTCTTTTCCACGAGTTGCGTGAAATCGGGTAGTTGCTGCGCCCACGCACCGGCGCTGAGCAGAGCCAACACCAGGAACGAAAGCAGATATCGCAAAGTATGCTTTTGCATGAAATTGTCCTTGGCTAATCGAGAATTTCCAGGTGCACGGGTACGGCGGCTCAAGCCGCGCACTCCACGCAAAATCGAATTCAATTGTGCCGCGGCGTAGCGCTTGCATCAGCCTGCTGCTGCGCAGGCTGCAGCAGCAGCACGTAAGGTGGCTGCGTCTGTGGACTATTCGCCTGCGGTTCTGGCCACGTGACGGGGCTACTGTAACGCGCGCGCAGATCGTAACGTGGCAGCCGGATCAATCCGGTATCAAAACTGGCCGGCTGCGAGTAATCGAAGCTCGGCGCGATCGGCAGAAAACTACTTCGCGTGCGTGCGGCCTGCGCTGGTGTCGATACCGCGGCCAGCACAGGCGTCGGCGCAGGCAACTCGCCAGCCGGTCGCGTCGAAACCAGAGCCAGAACCGCCACCGCAGCGGCAACGGCGCCGCCACCGGTCCAACGCAGAATGCGGGCAGCGGCGCTCAGCCGTCCCACGTGACGCAATACGTGCTCGGAAAAACCGGCGCGCAGCGGCGCGATCGCGGCCTGCTTGCGCAACACGGCGCCAGCCATCTGGTAACGCGACCAGCAATTTGCCAGGGCCGCGTCCGCATCGATGCGCCGCAGCAGGAAACGCAACTGATCGTTCGGCAGTTCGCCGTCCATCAGTGCGGATAGTTGTTCGCGCAATGGCTCGCTCATGTCTGACTCGCTTTCGCGTCCTCCAGCAAGGGGCGCAGTTTCTGATCAATGGCATCGCGTGCCCGGAAGATGCGGGAACGCACAGTGCCGATCGGGCAATCCATTTTTTCGGCGATTTCCTCGTAACTCAGGCCGTCGACCTCGCGCAGGGTAATGGCGGTCTTCAGGTCTTCCGGCAACTGTTCGACCGCGGCGAACACGGTTTGTTCAATTTCCTGGCGCAGCAACTCGTGCTCGGGCGTGGCGCGGTCCTTCAGGCGCATGCCGCCGTCGAGCAGCACCGCGTCGTCGATGGCGATATCGTCGGCGGGCGGACGGCGGCCCTGGGAGACGAGATGATTCTTGGCGGTATTGGTGGCGATCTTGTACATCCAAGTATAAAATTGGCTATCGCCGCGGAACGCACCGATGGCGCGGTACGCGCGGATGAAGGCTTCCTGCGCCACGTCCTGGCATTCGCTCCAGTCCGCGACATAGCGGGAGATCACGCCGACAACCCGGTGCTGGTACTTGCGCACCAACAGGTCGAACGCGCGCTT
>JBOHYL010000166.1:0-49252 GCA_050737915.1 Rudaea sp.
GATCTGCACGGCCGGTTGTTGCGGGAACACGATCGGCAGCGCATACACGATCCCGAGCAGGATCATCACCGCGACCAGGATGTATTTCCAACGGGGAAACTCGTTCATAGACACCACATTTTGCAAAGCGCGGCCACGCAGGGCAGCAGCAGGGTATTTCAAACTTCGGCGTTTGCTGGAATCAGGCGGACTTCAGCGTACCCTTGGGCAGCACCATCGAGATTGCGGATTTCTGCAGCTTTATCTTGACGTCTGGCGCGATTTCAAGGGTCACGAAGCTTTCGCCAATGTCGTCGATGCGCCCGGCCACGCCGCCGTTGCTCACCACCTCGTCGCCGCGCGCCAGTGCGGCGAGCATCGCCTTGAGTTCCTTCTGCCGCTTGGACTGCGAGCGGAACATGATGAACATCATCACCACCATGATGACGATGAACACGATCGGCGAACCCAGCAAACCGATGCCGCCCGGCGAACCGGCGGCTGGCGCCTGGGCGTAGGCGTTGGAAATCAGAAAATCCATGAAATTCTCGCGTTTGCGCCCGCCGCGAATGCTGCGGGCCTGTCAAAAGACCGGGAATTATGGCATGGGATGAGGGAATGTGCATCTTGCGCCCATGCGGCGCGCCGGGCAGCGGGCCCTCTGCGACTGCCGTGCCGCCGCTCAGCCGGTGGGCGAGCGGAAATTATCGAAAGCAGTGCTTCCACTCGGCCTGCGGCCGAGCGGGTCACCTTTCTTTGCCCGTGCAAAGAAAGGTAACCGAAAGAAAGCACGTTTGGCACGCCCTTCGGATAATTGCACGCCAAGATTGCGTCGAACAGACATTCCACTCACATACCACATTTGTAAAGTATGGCGCTACACCGGACTACGACGGGATGTAATTGGAATCTCAGTCAGCGATCAGGTGCAGTTTGAGCATATCCCGGGGCGTGCCTGATGCCATTTCTTTTGCGTACTTTTCTTTGGGCAAGCAAAGAAAAGTACGCCGCTCGCTGGACGCGAGCGGAAATGGGCAGGACGCGGTCACAACGGATGGAAGCATTGCTTTTGGTCACGAGCAAAAACGCGACCTGTTCGGTCGCAGGCCGTGCGGAAACCCTTGACAACGGGTCAACCCAATGCGGTTTGCCGCCGATAAAACTCGGAAACGAAATCCGCCAGCGTGCGCGCGGCAATCGCCTCACGCAGGCCGCGCCTCAGGTCCTGGTAGTAGTGCAGGTTGTGGATCGTCGCCAGCATCGGCCCGAGCATTTCGCCGCATTTGTCCAGATGACGCAAATAAGCGCGCGAAAATCCGGAACGACACGTGTAGCAGGCACAGGCCTCATCCAGTGGCCGCGTGTCGCGTTCGTACTGCGCGTTGCGAATGCGCAGTACTCCACGACGCGTGAAGATGTGCGCATTGCGCGCATTACGCGTTGGCATCACGCAATCGAACAGGTCGATGCCCCGGCACACCGCTTCGACGATGTCCTGCGGGCGGCCCACGCCCATCAGGTAACGTGGGCGATCCGGTGGAAGCAGCGGCACGGTTTCTTCCAGCGTGCGGTTGCGTTCGGTTTCCGGTTCGCCGACCGCCAATCCGCCGACCGCGTAGCCATCGAAACCGATTTGCAGCAGACCTTCCGCCGATACCTCGCGCCATTGCGGATAGGTGCCGCCCTGCACGATGCCGAACAGCGCATTCGGATTGCGCAGGTCGTCGGACGCGCGGCGCGAGCGTTCGGCCCAACGCAGACTCAGTTGCATCGATTCGCGCACTTGAGCTTCCGTCGCGGGGTACGGCGTGCATTCGTCGAAAATCATCGCGATGTCAGAATCAAGCACATGTTGAATGCGCATGGATTCTTCCGGCGACAGGAACACCGTCGAGCCGTCCACCGGCGAGGAGAAGCGCACGCCCTCTTCCGTAATCTTGCGCCGTTGCGCCAACGAGAACACCTGGAAACCGCCGGAATCGGTGAGGATGGGCTTGTCCCAGCCGATGAACTCGTGCAAGCCACCGAATTCGCCGATCACATCCAAGCCCGGCCGCAGGAACAAATGAAACGTGTTGCCGAGAATGATCTCCGCGCCGGTATCAAGAATCGATGCCGGCGTCATTGCCTTGACCGATCCATATGTGCCGACCGGCATAAACGCCGGGGTCTGGATCGTGCCGCGTGGCAGCCTGATGCGGCCGCAACGCGCGGCGCCGTCACTGGCAAGCAGGTCGAATTGCATCGTGCTCATGCCGCTGCACCTTGCGGAAGAATCAGCATCGCGTCCCCATACGAAAAAAACCGGTAGCGTTCGCGCACGGCGTGCCGATACGCATCAAGCATCACCTCGCGCCCGGCGAAGGCCGACACCAGCATCAGCAGGGTGGATTCGGGCAGATGGAAATTCGTGATCAGCGCGTCGACGCTGGCAATGCGGTAGCCGGGAAAAATGAAAATCTGCGTCTCGCCGGCAAACGGCTGCACCTGCTCGTCACGCAAGGTGGATTCCAGCGCGCGCACCACCGTGGTGCCGACCGCGATCACGCGCCCGCCCGCCGCACGTGCGCGCCGAATTTTTTCCACCAGTTCGGCGCCAACGTTGAGCCATTCGCGATGCATCGTGTGATCCTCGACACGCTCGCTGCGCAGCGGCGCAAACGTGCCGGCACCGACGTGCAACGTCACATAGCCGAAGTCCACGCCCTTCGTGCGCAACACATCGAGCAGCGGCGCATCGAAATGCAGGCCGGCTGTGGGTGCGGCGACCGCACCCAGCGCGCGCGCATACACGGTCTGGTATCGCTCAGCGTCGGCGGCATCGTCCGCACGCTCGATGTACGGCGGTAGCGGCATGTGACCGAGACGCAGCAGCAATTTTTCCAGCGGTTCGTTGCCATCGCTGCGCAAAGCATAAAATTCTCCTTCGCGACCGAGCACTTCGAACTCGCTGCCGTCCTCAAGCTGGATACGGCTGCCCGTTTTCGGCTTTTTGCTCACGCCCAGTTGGGCCAGTGCGGTGTGCGCGCCAGTGATGCGTTCGATCAGGATTTCCACCGCGCCGCCAGTTTGCTTGAGCCCGTACAGCCGCGCCGGCAACACGCGCGTGTCGTTGAACACCAATAGATCGCCCGAACGCAAATATTCGACCAGATCGTCGAACTTGTGGTCGTCGAAACGCCGCGCCGGCACATCAACGACCAGCAAGCGGCTTGCAGAGCGTCTCGCCAGCGGTGCCTGCGCGATCAACTCCGGCGGCAGATCGTAGTGAAAGTCGGATTTTTTCACCGCGCAATTGTACGCGGTGAATCGCACAGACGCCCGCTCAGAGAAAGCCTTTCTGCCGCGCGATACGATACGCCTCAATGCGGTTGCTCACACCAAGTTTGCCGATCGCTTCAGACAGATAATTGCGCACGGTGCCCTGCGACAGATGCAGTTGAGCAGCGATGTCGCCTGCGGACAGGCCCTCGCCGGCCAGACGCAGTACCTGACGTTCACGGTCGTTGAGCGGATCATAGCCGGACCAGGCTTCGAGAGCGAGCTGCGGATCGATCGCGCGGCCGCCTCGATGCACCTTGCGAATCGCTTCGGCCAACTGCTCGGCAGGAGCGTCCTTGAGCAGATAACCACTGACGCCGGCATCCAGCGCGCGGCGCAGGAATCCCGGGCGCGCAAACGTGGTCAGGATGATCACCTTGCATTCGAGCTTGTGGTCGCGGATGCGCTGGGCCAGTTCCAGTCCGGTCAGTTGCGGCATTTCAATGTCGGTGACGACGACATCGGGAACATCATGTTGCACCAACGTCCACGCCTCGGCACCGTCGGCGGCGCTGCCGATTACATCCAGATCCGATTCAAGTTTGAGCAGCGCCGACAGCGCGCCGCGCACCATCGCCTGATCTTCGGCAAGCAGCACCCGAATCACGCCTGCCTCATTCGCATGTCCGCCGCGGGCAGCGCTCCCACCTGCGGCAGCGACAATGTCACCTCGATCCGCGTGCCGTGACCGCGCTGCGATTCCACACGCAGCTCCGCACCGATTGCAGTGAGGCGTTCACGCATGCCGCTCAAACCATTGCCGGGCACGATATCGCCGCCGCGACCATCGTCGACAATCCGCAATGCCAGCCGATCGCCGGCAGCGGCAAGCGTGACGTTCGTGCGCGACGCGCGCGCGTGACGCTGGATATTGGTCACCGCTTCACGCACCGTCATCGCCAATGCGGTTTCGACTTCGACCGGCAGCGCCACATCGGCAAGTTCGTAATCCAGATGCACGCCGTTGGATTCGAGCAGCAATTTCGCCGAGGCCAGTTCCGCGGCGAATCCCGCCGCACGAATGCCGGTGACCGCGCGCCGCACCTGGGCCAGCGCGTCGCGCGCGACGTGCTCGACGTCGATCATTTCGCGCCTGGCCGCGACAGCATCTCGATCGAACAGCTTGTTGGCCAGTTCGGACTTGAGCGTAATCAGCGACAAGGTGTGCCCAAGCAAATCGTGCAGGTCGCGGCCAATGCGTTCGCGCTCGGCGGTTGCGGCCAGGCGACGGACCTCGTCGTGGCTCAAACGCAATTCGGCGTCTTTTTGCGCGTTGATGCGGTAACCCAGATTGCCGCCACCCACCGACAACGCCACCATGCTCATGCCGATCGTGGCGGCCCATGGCCAATCCAGATGCTGACTCCAGAGTACAAAGCCGGCCACCGCCACAAGCATGCTCGTCAAACTCTGCCGCGGCGTGCCGAAAAATGCGAAGTAGACACAGCCGTAGATGATGTAGGTGACGCCGCCGCTGTGATTCCAAGGCAATACGGCATAACCGAGCAAGGTCATGGCCAGGGCGAAACGGCCGATGTAACGTTGCGAACGGGTGCAACCGAGCACATACAGTGCCAGGAACAGCGGAATGCTGGCAGCCGTGGCGATGTACCAATCCTCATTGACGCTGCCGCCAAAGATCAGATCGGCAAAGATCCATAGCATCCATACCAGATTGAACAACATGCCGTAGTACCGCTTGCCCGCCTTGGCATGGCAACAAGCGATTGAATCCGGGCGCGGGCGCAACAGAGAATCCAGCATGGCCGCCATTATCGCCCAAGCATTGCGAATTGCCATCACGCCCTCCGTGCCAACCCGCGTCGCGCGATGCAAACGCAAACCGCGGTGAAGACGACCAACCAGGCCAGATGCCCGGCAATGCTAGTGGCGGGAATTTGGCCCGACGCCATCAGCGCAAGCTGACCCAGATGCCAGGTCGGCCACAGCGGCGCGATCTGCTGCAACACGTGCGGCAACATCGACAGCGGCATCCACAAGCCGGACAAGAACGACATGGGCAAGTAGATCAGGTTCACCAGCGCCGGCGCAGCGGAGGCATTGGCGCGGCTGCCGATGATCAGTCCCAGCGCACACAGAGGCAGCGCGCCGCTTACCGCGACGACACCGAGCGTGAGCCATTGCAGCCCTGCAAGGCGAACACCGCCGAGGCCGAACGCCATCGCCGCCAGCACGCAGTAGATGATGAGCCCGCAGAGCATCGCCATCGCGAGTTTTGCCAGCAGATACGCACCCGGCGGCATCGGCGCCACGCGCTTGAGCGCCAGCCAGCCCTTCTCGCGCTCGATCGCCATTCCTACGCCGAATCCGAACAAACTCGGCGCCATTACGCCGAACACGCTGTAGGTCGCGAACAGATAACGTGCTGCCTGCGCGCTGCTGTGGTTGAGCACCAGGCCGAACAGCAGATAGAACAGCGGCGGAAACAGCAACGTCGGCACCGCGAAGGATGGCGTGCGCAGCACGCGCAGGAATTCGTATTTCGCTTCCAGCAGGTAGCTCACGGGGTTGCCGCGCGCAGGCACGGACATCGCTTCGGTCATCGTGTTCATTTCGTGCGTCTCCGTTTTTGTTGATGCGCGATTTGCAAGAACTGTCCCTGGCGCTCCTCCGCTCGGCATCCTGCCTCACCCTCGCCGATGCGAGCGATGCCGCTCATGGCATCGCTTAAGCCGCATCGGCTGCGACCTTGGTGATTTCGACGAATGCTTCGGCCAGACCGGCGCGGCGCACTTCCAGTTCGCTCAGCGCAGCATCCGAACTCAGCAATTGCCGTACGACAGTCTCCGCGGCGTCGGTGACGATCTCGATGTGCTCGCCGATGCGGTAGGCGCTGCGCACCTGCGGCCACTGTGCGACCGCATCCGCAGCCAGATTGGAAATACAACGGATCTGGCGTTGCGCCACCCGTGCGCGAATCTGTGCCACGCTGCCTTCCGCAACGATACGACCGCTAGTCAGCACGCTGACACGATCGGCCAGCGCTTCGGCTTCCTCCAGATAATGCGTGGTCAACACGACCGCGCAGCCCTCGGCAACCAGTTGGCGGATGGTTTTCCATAGCGTTTCACGCGCCTGGATGTCCAGGCCCGTAGTCGGTTCATCCAGAAACAGGATTTGCGGATTGCCGACGATGGCCAGCGCGAATTGCACACGCCGCTGCTGGCCGCCGGACAGCTTGTCGTAGCGACGTGTGAGCAGACCCGTCACCCCAGCCAGATGAGCGATGTCGGCCACGCTGCGCGGCTGCGGGTAATAACTTCGGAACAGGGCGATCAGTTCGCCGGTGCGCAACGCGTCGGGTACCGTGGTTGTTTGCAACATCGCGCCGATGCGCGAGCGCGCGGCAAACGACTGTGGCGCTGCATCGAACAAGGTGGCGCTGCCGGCATCGGCTTGCAACAGGCCGAGCAGCAGCGAAATAGCCGTAGTCTTGCCAGCGCCGTTCGGACCGAGCAACGCCAGCACTTCGCCGCGGCGCACTTGCAGATTGACCGCATCGAGCGCTTGCAACTTGCCGTAGCGCTTGCTGGCCGCATCCAGCTGTGCGATTACCCTATCTTCACTCATTGACGTCTCCCAGATGTCGATGGCAGCCAGTTTGCCGGGCCGCACCGCCTCGGCGCAGTCGCGGCGGTCACCACTTGCGCATGACATCTGTCAAACGGTGTGCCGCCAAGTGGCTCTATCAACCTGGCTCAGAGCGGCCCCTTCGGCGTACCGCCCAAATGTGCTAAAATTGTCGCCTATTCAATCGTGTAGCGTCTGCGCCGACCGGTGTGCGTTGCGCATTTTCGGAGAACACGTCATGTCCACCCTCGCCAAACTTGATGAATTGCGCCGCTGTGGTGGCGCGATCCGTACACAAGGTCTGTCCAACGCCGTCATCGAACGCCTCGCCACGCAATATCCCGAACTGGGCGAAGCGGTAGACGAAGCCGTTGCCCTGCATCGGCAATTGCAAGCCGAATTGCCCGAATTGCTGGCACTGGACGAGGCCGAACAGATCACACGGGTGGCCGCCGATTTCGTCAATTTCTACCCCGACGATGCGGTTAATCCGTATGTGGCGCTGGCCGCGCGCGGCTCGTGGGTGGTCACGCTCAAGGGCGCGGTGGTGCACGATTCGGGGGGCTACGGCATGCTCGGCTTCGGCCATGCGCCAAAATCCGTGCTCGCGGCGATGGCGCATCCGCAAGTGATGGCCAACGTGATGACGCCGAGCGTCAGCCAGATGCGCTTCACACGTGCGCTCAAGGCGAATATCGGTCGCAGTCGCGACGCCTGCCCGTATACGAGGTTCCTGTGCCTGAATTCCGGTTCGGAAAGCGTTTCACTGGCCTGCCGCATCGCCGACGTCAATGCCAAGCTGATGACCGATGCCGGTGGCAAGTACGCCGGCCGCACGATCAAGCGCCTCGTGGTCAAGGGCGCGTTCCACGGCCGCACCGAGCGTCCCGCGCTGTATTCGGATTCCTCGCGCAAGACCTACATGCAGCACTTGGCCAGCTTTCGCGACGAACACAGCGTGATCACGGTCGAACCCTACAACATTGAACAACTGCGCCATATCTTCGCCGATGCCGACAAGAACGGCTGGTTCATCGAGGCGATGTTTCTGGAACCGGTCATGGGCGAAGGCGACCCCGGCCGCGCGGTCACGCCGGAATTCTATGCCGCTGCGCGCGAACTCACGCGCAGCCACGGTTCATTGTTTCTGGTCGATTCGATCCAGGCCGGCTTGCGCGCGCACGGCGTGCTGTCGATCGTGGATTACCCGGGCTTCGAAAAACTCGACCCGCCGGACATGGAAACCTATTCCAAGGCCCTCAACGCCGGTCAATATCCGTTGTCGGTGCTCGCCGTCACCGCGGCGACTGCGGCGTTGTACAAGAAGGGAATCTACGGCAACACGATGACAGCGAATCCACGTGCGCTCGATGTTGCCTGCGCCGTACTGACGCTGTTTACGCCGCAACTGCGCGCGAATATTCGCGAGCGCGGTCGTGAATTTCTCGACAAGCTGAACAAACTCAAGGCCGAATTGCCGGGTCTGATTACCAAGGTACAGGGCACCGGCTTGCTGTTTTCGTGCGAACTCAGCGCCCAGTTCAAGTGCTTCGGCGCCGGCAGCACCGAGGAATGGCTGCGCGAGCACGGCATCGGCGTGATCCACGGCGGCGTCAATTCACTGCGCTTCACCCCGCATTTCGCCGTTACCGAGGGCGAAGTCGAACTGATGATCGACGGCCTGAAGCAGGCGCTACTGCACGGGCCACGCCTGGCCAAGGATGCGAAAGCGGCCTGAAACGTCGAACGCGAGCTAAACGGACAGTGCTGATCGGCGATTTCCTACAGACGCGATTCAGCGTTCTGGCATCATTGTGCACCGCAGCTACGCACGGCAATGGCGCCGGCGTAGACTCTGGCGGCAGCACCGCCACCATCACCAGGAGATCGCAATGAAGTTCGCTGTTACCTCGCTCGCTTTCGTTCTCGCCGCCGTCGTCGGCACCGCGTTCGCCGCTGGCACCGAGCCCGCCAAGCCCATGACCGCGCAGCAGACCAAGATGAGCACCTGCTCCAAGGAAGCGCACACCAAGGGCTTGAAGGGCGATGAATACAAAACCTTCATGAGCACGTGCCTCAAGGGCAGCTCCGCAGCTTCCACCGCGGCACCGGCGACGGCCCCCGCGGCGGCACCGGCAGCCGCGCCGACCAGGTCGCCAGTGGCGCCGCCCCCCAAGGTATCGCCCGCCAAAATGGCACAGCGGCAAAAGATGAAAACCTGCAACGCCGAAGCCAAAACCAAGGCGCTCAAGGGCACGGAGCGCAAGGCGTTCATGAGCACCTGTCTGAAGGGCGACGCTGCATCCGCACCGGCTGCGCATTGATCGCCAAGGCGTAACGATGCAAAAAAAACCGGGCCGCGAGGCCCGGTTTTTTATTCCCACCGTGTGTTACATCAATAGCGCTGGCAAGTATAAACCGCACTCGGTCCATCGCCGGATTTCACGCACGCCCACCCATGCTGGCTTGAAGGTGGCACTTCAACGAACACCGGCACATGAACCGTTGCCAGTTGGTTTAGAAAATTATTCATGTCTGAAGGATTCCCATCTCCGTCAAAATTATGTAGACCGCCAAGATTATGGATGAGACCGTCCAAACCTAAATAAGGGACGGTATTGCCATGCGAGTCGATAGCAGTGGATGGATCAATTTTCAGCGCTCCCGTGGAAAGATCATAGACCGCGTCGACAACACTTCCATCTTCGAAGTGCACTGGCACGTAAAGAGCCGGACCAACTGCCAGGTTAAGGACATTAAAATTGGCAAACCCTTGCACTACATGACCAAGCAGTAAAGCAACCGTCGCCACCGGGCTGAGGCCACTGTTCAACCACGCATCGGCGTAATTCTGATTACGCCCCGCATTGACAATATCGTAAACTCCAACATGCGGGTCAGCGACATAAATATCATTGACTGTCGGCTTGTTCGTGTAGACTGTAATTCGCTTCACCCATCCAATCGGCTTTGTATTGTAATACGCGATAGCATCGGCGACTGAGCCTGCCAAGGATTGGTCAGGAGTAATATCGTCTGCGACCTTCGTACGGGTCGGCGGATTGGTGTCTTCCACATCAATATAGACTTCGTAGGCTTTAACGACCTGCCTGATTGGATCGCCAATGTAGGTGGTATTGCCAACTGGTGTCCGCAGAGCCGCGGCCTGCATCTGCGAGTCCGTACAGTTGTTGCACCAAACCAGATTCGGTTTGGCCGCATAGGCGTTTAGCCCTATGAACGACAGTGCGACCGCGATCAATAATTTCATTGCAACTCCCATGATTTTGGATAATTCCCCTGCATCGGGAAACTAGCATTCCCTCCCTGAAAAATGCAATGTCAACATTAACAGTTGCGCTAGCCACGAAATTGGTCTAATGCTTCGATCAATTCGTGCGTATTACCCGCTTCGAATGCGGAATGCCCGGCGTCCGGCACGATGCGCAATTCCGCTTGCGGCCATGCGCGATGCAGATCCCAGGCACTGCGCAGCGGACATACGACGTCGTAGCGACCCTGCACAATTACGGCAGGTATGTCTTTCAATTTGTGCGCATTGCGCAGCAGCTGATCATCGCGCTCGAAAAAACCGCCGTTGGCGAAGTAATGGCACTCGATGCGCGCGAACGTGAGCGCGAATTCGTCCGCGCCCGTAGCGGCGATGTAATCCGGGTTCTGGCGCAAATAACTGGTGGCACCTTCCCAGGTCGACCACGCCTTGGCAGCGGCCAGGCGCGCCGCCACGTCGGTGCCCGTCAAGCGCCGGTGGTACGCGCTGATCAGATCGCCGCGCTCGTCGGGCGGTATATGTTGCACGTAGGCCTCCCAGGCGTCGGGAAAGATCGCATCGCAGCCTTTCTGGTAGAACCATTCCAGTTCCCACCGCCGCAGCAGGAAAATGCCACGCAGCACCAGTTCGGTAACGCGTTTTGGATGCGTTTGCGCATACGCCAACGCCAGGGTCGAACCCCAGGAACCGCCAAACACCTGCCAGCGTTCGATGCGCAGATGCTCGCGCAGGCGCTCGATATCGGCGACCAGATCCCATGTGGTGTTGTCGCGCAATTCGGCATTGGGCGTCGAACGACCACTGCCACGCTGGTCGAACAGCACGACGCGGTAATGCGCAGGATCGAAAAACCGCCGACTGTTGGCGTTGCAGCCCGCACCCGGCCCACCATGCAGGAACACGGCCGGCTTGCCCTGCGGGTTGCCGCACTGTTCGTAGTACAGCGTATGCAGCGGCGACACGACTAGCGTGCCGTTGTCGTAGGGTTCGATCTGCGGATACAGCGTGCGGCGCTCGCCTGACATATCAACTCCAATCCGATAACGGCGCCGTTGCAGCGCAATCGCAGATCAATTCAGCGATTCCCAGAGCAGAGCGCAGGATCAATTCAGCAGATCGAGAACCACCGCTTTGACCACGGCGTGGGTCTTGTTGACTGCTTGGAGTTTGTCCAGGATGCCAGTAACGCAAAAATTGACCGTCCGCGTGGACAGACCAAGAATGATCCCGATCTCATGCGAGGTTTTCCCGGCTCCGGTCCAGCGCAGGATCGCACGTTCCCGATCGCTGAGCACACAGGTCAATTGCTCGGTCTTCTCCAACTCCACCAGTTCATCGACCACGCCATTCGCCGAGTACCACAGACACTCGTTGAGTGCTTGCTGCGCTTCGTCCGCCAGCTTGGAGAAATGTGTGGTGAACGAGTTTGCATTACTGGTGAGTTGCTCATCCGACAACGCACTGACGTCGGCAATTGCGGTGGTTAACCGTCTGGCCCCGAGCGTAAGCGCGACCCCGTCGAGCGTTTGCGCATGCCGCCGCCAGGCCGCAAGATCGGCGTCCTCGACGGCAAGGCGAAGGTCCTCCAGGCAGTGCCCGGCATCTACAAGCGCTTGGTGAACGAATCGATAAACACGCGGCCCATTTATTGCATGGACCTCTGCCAAGATGGCCGGATCAATCGCAGCCCCTCCCACTACCGCCAGTTCTGTCGATCTGCCTGCCTTCACCGCGTCCGCAGCCGCATCGATCAGTTGCTCTCGCGATATGGGTTTGGGGAGAACGCGATACATCCCCGCCCACGCGGCCTTTTCGACCAGCTCTGGCGTGGGGGAGGCGGTCATCCCTAGCACCGGAGGCAGATGGCTATGCATCAATCGCGGACTCCGCAACAGATCCACACCCGAGATGTCAGGAAGGTTCAAATCCAGGATCACCAGGTCAAAATGATCAGTCAACAATGCGTCGATCGCTGACTGGCCATTGGAGCATTCAACTACGTGATACCCCACATGATCCAGAATCGCCCGAATCAGCATCAGCGTGCTGGGCTGATCGTCGACGACAAGAGCGTTCACCCCGCCCTCGCCCCTAACTGCCTTGTGGACTGAATGATGTGGCATGTCAAAAATGGTCGTAACCAAGTTGGCGATGGACTAGATTCGTCGGAAGTCACATACTTTCGCACAGTTGGGGCTCGCCATCCATGAATATCGCCGGTTTCCAAACATGCGTATGAATTGGATCGAAGGTGCACACGAAAAAACCGAGGCTGGGCTGCGGACGATTGTTCTCGCCCAAGCCAACGTGCGCCTGTATGTGGCGATACCGGTCATCCTCATTGATCTGATCTTGTTCTTCCTGGAGCCGGGTGGGATCCCATCGTGGTTGCTTGGTCTGACCGCGGGCTACTGCGCATATGCCCTATCGCCGTACATGGTGGTACGCAGCGGTGGCTTTACCGCTCTTCGGAACCTGCTGCTGGCAACGGCGGTACTCGATCCTTTGGTGTTGTCCGTCTGGATTGCTGCTACTGGCGAGTATGGCAGTCTGATCATCGGTTTCTACTTGTTTACGACGATCGGGTTCGGTTTCCGTACCGGACGCCCCCTGATGTACCTGTGCCAGGGCACGTCGATCGCAGGATTCTGCATGGTTCTGGCCTACACCCCGTACTGGCAGCAACACCCGGTCGTTGGCATTGCTTTACTCATACCAACCATTGTCGTGCCGTTATATGCGGACGTGCTGATCAGGAAATTGCGCACTGCACGTGAGCGCGCCGAACAGGAAAGTCGGGCCAAGTCGGATTTGTTGGCGAAAGTCAGCCATGAATTGCGGACACCACTTACCGGTATCGTTGCATCGGCAGAACTTCTCGCAGTCGAATCGAACGACGCCTCAGTGTCGCGCAGGACGGAAACAATTCTTGCGCTGTCCGATAACCTGCTATCCGAAATCAACGATCTGCTCGATGAAGCTAAATTCGATGCCAAGACCGGCGCACTGGATTACACAGCTATCGATCTGAACAAACAGGTCACGAGACTGCAGACCACATTCGAAACGATCGCCGCGCGGAAAGGCCTGGCATTTCGAATGGAAATGGATTCCGCCGTCGCAGATTTCGTGGAAATTGATCCGCATTATCTCGACCGGATTCTGCTCAACCTGACGAGCAACGCAATCAAGTTCACTGACAAAGGCAGCGTTCGCATGGCTGTCGAGCTGCTCGAACAGACCACGACGAACTATCGGGTGCGATTCAGCGTCACCGATTCCGGAATCGGCATTCCGGAAACTTTTCGCGCGAAGATCTTCGAATCATTTTCCCAAGTCGACGAAGGTGCAAACCGTCGTTATGGCGGGACGGGCCTGGGCCTTTCCTTGTCGAAAAAAATTATCGATCTGATGGGCGGGGAGCTTCAGTTCGAAAGTACGCTGGGCAAGGGCAGCCGGTTCTGGTTCGAACTGTTGTTGCGACGCACAGCGCCGACAGTTGCAAGCGTCGCCGAAGAAGACATCACGAATATCGTTTGTGGCAAACGCATTCTGGTGGCCGATGACAATGTCAGCAATCTCATGCTGCTCAAAGAGATGCTGGAAATCGACCAGCATGAAGTTACGACCTCAGCCAGCGGTATGGAGACACTGGAAATCCTGGTCAAGCATGATTTCGACCTGCTCCTGCTTGACTACAATCTGGGCGATATGGATGGCGTGCGCGTGTTGCAAACGTATCGTTTCGGACGGCTGAACCCGATGCCGGTGCTGTTTTTGACAGCGGATGCGACGATCCAGACGGCGACACGGTTGCAGCAAGCAGGTGGTGCGGGGATACTCTACAAACCGATCGGTCTGGCCAACGTGAGGAGGGCCCTTGCACGTCTTGATCTATCCCCCGCTTCACGGGTACCGGAGTCTGACGGCCCCGCGCCTGTGGAACAGGCCAGACCCGCGCGGCCAGCTCTGATGGTGGTTCCGGCCAACCCGCTCAACGAAGATGTCATTCATGAGCTGAGAAAAATCAACGCGCGGCCCGATTTCCTGCGGCGCCTGTTGTCGCAGGCAGAAAACGATATCGTCCGCTGCTGTCAGCAGCTCCTTGAAGCGCTTGCGAGCAGAAATTACGCGCAAATCCGAACTGCAGCGCATGCGCTGAAAGGGGTCAGCGCGAATGTCGGCGCAGTCCGTCTTGTCGCCCTCGCCAGCACACTGATGAACATGCCCAGCGAAGAACTGGATTCTTCATGCGAACGCCTTGCGGCAGACATTCGTGACTCGTCGCGGTCAACCGGAATCGCAATCGCAAAGATAATCGCCGACGACCAGACGTCAGCCGATGATGCTGGCTCGCTGCAGCTTGATTAGCATATCCATCACCCGTAAGTCCGCTTCACCCAGGCCGATCGCGACTTCAACCCACTCGTCGACTACGGTTCGCAATTCCTCACGATTCAGCGGCGCAAGCCGATAACGACTGCGCTTGAGCATGAGACGTGCCGCTTGGTGCTTGGCGTGGATGCCAATGAATTTCTCGACCGCGATTTCGCCTTGCCCTTTCGGACATAGCTCATCTACCACGCCCATTTCCTTGAGTTCAGCCGCGCTATAGAGTCTGCCGTTGGTCATCATCCGCTCGGCTTCGTACACTCCGACTCGCCGAGCCAGCAAGCTCATCCCGCCGGTGCACGGGAACAACCCGAACAGGATCTCGGGAAAGCCGAATTCGCTGTGTTCCTCGGCGATCAGAAAGTCCGACGCCAATGCGGTTTCGAAACCTCCGCCGAGCGCCCGACCCTGGACCAGGGCGATCGTCGTCGCTTGCTGATTCAGCGTCGTCGCCCACTGATAGACCATATCGGCACAACGCATCGAATAGTCGCTAAGGGCCTGCTTGTCTTGTTGCCGGATGCATTCGCGGAAATAGGCGAGGTCGCCGCCAAGGCTGAAATAGTCCGGGTGCTCCGATCGGAGTACGGCGTACTGGATCGGATGTTTAGCCCCGTTCGACACCCAGGACATCCCGTTGGCCTGGAGTAGCTGATTGAACGTACCAACGTCCTGCAACAGGTCCAGAGAAAAGTTCTGACTCCTGCCGAGCGGCGATTGAGTCATCGTGATCCAGAGGGTGTTGTTTTGTTTCGCCTTGAAATGCGTTGCTACGCGAGACAAGGGTAGCGGGGAGACAAACTCGATAGCGCTCATGACACTGTGCCTCACTTCGGAACCACGAATGTGGCGGCTAGATTGTAGTCTTCAAAGCGCTTTTGCGGGCAACTCCTTTTCCTTCGAGACCACCAGCGCTACGTTTGTACCCCCGAATCCCGCCGAGAACGACAGTGCATGGTTGACGGGATGGTCGAAAACCGGTGTGTTGGCAACGTGGTTCAACACACATGCCGGATCGATGTCATCCAGATGTGCGGTGGCCGGCAGGAAGGACTTGTGGATAGCCAGGACGGTCGCGGCGAGCTCCATCGCACTCGCCGCTCCGAGCAAATGTCCGTGGATGCCTTTTGTCGAGCTCACCGGAACGTCTGCCAAAACCTCGCGCAGGGCAGAGGCTTCAACCGGGTCGCCACCCAAAGTCGCGGTGGCGTGCGCGTTCACATAATCGATCTGGTCCGAGCGTAACCCGGCATCGTTCAAAGCGGCACGCAGCGCGGCGATCTGACCGTCCGCTTTCGGCGATCCGATGTGATAACCGTCTGATGCGATGCCGTAACCGGACAGGGCGCAATAGCCGCTCGCTCCACGCCGCAGGGCTTGCTCACGCGATTCGATCAACAGAAACACGGCACCCTCGCCAAGCACCAGCCCGGTTCGATGCTTCGAGAAGGGGCGACAGCTGCGGCCAACGTCTTCCGGATCGATATCCGCCAGTGCACGCAACCCTCCCCACAGCGCCATGAACGTGGGGATAAGGGCCGCTTCTGCCCCGCCTACGAGGGCGACATCCAGGTAGCCATGACGGATCGCGTGAAACGCATCCCCGATTGCCGCACCGGACGAGGTGCAGGCGCTGCTGTGGGTCATCACCGGGCCGAGAATCTGCTGACGAATCGAGATGTGAGCCGGCGCCGCATTCAACATGCTCGCCATGATCGTGTATGGCTTTGAAAGTTGCTTGTGCTCGGCGTGAAATTGCTGGACCCAGTCGTGTTCGGTCTTGACGCCGCCGCCAACGGAACCGTAGAACAATCCGGCGCGCTGTCCATAATCGGCAAACTGATCCAGGCCCGCATCGCGTACGGCCTGTTGTGCGGCGAGGATCGCGATCTGGCTGCAACGATCCAGGTAAGGTAGTTCGAGCTTGGTGAATTCGCCGGCAAAATCTCGATCAATCAGCCCGGCCGGCAGCTTCTTCGACAGCAGTGGGGATTCCCACAGCCGGATTCCCGATCGGTTGCTTTGCAGACTCGACAGCAACTCGGCAACGCTGAGTCCGATCGGTGAAACAACGCCTAGCCCGGTGATGACCACATCGCGCGCGTTCGGCATTGTCAGCCTTGCTGCGCCATATTCCGCTCGACGAGTACGAAGACGTCGCGCAGTGTCGGGTCGGCTGGCATCGAGAGGTCCGCCATCTTGACGCCAAGACGATCCTCCATTTCCAGCATGATTTCCAACATCATCATCGAATCCAGCCCGAGACTGCGCAGGGGTGCGTCTTCCGTCATCCGGTCCGCGGCAATATCAAAACGTTGCGCCAGAAATTCCTTGACCACCGCCTGAATATGCGGCGATCCCACCTGTGTCGTCATGATTTCGTTTTTCCGTACTGTGGCTTGTTGCCGCAACATCATTGCCGGATTTCCACGCGCGAAGAATAGTGCGCCGCTTCGGCGTGAGCGTCAATACAAGCGCTTGAAACACAATGATTTGGAGCGTCAAGCGATCGCAGTGGAATCGGAATTCCCACCCGTGACCATCCGGCAAACACCCTGCCCGGCAGCATCGCAGTTTCGTGCTGGCCGGAATGTGTCCTAGGCCATCCAGGCATGCTCAAAACTGTGCTTCTTGTTGCAACTGTCAACATTGACATTGTGAACACCCCCCCAGTTGGGGTAACTGTCAGCTTACCGATCGTTCCTGCGCCCGGCGTAGGTAAAACGGCCACAACAATCCGGACCATATGCGTAAGACGCGCACCAGCATTATTCCTACAACCACGGCAGGCCGCGGCGCATTCTGCAAACGTGAGGTCGTCATGCGTGTCGCCCCCGAATGGCGCTCGGCTGGCGATTCGGCTGTACCCGCCCCACTTGACCATTCCGGCGAACTGCGCCGGGCAGCCGTGCCCACTCCTGGACCGGCCCCCTGGGCTGCGTGGTCATGAGCGCTGTCAAGCGATTCGAAGATCTGCAACGTCGCGCCGACCTGCTCGCGGCGGAAGTGGCCGAGTACAGGCACATCGCCGAATCCCTGCGCGAGAGCGAGACCGGCTACCACCATTTGTTCGACGCCAATCCACTCCCCATGTGGGTGTACGACATCAAAACGCTCGAGTTCCTGGCAGTGAACGTGGCGGCCATCGACCACTACGGCTATACGCGGGAACAATTCCTGCGAATGACCCTCACCGACATCCGACCGGATCCGGATGTTTTGGCTCGTCAAGAAATCGCAAAAAGCGACAACACCGGAATCATGCATACCGGCATCTGGCGCCATCGCAGGCACGACGGCACGATCATCAAGGTGGAACTCACATCCCACCCGATCGATTTTGCCGGACGCCAAGCCAAGCTGGTACTGGCCAACGATGTCACCGGCCGCGTTGAGCAGGAGCGCAAGATCGCACGCCTGAGCCGTATCCGCGCAGTCACCGGCGGTATAAGTTCGGCCATGCTGCGGCTGCGGGATCGCGATGAACTGCTGCAAGAAGCCTGTCGCGTTGCGACCACCGCAGGTGTGTTTCCGATCGCCTGGGTCGTCGCAATCAATCACCGAGCAGAGAACTGCGGGATTATCGCTTGGCATGGGGATTCGCATGCCTTCGACCTTATCAACAAACTTGCCGATAACGAGGAATGGGCGGAGCAGGACCGCCCTACCGTGCGTGCGGCTCGCGCCAGGCATTGCGTTGTAATCAATGACGTCGCTACCGATCCGGCGATGACGCCGATCCGCGAGGAATTGCTGCGCGGTGCGCATCGTTCTTGCGCTGCGTTTCCGCTATTTGTGAACGGCGCTGTCGTTGCAGTCCTGGTATTGTTGGCGAGCGAACGCAGCGCTTTTGACGCGGAAGAGGTTGCGTTGCTCGAATCGCTTACTGCAGATTTGTCATACGCGCTTGATTACATCGAGAAATCACAGCGTCTGGAATATCTGTCCTCCTATGACTCGCTAACGGGGCTGCCCAACGTCACGCTATTCGGTGATCGTCTGGAGCAATTCATCAATGCATCTCGGCGACAACAACGGCCGGTTTGCGTAGTTGTGCTGGATCTGGAGCGGTTCACGCAGATCAACGATACGCTTGGGCGAGCCACTGGCGACGAGCTACTGCGCCAGGCAGCAGATCGGTTCGGCGAATCCCTCATAGCCCCGTATGCGCTGACGCGCGTCGCTTCAGATACTTTCGCTGTGGCATTTCCCTACGATACCGAATCCGCGGCCACGAGACTATGCGATTGGATGTTCGATGCGCTCAAGCAGCCATTCAACATCGACGGACATGACGTGCGTATCGCGGCCCAAGCTGGCATCGCGGTGTTCCCGACCGACGGCGAAAACGGCCAAATCGTATTCAAGAACTCGGAAGCAGCACTGAAACTTGCCAAATCCTCTGGCAGCCAGTGCCTGTATTACTCGGCCAACATGAATGCCCGCATCGCGGGGCGCCTTAAACTCGAGGATCGGTTGCGCACGGCGGTTGAAGCGCAAGAGTTCGTCTTGCATTACCAGCCGCGCGTTGACATGATCAGCGGCGAACTTGTCGGCGCCGAGGCATTGATCCGCTGGCAGCATCCGGACGAAGGGCTCGTCGTTCCTTCAGAATTTATTCCTCTTGCCGAAGAGACCGGATTGATTGTCCCGATCGGTTCCTGGGTGATCGATACGGTCTGCGCACAGCAAGCAGCGTGGATTTCCGCGGGAATCGGCACCGTGCCGATTGCGGTGAACCTTTCATCGGTTCAACTCGACAAGGACGACATGCTCAAGCGAGTTTGCCACGCTTTGTCCAAAAACAGGCTGGATACCAAGTATCTGGAGCTGGAACTGACCGAAAGTGCGCTGATGAGCGATTCTGCCGCAGCGGCAAAGACCTTGCGCGCATTGAGCAAGGTCGGTGTGCGTCTGGCGCTTGATGATTTCGGCACTGGGTACTCCTCGTTGGCCCTGCTGAAGCGCTTTCCCTTTCGATCTGTGAAGATTGACCGGAGCTTTGTCACCGACATCACGCACAATACGGAAGATGCAGCCATCGCAACCGCGATCATCGCGATGGCGCATCGCCTCAACCTGAAAGTTGTCGCCGAAGGGATCGAGACGCAAGGGCAATTCAATTTCCTGCGTGCGCAAGCCTGCGACGAGATGCAGGGCAACTTCTTCAGCCCTGCCGTCCCCAAGGAGATGTTCGAATCCCAATTGCGGGATAGCAAGCGTATGCCGTTGCCGGCGCCCGTCTCTACAGATCAACGCACACTGCTGCTGGTGGACGATGAACCAAATATCCGTACAGCGCTGACACGGATGTTGCGCAACGAAGGCTATCGGATCCTGGCTGCCAGCAATGCGGCGGAAGCTCTTGAAGCGCTTGCCGTCAATCCGGTTCAGGTAATCATCTCCGACCAGCGCATGCCAGGCATGTCCGGCACGGAATTTCTTGCCACAGCCAAGGGACTGTATCCGGACACTGTGCGGATCATTTTGTCGGACTATACAGACGTCGAGGCAGTGACCGACTCGGTCAATCGCGGCGCGGTGTTCAAGTTTCTCACCAAGCCGTGGGACGACAGTTTGTTGCGCGAGCAAGTACGCGATGCGTTCCGGCGCTACCGATGAGTGCTGAGATGACTGCTTGCGGACAATGATGTTGAGTACTGCCGAGGATTTGTCTGCTTCGGCGACCTGACCTATGTATTCAAATAAGAAACGGGCCCTGTGGCCCGTTTTTCATTTTGGTCGGGGCGGCGGGATTCGAACCCACGACCCCCTGCCCCCCAGGCAGATGCGCTACCAGACTGCGCTACGCCCCGACTGTGGTCATTGTACCAAACGTTGCACCGCTCAGCGCTTGAGGATCTGCAGTACTTCTTCCAGTTCCATGCGCACCTGGTGCACGATCTGGTTCGAGATGCTCACTTCCATGCGCGCCTGCTGACCCTCGAGCCGAGCGCGTGCGCCGGTGATGGTGAAGCCCTGATCGTAGAGCAGCGAACGGATCTGCCGGATCATCAGCACATCGTGGCGCTGGTAATAGCGCCGGTTGCCGCGGCGCTTGACCGGCTTGAGGTTGGGAAATTCCTGTTCCCAATAGCGCAACACGTGCGGTTTGACACCGCACAGCTCGCTGACCTCGCCGATGGTGAAATAGCGTTTCGCCGGAATGACCGGCAATTCGCTATTGCTGCCCTGATCCAGCATAGGATTCGACCCTGATTTTCAGCTTGTGCCCCGGACGGAACGTGACCACGCGGCGAGCGGAAATGGGAATCTCCTCACCGGTCTTGGGGTTTCGCCCCGGACGCTGGTTTTTTTGGCGCAGGTCGAAATTGCCGAAACCCGACAGCTTGACCTGCTCCCCCTTTTCGAGCGCGTCGCGGATAGCATCGAAAAACGCATCAACGAATTCCTTGGCTTCGCGCTTGTTGAGACCGACTTCGGCAAACAACCGCTCGGCCATCTCCGCCTTGGTCAACGCCATGTCACCCCCTTAACTTCGCCTGACACCCGGTTTCCAGTGCTGCTACCGCTTGTGCCACGCAACGATCCGCATCTGCGTCCGTAAGAGTGCGGGAATCGTCCTGCAAAATCAAGCCTATAGCGAGACTTTTTACTCCCGAACCGAGATTCGGGCCGGCGTAGCGATCAAAAACAAGGACTTCCGCCAGTTCCGCCCCCACAGCCCGTTGCACGCACGAACGGATATTCGCGTAAGCAACCGCATCGGGTACCACCACCGCGATGTCGCGGCGCAACATCGGAAACGCGGAAACCGGCCTGGCACGTGGCAACGTGCCAGCACAGACTGCCGCCAGATCGGCCTCAAGCACATACACGTCGATGTCCAGGTCCAGCGCTTTGAGCAGGCGCGGATGCAGGGTACCGGCTACGCCGACGAGCTGCCCGGCAATCGACACCTGGGCGCTACGACCAGGGTGTAGCCAGGGCGCGGTCGCCGGTGCGAACGTAGCCGTCGTGCCAGACAGTGCGAGCAGATTTTCCAGCTCAGCCTTGATGTCGAAGAAATCCAGTTCACGCTTGTCCGTGGCCCAGCCTTCCGGCTCGGCGCGTCCGCAGGCCACTGCCGCCAGACGCGTGGTTTGCCGCAGCTCGCCATCGACCTGCGCGAAAACCAACCCAGTTTCAAACAGGCGCACGCGATCCTGCTGGCGGTTGCGATTGTGCTTGAGCGCGTCGACCAGCCCCGGTAGCAGCGAGGTGCGCATGACAGCCAGATCGGCACTGAGGGGATTGGCCAGGGCGACCGCACCAGCGGCCTGCGACCAGGCTTCGAGCCGTTCGCACGCCACAAAGCTCAAGCAGATCGCCTCGCGGAAGCCCCGTGCGGCCAGTTGGGCATGCAGCCGTGCCTGCGGTAGTTCCGCCTCGGGCCGCAATTGCAGGCGCAATTCGCCACTCGGCGCGTGGGTGGGAATGCGCTCGTAGCCGTGGATGCGCGCCACTTCCTCGATCAGGTCTTCCTCGATGGCGATGTCGAAACGCCGTGACGGCGGAGTCGCGCGCCAGCCGTCGGCGGTCTTTTCCACGCGCATTTGCAGCGCGGACAAAATCCGTTCGACTTCGCTATCGGCAATCGTGATGCCCAGCACGCGCTGGAGCCGCGCACGACGCAGCGACACCGCGACCGGCTGCGGCAGATCATCTGCGCGCACGGCGTCGGTGAGCGGGCCGGGCGTGCCGCCACAAATGTCGAGGATGAGCTGTGTGGCGCGCTCCATTGCACGCTGCGGCAATTGCGGATCGACGCCGCGCTCGAAACGGTGCGAGGCATCGGTATGCAGGCCGAGCTTGCGTGCACGGCCCATGATCGCTGCCGGCGCAAAGTGGGCGGCTTCGAGAAAGATATTGCGTGTGACATCGGTGACGCGTGCATCGAACCCGCCCATGATGCCGGCCAGACCGAGCACGCTGGCAGCGTCGGCGATGACCAGAAATTCCGCACCCAGCGCATGTTCGTTACCATCGAGCAACTTGACCTGCTCGCCCGGGCGCGCGCGGCGCACATGGATTGCGCCATCGAGACGATCCGCGTCGTAGGCGTGCAGCGGCTGGCCAAGTTCGAGCATCACGTACTGGGTGACATCGACAATTGCGCTGATCGGCCGAATGCCGCTGCGGCGCAGGCGCTCGGTCAGCCATAACGGCGATTTCGCAGTAGCATTCACGCCTTCGATCACACGCCCGGCATAGCGTGGACAATCCGCGCCGGCATCGAGCTGCAACGCACGCTTCGTCGCGATCGATGCCGCGACAGAGGTGACTTGCAGCTCACTCACCGCAACGCCAAACAACGCACCGATGTCGTGCGCCAAACCACACAGGCCAAGACAATCGGGCCGGTTCGGCGTGAGCTTCAATTCGATGCGGGCGTCGGGCAGACCCAAATAGTCCGCCAACGGTTCTCCGACCGGCGCGTCGGCGGGTAATTCCAGCAAGCCGGAGGCGTCCGCATCCAGATCCAGCTCCTTGGCCGAGCACAACATGCCATTGGATTCCACACCGCGCAGTGCCGCTTTTTTTATTTCGATGCCATTGGGTAATTTCGCGCCAATTGTCGCCAGCGGCGCCTTCAGGCCCGTGCGTGCATTCGGCGCGCCGCACACGATCTGCAAATTCACCTTAGTGCCGATCGACACCTGACACACACGCAGTCTGTCGGCGTTTGGATGTGCCACGCAGGCGACGATCTCGGCGACGACGACACCGTCGAGCCCCGCGCCGAGCGCATCGACGGCTTCGACTTCAAGCCCCGCCATGGTCAAACGCCGGCAAAGCTCGTCACGATCGACGGGCGGATTGACGAGGGTTCTCAACCAGTTCTCGCTAAACTTCATGTGGATACCCGCATGGAACCATCCCTGGTGCGTGGCGCCAGCCCCGGCATCCGTGCCCGCTCGCTCACTCGCACGCAATGCGCTTCAACGCATTGCGTGAATTCCGGGTTCGCCCAGTTTTCGGAAAATTTCATGTCGTTTTCAACCAAACAGGCGCAGGAAGCGAACATCGTTCTCGAAAAATGCGCGCAAATCGGTCACGCCGTAGCGCAACATCGCAAAACGCTCGACGCCGAGGCCGAATGCGAAACCGGTATACTTTTCCGCATCGATACCGCATTCGCGCAACACGTGCGGATGCACCATGCCGCAGCCGAGTACCTCCAGCCAGCGTTCGCTGGGTTCTTTCCCATCCGTGTCCGGATTGCTCCAACGGATATCCACTTCCGCGGACGGTTCGGTGAACGGGAAATAGCTAGGACGGAAGCGCATTTCGAAATCGCGTTCGAAGAACGCACGCACGAATTCGGCGAGCGTGCCTTTGAGGTCCGCAAAGCTTGATGTTTCGTCCACCAGCAGGCCCTCGACCTGGTGGAACATCGGACTGTGGGTCTGGTCCGAGTCGCTGCGGTAGACCTTACCCGGCGCGATAATGCGCAGCGGTGGCTTCGCATCGCGCATGGCACGAATCTGCACTGGCGAGGTGTGCGTGCGCAACAGTTTGACTCCGCTTTTATCGGGCTCGATATAGAACGTATCGTGCATCGCGCGCGCCGGGTGATGCGCGGGAAAATTCAGCGCCTCGAAATTGTGGTAGTCGTCCTCGATCTCGGGACCATCGGCCTGTGCGTACCCCAGACGCGAGAAAATATCGATGATGCGCTGGAGAGTTCGCGTGACCGGATGGATGCTTCCCACATCCGCATTGCGCCCAGGCAACGTGACATCGATGCGCTCATCAACAAGGCGCGCGTCGAATGCGGCGTTTTCCAGCGCCGTCTTGCGCTGTGCGATGGCCGCCTGCAACTGATCCTTGGCGCGGTTGACCAGCGCACCCTGCGCCTTGCGTTCGTCCGCTGGCAGTTTGCCTAGCGCCTTGAGCCGCTCGGTGACGAGGCCGCTCTTGCCGAGCAGTGCAACTCGCAACGACTCGAGCGCATCAAGCGAAGCGGCGCTAGCGATGTCGGCAAGGGAACGAGCGACTTGAGTATCCAGAAAATCCATCGTTTTCGTATCCCACAAAAGCAAAAGGGGAGCTGGGCCATTGCCCGCTCCCCTTTGTTGGCGAGAATTTGAAAAGCACGGTCAGGACGACCGCATTTTGATTCCCGCCAGCACGGACGCTGGCAAAAACGACTAGGCGAGGCCGGCTTTGGCTTTTTCCGCGAGCGCGCCAAACGCCTTCAGATCGTGCACAGCGATATCGGCGAGTACCTTGCGGTCGACGTCTATACCGGCTTTCTTCAGACCGTTCATCAGGCGGCTGTAGGACAGGCCGAACTGACGCGCGCCGGCATTGATGCGCACGATCCACAGAGCGCGAAACTGGCGCTTCTTCTGCTTGCGACCGATATAGGCATACTGGCCGGCCTTGATGACAGCCTGCTTGGCGACGCGGAATACCTTGCGACGGGCGTTGTAGTAGCCCCGCGCGCGGGACAGGATTTTCTTGTGCCGGCGGCGTGCGACGACACCACGTTTTACTCGTGCCATGGTTCGTCTCCTTTACGCGTAGGGCAGCATGCGGGCGATGCGGCCGGAGTCTTCCTTCCGCACGATGTTGGTAGCGCGAAGGTTGCGCTTGCGCTTCGTCGACTTCTTGGTGAGGATGTGGCTCTTGAACGCGTGGCCGGCCTTGAATTTGCCGGATGCGGTCTTGCGGAACCGCTTGGCAGCGGCCCGATTGGTCTTGATCTTGGGCATGACCCAACTCCTTTAGTTTGTTTTCGTACTGGCCCGAGCGCCTCACCTGCTCAAGCCGCATAAGAATCACAGAAGATCGATTCTCTTTTGCTGCTTGAGCAGGTGGAGTCTTTCCATCCTGCTCGTACCGGCTAGTTGTAAGTCCACACGAATGCGGACGGGTTCCGTGCGTGGGTTTAGCCCACGGAGGGGCTAACGTTTCGCAATGCTTGTTTGCGAAACGGCAAGAAGCAAAAACCACGCTTTTTGCTTCTTGCGCCGGACTTGGCCAAGGATGGCCAATGTTCGGCATGAACTATTTTCTTTTCGGCGCGACCATCATCACCATCTGACGACCTTCGAAGCGCGGAAAGCTTTCGATCACCGACTCTTCAACGATATCGGCCTGGATGCGCTTGACCATCGCCTCGCCCAACTCCGTGTGCGCCATCTCGCGGCCCTTGAAGCGCACCACGATCTTGACCTTGTCGCCTTCCTCGAGAAAGCGCCGCAGGTTGCGCAATTTGACGTTGTAATCGCCATCCTCGGTAGAAGGCCGGAACTTGAGCTCCTTGATCTCGACCTGGCGCGTCTTGCGCTTGGCCGCATGCGCCTTCTTCTGCATCTCGAACTTGAACTTGCCGAAATCCATGATCCGGCACACCGGCGGGTCGGCGTTCGGCTGAATTTCGACCAGATCCAGGCCAATCTCCTCGGCCATGTTGAGGGCTTCGTCGCGCGACAGCACGCCGACCTGTTCTCCATCCGCGCCGATGACGCGTACCCGCGGAACACGAATCTCCGTGTTCTTGCGGTTAGTCTTTTCGGTGACGATAACGCACCCTCCGTCAAGCCTGTCCAATCAATCACTTGCACGCGGCGTTCAGGCGGCGCCGGGCGCGGGAAAATACGGGTCGCGAATTTTATCGGGAATTCGGCGCAGACGCAACCGGATTCCTTGTTTTACAAGGGTTTGCGCCGTCTACCCTTCGCTGCGCAAGCGTTCACCGAAGTCCGCGACCGTCATCGTCCCCATATCTTCGCCCGCGCGCGTGCGCACCGCGGCGAGGCCGGCTTGCTTCTCGCGGTCGCCGATCACCAGCAGATACGGCACCTTCTGCAGGGTGTGTTCGCGGATCTTGTAGCCGATCTTCTCGTTGCGCAAGTCCGTCTCGACGCGGAATCCCTGTTTTACCAGGGATTGGGTCGTTGCGGCGGCATAATCGGCCTGCGCATCGGTGATATTCATGACCACGGCCTGGATCGGCGCCAGCCAGACCGGGAAGTTGCCGGCGTGGTGTTCGATCAGGATGCCGATGAAACGTTCCATCGAGCCGACAATGGCCCGGTGCAGCATAGCCGGGGTGTGCCGGGCCGAATCCTCTCCCACGTATTCGGCGCCCAAGCGCTCAGGCATCATGAAATCGACCTGCATGGTGCCGACCTGCCAGGCGCGGCCGATCGAATCCTTCAGGTGATATTCGACCTTCGGCGCATAGAACGCGCCTTCGCCCGGCAATTCTTCCCACTCCACGCCGGCAGCGCGCAGGGCACGGCGCAGCATTTCCTCGGTGCGATCCCAAAACTCGTCCGAACCTATGCGTTTGTCCGGACGCAAGGCCAGTTTGATCGCGATCTGGCTGAAACCGAAATCGGCGTAGACCTTCATCGCCTGCGCATGAAACGCGGTGACTTCGGCTTCGACCTGCTCGGGCGTGCAGAAGATGTGGCCGTCGTCCTGGGTGAACGCGCGCACCCGCATGATGCCGTGCAATGCGCCGGATGGTTCATTGCGATGGCATCCGCCGAATTCGCCGTAGCGGATCGGCAGCTCGCGGTAGCTGTGCAGGCCACAATTGAAAATCTGTACATGACCGGGACAGTTCATTGGCTTGAGCGCGTAGGTGCGCTTTTCCGACTCGGTGAAGAACATGTTTTCGGCGTAGTTGTCCCAGTGGCCGGATTTCTTCCACAGCGACACATCCAGCACCATCGGACAGCGCACTTCCTGGTAACCCGAGTCGCGGTACACACCGCGCATGTACTGCTCGACCTGCTGCCAGATTGACCAGCCCTTAGGATGCCAGAACACCATGCCGGGGCTTTCTTCCTGTTGATGGAACAGATCCAGCGCCTTGCCGATCTTGCGGTGATCGCGCTTCTCGGCTTCTTCGATCTGGCTCAGATACGCCTTCAAATCCTTTTCATCGAGCCAGGCGGTGCCGTACACGCGCTGCAGCATCTCGTTGTTCGAATCCCCACGCCAGTAGGCGCCGGCCACTTTCATCAGCTTGAACGCGCGCAGCTTCGAGGTGTTCGGCACGTGCGGGCCGCGGCACAAGTCCACCCATTCGCCCTGCCCATACAGGGAGATTTCTTCGCCTGGAGGAATGATGTCGTCGATGATTTGCGCTTTGTAGACTTCGCCCTTGCCCTTGAAGAACGCGATTGCATCGTCCTTGGCCATCACCCGGCGCTCGACCGGCAGCGCCTCGGCGACGATCCTGCGCATTTCCGCCTCGATCTTTTCCAGATCATCGGGTGTAAACGGCGTCTTGCGCGCGAAGTCGTAGTAGAAACCATTCTCGATCACCGGACCGATCGTGACCTGGGCATCCGGAAACAGCCGCTGCACGGCCTGTGCGAGCAGATGCGCGGTGGAATGGCGCAGGATGTCCAGCGCCTCGGGGCTTTTTTCGGTGACGATCTCGAGCTTTGCATCGCGCTCGATGCGGTAACTGGTGTCGACCAGCTTGCCGTCGACCTTGCCGGCGAGTGCGGCCCTGGCCAGACCCGCACCGATGGATGCGGCAACCTCAGCGACCGTGACCGGCTTGTCGAATTCGCGGCGGCTGCCGTCGGGGAGTGTAATGTTGATCATGAGAAAACCATTTCACTATTTTCGTCATTCCGGCAGGGACTGCCGGAATCCAGCACACACGGATGTGAGACTTGGACTTGATCCATCATCCGGGAAGTCTGGATCCCGGCAATCCATGCCGGGACGACAAGCAACAAAAAGGCGCCGCAGCGCCATCCGGGAATCGCCACGACAGACAAACGTTATTTGCGGGAGGTCCGAGTTGACATGTCGCACGCTCGGCGACGGTTGCCCGCGCGCCACCTGGATTTGGCTGATACGGATTCTCGCATGCGCCGCTTCCGCTTTCAACGCACCAGGACATGACTTTCCGCCAATGGCGCGCTTGTCGCGTGCCGGTTATGCTCGGCCGCCATTGACTCGGATCAACGGAGAATCGCATGCGCCGGATCGTACTCGGGATCGTTCTTGCCGTCTCTGCGGCAACATTCGTCGGCAATGCGGTGGCCGATGACGGTTATGCCCGCGATCCACAACAACCGGTCGATGCCGCCTACACCGCGAAGATCGCACAGTACACGACCGCGCCGGAATTCAATTCGCCGCTGACCGATTACCTCCCGGCCTCGGCCAGTGTGCCGACGCCGGCGAAAGTGCTCGGCGACATCGCCGGGGCACCGGATCATCTGCCGTATTCGGCAGACGTGTACCGCTACTTCGATGCGCTCGCTGCTGCCAGCCCACGAGTAAAGGTGTTCCGCATCGGCAAGAGCGAGGAAGGCCGCGACATGATCGCGGTGGCCATCGCCGACGAACCGCTGCTGAAGACTCTGGATGCGAACACGGCGCGGCTGGCGCAACTGGCCGATCCACGCACACTGGGCATGGACGATGCGAAGGCCGATGCGCTGGTCGCGCAATCCACTCCCGTCTACTACATCACCGGCACCATCCATTCGGTCGAAACCGGCGCACCGACTGCGCTGATGGAGCTGGCCTATCGTCTGGCCGTGGACGATGCGCCGTACATCCGCAACATCCGTAGTCACGTCATCACCCTGATCACGCCGATCGTGGAAGTCGACGGTCGCGACCGCATGGTCGATCTGGACCACTGGCATCACGCGCATCCGGGCGAGAATTATCCGCCGCTGATGTACTGGGGCCACTACGTCGCGCACGACAACAACCGCGATGCGATGGGATTGTCGCTGAATCTTTCGCGCAATGTGCTCGACACCTACCTGGGCTGGCACGCACAGGTGCTGCACGATTTGCACGAATCGGTGCCTTTCCTGTACGACAACACCGTCGGCGCCG
This sequence comes from Rudaea sp., assembly GCA_050737915.1. Classification (GTDB taxonomy): domain Bacteria; phylum Pseudomonadota; class Gammaproteobacteria; order Xanthomonadales; family Rhodanobacteraceae; genus Rudaea. The sequence goes on from JBOHYL010000166.1 coordinate 29,417, forward strand.
GCCCGTACAACGCCTGGATCGATCCGATCCTGGTCAACGAGTGGCAAATGCTGGGTTGGGACAATGTGCAGCGGCTGACCAAGTTTGGCATGCCCGGCGTATTCGCCCACGGCGAATTCGACACCTGGAGTCCCGGCTATTTGATGTTCATGGCGGCGATGCACAATGGCATCAGCCGTCTGTACGAAACCTTCGGCAACGGCGTATCGGATACACAGGAACGCATCCTGGCGCCGAACGAATATGCGCGCACCTGGTACAAACCCAATCCACCGCTGCCGAAAGTGCTGTGGTCGCTGCGCGACAACAACAATTACGAGCAGACCGGACTGCTTACGGCGCTGGATTATTTCGCCGCCAACGCCAAGTTGTTCCTGCACAATTTTTATCTGAAATCCAAGCACTCCATCGAGAAACCGACACTCAGCGGCCCTGCGGCGTATGTGTTTACCGCCACCGATCCACATCCCGGCGCGCAGGCCGAACTTTTGCGGGTGCTCGCGTTGCAGCACGTCGAATTGCATCGTGCCGATGCCGAGTTCAGCGTGCAGGTGCCGGCGCCACCGAAAAAACCCAAGGATGGCGACGACGACAAAGACGCTGCCAGCGCACCAGCCAAAGCGAAAACCGTGGCGCGCAGTTTTCCGGCAGGCAGTGTCATCGTGCGCATGGATCAACCCTACTCTCGCATCGCCGACGTTCTGCTCGACCGCCAGTACTGGGCGCCGGACGACCCGCAGAAACACCCCTACGACGACACCGGCTGGACGTTCGGCGCACTGTATGACGTGGACGTTGCGCGCGTGACCGATGCGGCGATCCTGCGCGTACCGATGCAGCCGATGTCGGCGCCGCAACAGCCCGCGTTCGCAGCGGCCACGTTCGGCGTTAACGGCAAGCTTCCACGCATCGCCCTGATGCACACCTGGCTGGATACGCAAACGGAAGGTTGGTGGCGGCTGACGCTGGACCGGCTTGGCGTGAAGTACGACTACATCAGCACGCAGTCGGTCGCGCGTGAGAAAAACCTGCGCGGCAAGTACGATGTGATCCTGTTCGCGCCGATCGGCGGCGTCAGCTCACAACAGATCGTCGATGGCCTGCCGATGTACGGCAATCCGCTGCCGTGGCAGAAAACCGCACTGACGCCGAACATCGGCCGCATCGATTCCACGCCCGACATCCGCCCCGGCCTGGGCGAACAGGGACTGGCGCATCTCAAGCGTTTCGTTGCCGATGGCGGCTTGCTGGTGACGAGCGAAGACACCGCAAAATTCGCCATCGATGAGGGTCTGGCGCCAGGCGTATCGGTCACGCCACGCGACAATTTGCACGTGGTCGGCGACGTGTTGCGCGCGGACGTGGTGGACATGGACAATCCGATCGCTCGCGGCTACGGCAAATCGTTCACCATGTACAGCGCGCACGGCTTGTCGTTCCGGGTTAGCAATCTTGTCGCTGGTGGCGAGGATTTGCCCAACGCGAAGGACTACAAACGTCCGACCGGGCGTGGCGGCCCGCACGACACCGATCAGCCCGAGGGCCGCGCGCCCGCGACGATCCCCGCCTTGCCCGATGCCAAGCCGTGGCAGGCGCTACCGCTCAACGCCGAACAGGAACGCAACAATCCGTTTGTGATCCCGCAGGCCGAGCGCCCGAACGTGATCGTGCGCTGGGCCGACGCTGACGATCTGCTGGTTTCCGGTCTGCTCGAACATGGCGAGGCGATGGCGCAACACGCGGCGGTGGTGCAGACACACTACGGCCGTGGCCGCGTGCTGCTGTTCGCCAGCAATCCGCTGTGGCGCGGTGAAACCATCGGCAGCTACACATTGCTGTTCAATGCCATCCAGACCGCGAGCACGCACTAACGACGCGATAGCGCATTGTGGCCGCAGGCCACGCCGCGTATCCTCGCGGACATGGCCATATCTGTGCCACCAAAATACGCCGAACGCTTTCGCGGTTTCCTGCCCGTGGTGGTGGATGTGGAAACCGGCGGGTTCGATAGCGAGCGCGACGCGTTGCTCGAAATTGCCGCCGTCATCGTACGCATGGACGAACACGGTGTGGTGCATCCAGACCCGGCTGTATCCACTCATGTGGAGCCGTTTCCCGGCGCCAATATCGATCCACGCGCGTTGGAGATCACCGGTATTGATCCCACCCATCCATTTCGCGCCGCCGTCACCGAACGCGAGGCGCTGGATATCGTTTTCCGGCCGATCCGCAAGGCGCTGAGGGAATTCGAGTGCCAACGCGCGATCCTCGTTGGCCACAATGCTGCGTTCGATCTGGGATTTCTCAACGCCGCGATCCGCCGCACCGGCTACAAGCGCAGCCCGTTCCATCTGTTCAGTTGTTTCGACACCGCCACGCTCGGCGGCTTGGCGTATGGCCAAACCGTGCTCAGTCGTGCGGTACAGGCAGCAGGGTTCGAATGGAACGCGGACGAAGCGCATTCGGCCATCTACGACGCGGAGCGCACAGCTGCGTTGTTCTGCGATATCGTCAACCGCTGGAAGGCAATGCAGGATTGCTGGGCCACGCACGCGGGCACTGGGCCTTGAACCGGCTGCTGCAACGGCCCATTATCGACGCATGCCGATCTACGAATACGCCGCCGTAGACACTGGTTGCCCACATTGCCGGGCGCACTTCGACGTGCTGCAAAAACTCTCTGCTCCCGCACTAACGCAATGCCCACAATGCGGCAACGCGGTCGTGCGCGTGATTGCCGCGCCAAACATGGCAGTGGGCCATGCGCACACGCTCAAGGAAAGTCACGTCGCCAAACACGGCTTCACCCAGTATCGCCGTGCCGGTGGTGGCGTCTACGAAAAAACCGCAGGCAAGGGGCCAAAATACATCAGCGGCGACTGAGATGCTTGCCTGTTTTGTACTTTTGGACGTCTATCCGTCAGTATCTGGAAATTGCTCTGTACTCAGCTAAGCTCGGCCCATGCAACCTTCCCACTGCCACCACGCACGCCAGCTCGCCTTGTCGCGATGTTGCTGAATGTCGCCATTCCGCGTTCGAAAATCTCCCATCCGAGACCAGGTGACCCATGATCTACCAGAATATCCTCGAAACCATCGGCCGCACGCCCATCGTGCGAATCAATCGTCTCGCGCCCAAGGGCGTGGAGATGTACGTCAAGGTCGAAGCCTTCAACCCGATGTCATCGGTGAAGGATCGCCTCGCTATCGGTATCGTCCTCGACGCTGAAGCGCGTGGCACGCTCAAGCCGGGCGACACTGTGGTCGAAGCGACTTCGGGCAATACCGGCATCGCGCTGGCAATGGTCTGCGCGGCCAAGGGTTATCCGTTCATCGCCTTTATGAGCGATTCGTTTTCCATTGAACGGCGCAAGCTGATGCGCGCGCTCGGCGCGAAGGTGATCCTTGTTCCCGCTGCCGAACGCGGCACCGGCATGCTCAAACGCGCAGAAGCCTACGCGAAAAAGCACAACGCCTTTCTTGCGCGCCAGTTTGAAAACGAGGCCAATCCGGCCTACCACCGCAGCACAACCGGCCCCGAGATCCTGCAGGACTTTGCCGGCAAGCGCCTTGACTGGTTTGTCACCGGCTGGGGTACCGGCGGCACGCTGACCGGTGCCGGCGAGATGCTCAAGCTGGCCAGGCCCGACGTGAAAATCGTCGCCTGCGAGCCGCTAGGCGCCGCGATGCTGTCGGGCAAGGACTGGCAACCGCACAAGATCCAGGGCTGGACGCCGGATCTGGTTCCGGCTGTACTCAACAAAAAGGTCGCCGACCGTATCCTTACCGTGGACGACACACTTGCGCGCGACACTGCGCGTGCATTGGCACGGAAGGAAGGCATCTTCTGCGGCATCTCCTCCGGTGGCACCTTCGCCGCGGCACTGGAAGTAGCCAAACTGGCCAAACCCGGCGACGTAATCCTGGCGATGCTGCCGGATACCGGCGAGCGCTATCTGTCCACCTTCCTGTTCGAGGGCATCAACGAAGGCACGGACGTGGAACTGGCCGATTTGTGAGTCGCCGTGCATGTCATTCCGGCAAGGAATGCCGGAATGACAACATCTCTATGCTCGGCGTTTCGCTTGCTTTCTGCCCCGCACGATGCCGTAAATGCTCACCGCCAGCCAAGCCAGCTCCATCAAAAACGCCGACAGATTGAACGCGTACAGCAACGATATCAGGATCAGCAAGGCGCCTGCGGCATTGAGCAATTGATGCGGCAATGCATCGCCGCGCAGGCGTCCGGCCTGCAGCAACAGGTAGGCAAACAAGATCATTGCAACGCCGATCAATCCAGCCCAATCGTACCAGTGCAGATTGGTCATGGTTTGGTTCTCCCGCGTTGGCGCAACGCTTCGAACAAGGCGATCCCGGCGCTGACCGACACGTTCAGACTTTCGACCGCGCCACGCATCGGAATCCGCGCAAGGAAATCGCAGGCCTCGCGCGTCAGCCGGCGCATGCCCTCGCCTTCGCTGCCCATCACGATCGCAATCGGCCCTTGCAAATCGACCGCATACAAATCCTGCTCGGCATCGCCGGCAAGACCCACCAGCCACACGCCTTGTTCCTTCAACGCCTTGAGCGTGCGTGCCAGATTGGTCACAGCGACGAAAGCAATACGATCGGCTGCACCAGCTGACGCTGTACGCACGGTCGGCGTGATGCCGACTGCCTTATCCTTCGGACAAATCACTGCGGTCACGCCGGCGGCTTCGGCACTGCGCAGGCAGGCACCCAGATTGTGCGGATCGGTGACGCCATCGAGCACCAACAGCAATGCGCCTTGTCCGGCATGTTCCACCAGCGCGGCAAGTTCGCTTTCGCCGCGCGGCGGTGGCACGTTGTAGCGCGCGACTGCGCCCTGATGGCGCGCGCCGCCAGTCATGCGATCCAGCGCCTCGCGCGATCGCGAATGCGGTTTGACGCCCAGATCTCGCGCGCGCGCGGACAGCTCCTTCAAACGCGCATTGTGGCTGTCGGCCTCGATGTAGAGCTCCACGATGTTTTTCGGGTCGTGGCTCAGCGCCGAATCGATCGAGTGAATCCCGTACAGCAACTCGCCGCTCATGCGCCGCTCCATCAAGTAACGTTGTCGCGCGCAGTGCGACGATCACTCCCCCTCTCCCGCTTGCGGGAGAGGGCTAGGGGTGAGGGCGGTTCAGACGCAACCAACCGAAAATCGATCTTGCGATCCTCCAGGCTCGCACGCAATACTTGCACACGCAGCGCGTCGCCGAGACGGAACTTCAGGCCGCGACGCTCACCGGTGAGCAGATGCCGGATCGGATCGAACTGGTAATAATCGTTCGGCAACTGGGTAATGTGCACCAGCCCGCTGACCTGCGATTGGGTCAACTCGACAAACAAGCCGAACGAGGTCACACCGGAGACGATGCCGTCGAATTCGCTGCCGACGTGCTTTTCCATCCACGCACATTTGTAGCGTTCGTCCACATCGCGCTCGGCCTCGTCGGCGCGGCGCTCGTTTTGTGAACAATGCGTGCCCAGCACCGCCATCTCGCTGTCACTGTAGCCGTAACCGCCCGGCTTGCCGCGCGCCAACGCGTAGCGAATCGCACGATGCACGAGCAAGTCCGGATAGCGCCGGATTGGCGAGGTAAAATGCGCGTAGGCATCCAGCGCCAGGCCGAAATGACCCGAATCCTGCGGGCTGTACACGGCCAGCGATTGCGAACGCAGCAGCACCGATTGAATCAGGCCGGCATCGGCACGGTCGTGAATTTTCTTCAACAATGCGGAAAAATCTTTGGGCTGCACCTGTGCTGCGGGCGGCAGTTTCAAATGGAACTCGCGCAGGAATTCGAGCAGATCCTCGTATTTGGATTCCAGTGGCGGCGCGTGCACGCGATACAGCGCCGGAATCTTGCACTTGTCGAGAAATTTCGCGGCTTCCACGTTCGCTGCGATCATGCACTCCTCGATCAGCTTGTGCGCATCGTTTCGCACCTCCGACCACAGCTGCACCACCTCGCCCGCCGCGTCAAGGCGGAACTTCACTTCGCGGCTGTCGAAATCGATCGCGCCGCGCCGTTGCCGCGCCTTTGCCAGGATTTTGTATACCTGATGCAGATGTTCCAGTTGCGGCAGCACGTCGGCCAATTCCGCACGCGCATCGGACTGCTTTTCGCCGAGCGCTTGCCACACCCGCGTGTAGGTCAGGCGTGCATGCGAGCGCATTGCGGCTGTATGGAATTTCGCCCGCGACACTTCCCCGTCATGGCCAACATGCATTTCGCACACCATGCACAAACGATCGACCTTGGGATTGAGCGAGCAAATCCCGTTGGACAACGTTTCCGGCAACATCGGCACCACGAATCCGGGAAAATACACCGAGGTCGAACGTTTCTGTGCCTCGTCGTCCAGCGCGTTGCCGGGGCGCACGTAGTGCGACACATCGGCGATCGCCACGATCAGCCGAAATCCGCCCTGCACCGGTTCGGCGAATACGGCGTCATCGAAATCGCGCGCATCCTCACCATCGATGGTGAGCAGCGGCAGCTTGCGCAAATCCATGCGTCCCGCGATTTCCGTGTGCGCAACTTGCGGTTCGACCTGCGTGGCTTCGCGCAATGCCTCATCCGGCCAGTCCTGCGGCAGTCCTTGGCTGGCGATGGCCATTTCCACAATCAACGACGGGGTCAGGCGTTCGCCGAGCACGCTGACCACCTCGCCAATCGGGCCACGATGCTCCGTCGGCGGCTGGGTGATTTCCGCGACCACGATCTGGCCCGTACGTGCACCGTGATCCTTGCCGGGCGGAATCAGAATGTCCTGATGCAGACGCCGATCGTCGGGCGCAACCACGACCACGCCATTCTCCATCACGATACGCCCTACCAGCCGCGACGCGCGCCGTTCGAGTACTTCAACGATCGCACCCTGCTTGCGTCCGCGGCGATCCAGCCCGACGATGCTCGCCAGCACGCGGTCGCCATGCAGCACCTTGCGCATCTGCGCCGGAGAGATGTAGATATCGTCGCCGCCTGCATCCGGCCGCAGAAAACCGAAGCCTTCCGCGTTGGCGATGATGGCGCCCGGAATCAAACCCAGTTTTTGCGCCACGCCATATCCACCGCGGCGGTTCTGCAATAGCTGCCCGTCGCGCAGCATCGCCGCGAGGCGTTTGCTCAATGCTTCCAAGTCGCGCGGATCGGTCAGACCCAGTTCCCGCGCCAGCGCTTCGGTTTTGAGCAATTGTGCACGTTCGCTCAGGAATTCCAGAATCGCTTCACGGCTCGGAATCGGATGCTCGTAGCGCTGCGCCTCGCGCTGTGCGTGCGGATCCTGCGCCGGCGCGGAGGGTCCGGCCGCGCGCGATTTACCCGCCGCGGAAAAATTCTTGTGCGTGGTTTTCGGCGCGGGCCGCGCTGGCAGATCCGGCATCCAGCCGGGGCGTTTCGTCGCTTTTTTCGCGGCGGTCTTGGTTGTTTTTCTGGTTCGTTTCACTCGGAATTTCCGTCGTTGCAGTGCGCAGCGTGGCCGACAAATCGCGGCGATGCAAGCTATAATTGACAAGCCGCGCGGCGATCAGTATCGTTCGCGGCCCTGCGCAATGCAGGTATGCACACCTGCCCAGGTGGCGGAATTGGTAGACGCACTAGTTTCAGGTACTAGCGGGTAAAACCGTGGAGGTTCGAGTCCTCTCCTGGGCACCATGAGCCGGCGCACACGTCGCCGGAATTACGGCAAATCCTTCGATTCCGGCGCATCGCGCAACTGCACGAGCTCGGGTGTCGGCAGCTCGATCGGCGACTTTCCGGAAGCTTTGAGCGCAGCATTGAGCGCACCCAATTCGCCGTGCTGAACTTTCTCCCAGCGCGCCTGCGCGCGCTGCAGGCGTGCGGACGTGGCTGCCACCAGCTCGCGCTGTGGCGCAGTCGGCGCACGATCGCTGCCTTCCACGTCGGCGACAACGGCCGACAGCACACTACCGATGTCATCCAGGCTTTCGTCGCCCGCTTGCAGCGGCGCGATCGCTGCCTGGTACTTGGCAACGGCTGCATGAAGCGCCGCGTTGTGTGCGTTGTCACCGGGTTTGCCAAGCTGCTCGCTAGCAGCCTGAACCTGACCGTAGGCAACGTAGTCGCGATCGAGCGCGGCATTTACCTCGCGGCTGAAACCAAGCGCCGCATCGAGTGCGGAGGCATCCAGCGGCACGCGTGGATCGGCCTCGACTTTCAGCGGCGCGGTGAACGTCTTGCCATCCACGTCCAGCGTCACGCTGTAATTGCCCGGCGCCACAAGCATGCCTTCCGGCACAATCGGCGTTCCATCGCGGAATACCGCGGCGATGCTGTAGTCGTGGTGCACGGCACGCGGACGCGGCAAGCGCAGATCCCACACGAACCGGTGCATGCCGGCAGCAGCGGACAATTGCTGTGGCGGCTGCGTCCAGGATTTCGTGAAGTAGCGTTCGGCTTCCGGCCACTGCTCCGGTGCATCGCTGGCGAAGCTGCGCACCAACGCACCGCTGGAATCGCGGATTTGCAATGCGACTTTGTGCGCACTGTGCACAAGATGGTAATCGATGATCGCGCCGTCCGGCGGATTCTCGCCCAACGGCGTATCCGCCGGCGGCGGCGTGTCCTTGTTCTGGCTGCCGCGTACGCGCATGGCAACGGCAGGATCGAACAGCACATCCGAATTCGAAGCCAATTTTGCGTATTGCCGAAGCGGCGTTAGATCGTCGAGCACCCAGATCGCGCGGCCTTGGGTGGCGGCGATCAAATCGCGGTCGTGCACCAGCAAGTCACGCACCCAAGCGGTCGGCAGATTGCGCTGCAACGATTGCCAGTGCGCGCCGTCGTCGTAGGACACGAACACGCCTGAATCCGTGCCGGCGTACAGCAATCCGACCGTGACCGGATCGGCGCGTACCACGTCGACGAAACCGTTCGCGGGAAAGCCTGAATCGATTTGCGTCCAGGTCTTGCCATAGTCGTGCGTGCGCAGCGCGCGCGGGCGGAAATCATCCTGGCGATGATTGTCGATTGCCGCGTAGGCAGCGCCCGGCTGCGTCGCCGACACATCGATGCTGGCCACCTTGGCCCAGGCCGGGATGCTCTTGGGCGTGACGTTTTGCCAATGCTTGCCGCCGTCGCGGGTGAGCTGGATGGTGCCATCGTCGGTGCCGATCCAGATTTCATTGTTGTCTCGCGGCGACAGGCCGATCGAGAAGATCACGCCATAACCACAGGCGCGCGCAGCGGCAGCCGCGAGGTTGCCATCACAGTGTTTCGCGTTCGCATTTTTCGCGGACAGATCCGGACTGATCGTCTGCCAGCTCGCACCCTTGTCCAGCGAACGGAACAACACCTGCGCGCCCTGGTACAACGGATACGGGGGCAGTTGTGATACCGCAATCGGCGTGATCCAGGTGTACCGGTATTTCACCGATGTCGGGCGTTCGCCGTAACTGGATTGTGGCCACGGCGAGATATTCTGCACCTCGCCCGTGCGCGCGTCCCAACGCGACAGCCGTCCGCCCAGACCCGAACCGTAGACGATATTTGCGTCCTGCGGATCGGGCACGTCGTAATCGCGCTCGTCGCCGCCGACCGGATGCCAGTCGCGGAAACTCAACACACCGTAATCGCTGCGGCTGGCGATGCCGACCGTACCCGAATCCTGCTGACCGGAATAGATCCAGTACGGAAAACGGTTGTCGGCAGCCAGATGATAGAACTGGCCGGTCGGCTGGTTGTACCAGTCGCTCCAGTGCGCGCCGCCGTCGACACTGACCACAGTGCCCTGATCGCTGGCGGTGATCAGGTGATCCGGATGTTTTGGATTGATCCAGACGAAATGGTAATCGTCGCCACCCGGAGCGCCTTTGAAGATGTGCCAGTGCGCGCCGCCATCGTCAGACACGCGGATCGACTGGCCAGTGGCGTAGATGCGATCGCGGTCGGAAGGATCCACGGCGATGCGGCAGAAGTAATCGTTCTCCAGCCAACCCTCGCCGCTGACGCGCTGCCAGTGCGCGCCGCCATGATCGGAGCGATACAGGCCGCCTTCGTCGTGCGCCGCAGCGTGCGGTACGTTGCCGCTGTTCGGCGCCGCATTGATCACAGCGTAAACACGGCCGCCCACGGTCGTGGCCAGGCCGATGCGGCCGAGTGTCACTGTCGGCCAGCCATTGCCACTCAGGCGCTTCCAGGTCTGGCCGCCGTCGGTGGATTTGTATACTCCGCTGCCCGGTCCCGCGTTGGGCTGAAAATACGACAGCCACGGATAATTGCGCACCTGCCACGCCGCCGCGTACACGATGTCCGCATTGCCCGGATCGGTAGCCAGATCGACGACGCCGGTGTCGGCATCGATGAACAAGGTCCGCTTCCAGGTCTTGCCAGCGTCGGTCGAACGGAACACCCCGCGTTCCGCATTCGGGCCGAAGTAATGGCCGAGTGCTCCGACCAGCACGGTATTCGCATTTTTCGGATCGACGAGAATCGCGCCGATATGGCGCGTGGCAGCGAGTCCGGCGGAAGTCCAGGTCTTGCCGCCGTCAGTGGATTTGTATACACCGTTGCCGGCGGCGACATCGTAGCGCGCAGCGACTTGGCCGGTGCCGACATAAATCACATTCGAGTCCGACGGCGCCACGGCCAGCGCGCCCACCGATGACGCCGGCAAGCGATCGCCAAGCGAATGCCAGGTCGCACCGGCATCGTCGGTCTTCCACACGCCACCGCCAGCCGCGCCGAAATAGAACGTGTTCGGTCGATCCGGGATGCCCGCCGCCATCGTGCTCCAACCGCCGCGGAACGGGCCGACCAGGCGCCAGTGCATCGCTTGCGCAAGATCCGGCACGGGCGCGGCAAACAGCGGCAATGCGAATACCGCGGCGCCGATAGCCATGCCCCGGCGAATGGAATTGGCGGTCATGTGGATTCTCCTGTTGCGTCCGCGCGCGCTGCGCCCGGACTTATTCGAATGGATCTTTCAAGGCGATCGTGTCGTCGCGGTCGGCGCCCGTCGCCACCAGCGCGATGTGCGTACCGGCCAGTTCCTCGACCGCACGCAGGTAGGCGCGCGCCGCCGGCGGCAATTTGGCAAATTCCCGGATTCCACAAGTGGATTCTTCCCAGCCGGGAAACTCCAGATACACCGGCTTGCATTCGTCCCAACCGGCGGCATCCAGCGGCGCGAGTTCGCGGCGCTTGCCGCGATATTCGTAGGCAACGCATACCTTGATCGATGGCAGGCCGACGAGCACGTCGAGCTTGGTGATGGCCAGACCGTTGATGCCGTTGATTTGCACCGCGCGCTGGAGCGCAACCAGATCGATCCAGCCGCAGCGGCGCGGTCGCCCGGTAGTGGCGCCGAACTCGTTGCCGCGTTTGCGCAGCGCTTCACCGGTGGCGTCGTCGAGTTCGGTCGGAAACGGGCCGCCTCCGACGCGCGTCGCATACGCCTTGCAGATGCCGAGTACGTAGTCGATGTCGCCAGCGCCGACACCGGTGCCAGCATAAGCGCCGCCGACCGTGGTGTTGGATGAGGTCACATACGGATAGGTGCCATGGTCGATATCGAGCAGCGCTCCCTGCGCGCCTTCATACAGAATGTGTGCGCCAGCGCGGCGCAGCTCGTGCAGCGTGGTCGACACGTCATCGATCATCGGCTTGACGTACTCGCCGAACGCAAGCGCCTCGTCGAGTACGCTTTGGTAATCGACGGTCTCGGCCTTGAGCCAGTTCTTCAATACGAAATTGTGGTAATCGACCACGCCGCGCAGTTTGTCAGGCAACTCGTGCGGGTACATGAGATCGGCCACGCGCACCCCGCGTCGCGCTGCCTTGTCCTCGTAGGCCGGACCGATGCCGCGCCCGGTGGTGCCGATTGCCTGTTTGCCGCTGGCGCGCTCGCGCGCCTGATCCAGGGCGATGTGATACGGCATGATCAGCGGCGTCGCCGGACTGATCTTCAGGCGCGGTCGCACATCCACGCCAGTGGCTTCCAGTTCCTCAATCTCCGCGCGCAACGCAGCCGGCGACAGCACCACGCCATTGCCGATCAGACACAGCACGCCCGCGCGCAATATGCCCGAAGGAATCAGGTGCAGTACCGTTTTCTTGCCCTTGATGACGAGCGTATGGCCGGCATTGTGGCCGCCCTGGAAGCGTGCCACGGCGCCGACGCGCTCGGTAAGCAGATCCACGATCTTGCCTTTGCCCTCGTCGCCCCACTGCGCGCCCAAGATGACAACTGATTTGCCCATGATGCTTCCGTTTTGTTGCGGATGGGGTTATTCGTGTGTGCCGCGATACTTCTTCTCGCCGGCGGTCACGCGCGTTTTCAGGCGATTCTGCGCGGTCGGCAGCGGACAGGTCGCATACGGCGTAAAAGCGCACGGTGGATTGTAGGCTTTGTTGAAGTCGATGATCACCTTGCCGTCTTTGGGCGGCTCGGTGTAGACGAAGCGGGCCGCACCATAACTTTCGTGGCCATTCGTCTTGTCGCCGAACACCAGAAACAGGTCAGTGTCACCGGGCGTCTCGATCACCGGCTCCACGCGATAGGTCTTGCCGTCGCGTTCGAACACCGCGGCGCCCGGCACCACGACCTTGTCCATCTGGCCAAGGATATTGGGTTCTTCCACGTCGTGCGGCGGATTGTAGGCTTCCCACTTCGCTTCGATGCGCCAGCCCGGATCGATCGGAAAATAATCCAGTCCGAGAAAATGCGTGCGCGTGGTCGCTTCGCTGTCCTTTACGCGCAAGCCATATTTGTCACCGCGCTGGACGAGATAGAAACCGACCGTGCCGAATGCAACCGTGGTCGGGTGTTCGTGGCCGTCGTCGAGCAACGTGACGCTAGATGCAGACTTGCCGTCGATACTCGCGCCCGACTTGGCAGCCAGCACGATCATGGCCTTGCCGTGATCCAGCGTGATCGTGCCCAGATGCGCCGGTGCCTTGGCCAGCACGATGTCGTTGCCCTTGGCAGAACCGACCGTGTTCGCGCCGTCATTGAGCCAATCGAGTCCGACCAGACTCAGCCAGCCGTGCGGTGTGCGTAATCGCTCTACGCGCTGTGCCCGCCAGGTCTGGATCTCCTGCACGTAGGTGGGATCGCCGGATGCGCCGGCCGCGCTCAGTCCGACGCCGGCAGTGAGCACCGTCGCTGTTATCGCAAAAATGAATTGCAGCATTGTCCACTCCTGTATATGTATACAATTTACCGTCCGCGCAAGAACATCCGGTCCAATTCCGCGATCGGCAACTGCACCCAGGTCGGGCGACCATGATTGCACTGACCGGAACGCTCGGTCGCTTCCATCTCACGCAAGAGTGCGTTCATTTCCGGCAAAGTCAAGCGTCGATTGGCACGGATCGAGCCATGACAAGCCATGGTTGAGAGTAGTTCGTTCTGCGTTTCCTGCAGCCGGCGCGACGTTCCATGCGTGGCCAGATCGGAAAGCACGTCGCGCACCAGACCGCCAACATCCGCGCCTTCGAGCAGACCCGGATAGCGCCGGACGATGACGCTTTGCGGACCGCTGCGCGCGAGCTCGAAACCGAGCGCGGCGAGCGCATCGGCGTGATCTTGCACTGCTGCCGCCTCGCGTTCGCTCAGCGCCAGGTTGAGCGGCACCAGCAAGGGCTGCGAATGGATGCCATCGCAGGCACGCGCGGTCTTGAGTTTTTCGTAGGTGATGCGCTCGTGCGCGGCATGCATGTCCACGAGCACGAGGCCGTGCGCGTTTTCGGCCAGCACGTAAATGCCGGCGAGCTGCGCGAGGGCGAATCCCAGCGGTGGCACGTCGACCGACGCAGTATCCGGCGTCGGCAGGATCTGCGTCGTTTGCGCAGACGACGCGCCAAACAAGGCGGCGTACTCGGCCAGCGGTTCGTGTACCGCCAGACCCAACCCCTGCTGCGTGCGCCACGGTGACGCAACATTGTGGCCGCTTTGCGGCGCTTGCTGAGCAACAGTGCTCGCCGGCGCAATGCCCGCACGCGTGTCCGCCAGCGCCTCATTGAGCGTGCGATACAGAAAATCGTGCACCAGACGGCTTTCGCGAAAACGTACTTCGGATTTGGCCGGATGCACGTTCACATCCACGCTTTCCGGCGCCAGCTCCAGAAACAACACAAAGGCCGGATGACGGCCGTGAAACAACACATCGGCGTATGCCTGACGCACGGCGTGAGCGACGACGCGGTCGCGTACGAGACGACCATTGACGAAAAAAAATTGCTGGTCCACCTGACTGCGCGAAGCCGTGGGCAGGCCGATCCAGCCGGACAGACGAAGTCCCGCCGCAGCGTGCTCCACGCGCAAGCTGCGTGCGGGGAATTCGGCGCCGAGGATGTCGCCGATACGCATCGCCAGTGCTGCGTCATCCAACGCCGGACGCAGCAGACGGACCGGTTTGGTGTTGTGGCTCAAGCGAAATTCCACGTCCGGCCGCGCCAGGGCAACTGCCTTGATCCATTCGTCGATATGGCCGAATTCAGTGCGTTCGGCGCGCAAAAATTTGCGCCGTGCGGGCACGTTGTGGAACAGGTCGCGCACCTCGATCGTGGTTCCGGTGGGATGTTGCGCCGGACGCGGCGACTGGATTTTCGCGTTCTCCCTGACAATGCCCCAGGCCGCGTCCGTGCCTGCGGCACGCGAGGTGAGCGCAAAGCGTGCCACCGAGGCGATCGAGGCCAGCGCCTCACCGCGAAACCCCAGCGTGCGCACGCGTTCTAGGTCTTCCAGTGTTGAAATCTTGCTGGTCGCGTGCGGCGCCAACGCCAGTGCGAGCTCATCCGCGGCGATACCGGCGCCGTCGTCGCGTACGCGGATCAGGCGCGCACCGCCCTGCTCGATGTCGATCTCCAGCCGCGTTGCACCGGCATCGAGGCTGTTTTCGACCAGTTCCTTGACCACGGACACCGGTCGCTCCACCACCTCACCGGCAGCGATCTGGTTGACGAGTTCAGCGGAAAGCGAACGGATGCGCGGCATATCCGCGCATGATACCGAATCCGGCACCGGCCCGGAGGCGGCTCTATTCGGATGCCGCGCGCGACTGCATCCCGCGATAAATCAGATAAGGCTCGGCCTGGCCATTGATCACGGCCTCGTCGACCACGACTTTGCTCACGTGTTCGAGCGAAGGCAGCTCGTACATGCTGTCAAGCAACACCTGTTCGAGGATGGTGCGCAGGCCGCGCGCGCCGGTCTTGCGCTTGAGCGCCTTGCGTGCGACTGCCGCCAGCGCGTCGTTGCGAAATTCGAGCTCTGCGCCTTCCAGCTCGAACATGCGCTTGAACTGCTTGACAATGGCGTTCTTCGGCTCGGTCAGGATCTTGATCAGGGCCGCTTCGTCTAGTTCCTCGAGCGTAGCGACCACCGGCAGTCGACCGACGAATTCCGGAATCAGGCCGAACTTGACCAGATCGCCCGGTTCCACATCAGCCAGCACCTTGCCGACATTGGTGAGCTGGTTCTTGCTGCGCACTTCGGCGACAAAACCGATGCCAGTGGCCTCGGAACGCTGCTGGATAACCTTTTCCAGCCCGGAAAACGCGCCGCCGCAGATGAACAGGATGTTTTTCGTGTCCACCTGCAGGAATTCCTGCTGTGGATGCTTGCGCCCGCCCTGTGGCGGCACACTGGCCATGGTGCCTTCAATCAGCTTGAGCAGCGCCTGCTGCACGCCTTCGCCGGAAACATCGCGCGTGATCGAGGGATTTTCGCTCTTGCGCGAAATCTTGTCGATCTCGTCAATGTAAACAATGCCCGACTGCGCCTTCTCGACGTCGTAGTCGCACTTCTGCAAAAGCTTCTGAATGATATTTTCGACATCTTCGCCGACGTAACCGGCCTCGGTCAGCGTGGTCGCATCAGCGATGGTGAACGGCACGTTGAGCAGTCGCGCCAAAGTTTCGGCCAGAAGGGTCTTGCCCGAACCGGTCGGGCCGATCAGCAGGATGTTGGATTTGGCCAGTTCGACTTCGTCCTGCCGCTGGCGCGCTTCCAGGCGCTTGTAGTGGTTGTAGACCGCCACCGCGAGCACTTTCTTGGCCCGCGCCTGCCCGATCACGTACTGATCAAGCACGTCCATGATCTCGCGCGGCTTGGGCAGGTGACTGCGCTTGCCGGCGTTCTTTTCCTCGAGTTCCTCGCGGATGATGTCGTTGCACAACTCGACGCATTCGTCGCAGATGTACACGCTCGGGCCCGCAATGAGCTTGCGTACCTCATGCTGGCTCTTGCCGCAGAACGAGCAATACAGAATCTTGCTGTTGTCGCCCGAACGGCCTTGCCGGTCGTCACTCATACCCGGACACCCCGTGACTCATCGCGGTGAAAAGAATAGCACAGCGGGCCGGCAACCCGGCTCCTGCTGACAGGCGAGTGGAAAAACCCGCCAATTGGCGTGCCTAGGCCGTTTTGACCGTTTCCGCGGGGCGCTGTTCAATGACTTCGTCGACCAAGCCATAGATCTTGGCTTCGGCCGCACTCTTGAAATTGTCGCGGTCGGTGTCCTTGGCGATCTGTTCGATCGGCTGGCCGGTATGCAGCGCGAGAATTTCGTTGGTGCGCTGCCGCAGGGCAAGGATTTCGCGCGCCTGGATGTCGATATCCGATGCCTGACCCTGCGCGCCCCCGTGCGGCTGGTGGATCATCACGCGCGAATTGGGCAAGGCATAGCGCTTGCCCTTGGCACCCGACGCGAGCAGCAGCGATCCCATGCTTGCCGCCTGCCCGATGCAAATCGTGCTGACGTCCGGCTTGATGAACTGCATGGTGTCGTAGATCGCCAAGCCGGCACTGACTACGCCACCGGGCGAATTGATGTAGAGGTTGATGTCCTTGTCCGGGTTTTCCGATTCCAGGAACAGCAACTGCGCGACGATCACGTTGGCCGTGTAATCGTCGATCGGACCGACGCAGAACACCACGCGCTCCTTCAACAGGCGCGAATAGATGTCGTACGCGCGTTCGCCGCGCGGGGTCTGTTCGACCACCATCGGCACCAGGTTCAAGCTGCGGGCTGGGTTATTCATGTCGATCATTGCACTCCGTCACTGCACATCGCGAATCCAGGCCGCGGTTGCCGCGTGGTGGTCTCACGCCTGCCGCATCGCTTCGCTGAAACTCAATTGCTGTTCGCTGGACTGCGCGTGCTCGGCGACCCATTCGGCCACCTGGTCTTCCATCACGCGATTCTGCAGACCACCCAGCAATTGGGGATCGCGTTGGTACAGTTCAACCACCTGCGCCGGTTCCTCGTAGGTGGAAGCGATAGTCGCCAGCATCTCGGCCACACGGCGGCTGTCCGGGCGGATGTCATTCTGGCGCGCCAGTTCGCCGATCAGCACGCCCGCACAGACGCGGCGGCGGGCGATTTCGGAATATGCCGAGACATCGGTCGCAAACACCTGACCTTGCTGCTGGGCCTGGTTCTGTGCCTGCTGGTGCAGCGCACGCGCTTCGGCGTCGACCATGCCCACCGGCAATTCGATGTCCGGATACGTAGCAATGAGTTTCTCGACGACTTCATTCTTCAGACGCACCGACAGCATGCCCTTGAGCTCGCGCTCCAGGTTGGCCCGCACATCGGCCCGGAATTTCTCCATATTGCCTTCGCCAATGCCGAAGCTGGCGATGAAGGTGGCATCCACCTCGGGAAGTTTCGCTTCCTGCACGCGCATGAGCTTGATCGTCGCATTTGCGGTCTTGCCAGCCAGCTCCGCGAAGCGAAAATCGGCCGGAAACGTCACATCGGCGTCAAGCTCGTCGCCTGTGGCGTGATCGATCAACAGATCTTCGAGCTGCTGGCTCATCGCGCCGGAACCGATCACGGTGCCGACGCGCTCGCGGCCCTCGGCGGGATGCGCAAAACCCTCTCCTTGCGCGGCGAACTCGAACAAAGCCATGTCGCCGGACTTCGCGGCGCGCTCAACCGGAGTCCACGCGCGGCGTTGCTGGCGCAGGGTTGCAATCATCGCATCGACATCGCTTTCGGCGACACCCGCAACCGGCCTGGAAATCGACAACGTGGTCACGTCGAGCTTGCCCAGTTCCGGCAGTACCTCGAACGTAGCGGTGTATTCGATCTGGCCATCCACCGGCTCGCCACTGGTGGAAATCGCCGGCGTTGCGGCTGGGCGCAGCTTCTGCTCGCTTACTGCCTGCTGGAAACTGGTGCGCACTAGTTCCGACATCGCCTCGCCGCGGATCTGCGCGCCGAAACGCTGTTCGATCACCTTGACCGGCACCTTGCCGGGACGGAAACCCTTCAGGCGAACATTGCGGCCGGCATCGGCGATGCGCGAGCGGACCTGGGACTCGTAGGCATCCGCCGGGATGCGCACAACCAGTTTGCGCTCAAGTTTGCCTACGTTTTCAACCGAAACTTGCATGCTGCTTTCCTCGAAACCGTATTGCCGTGGTGCGAAAGGCGGGACTCGAACCCGCACGGGTTGCCCCGCTGGAACCTAAATCCAGTGCGTCTACCAGTTCCGCCACTTTCGCGCTAGCCGAATCGGAAAATAGCGGATTCCGGCACGCCACGCGAGCAGGAAAAAATGGTGGGCCGTCTAGGACTCGAACCTAGGACCAAGAGATTAAGAGTCTCCTGCTCTACCAACTGAGCTAACGGCCCATCTTTATGCGCAAGATCGGGCATCCTGCCGCGACTTGCAAGCAAACGGTCGCGGCAAAGCCGCGCCACGTTTGCACAGCCGCGCTTTACGCGTCTGCATTTGCACATCCTGTGCAATGCGGTTACCCGCCTCCTCAAACTGGGGTGGACGATGGGATTCGAACCCACGACAACCGGAATCACAATCCGGTACTCTAACCAACTGAGCTACGCCCACCACAACCGAAATTATCCCATACCATTTTCATGATGGCGCGCCCGACAGGATTCGAACCTGCAACCGCCGGCTTAGAAGGCCGATGCTCTATCCGGTTGAGCTACGGGCGCAACCGGTAAATCTTATCGCACCGCTCTCAAAGACAGTTGGTCGGGGTAGAGGGATTCGAACTCTCGACATCCAGCTCCCAAAGCTGGCGCTCTACCAGGCTGAGCTATACCCCGATCATTCGAGCAACGGCCCCCAAACCGAGTGTCACCTCGCAAAAATCGAAGGGTGCCGCAGCGCCCTTCGCCAATATGGCGCGCCCGGAGAGATTCGAACTCCCGACCACCAAGTTCGTAGCCTGGTACTCTATCCAACTGAGCTACGGGCGCGTAGAACCTTTAATTATCGTGTGATATGGAATTTGCGTCAACGGTCGGGATTGCTCGTCTCATCCTTGAGACTTGCCCTCGCTAACGCTCGGAACAGCCTCCGGCTGTCCTGATTCGCTCCCGGCGAATCAGTCGAACCGAGAGGGTTCGTCCACCCGCCCTGCTCGAAACGCAAACGGCCTCGCAAGAGGCCGTTTGCGTTTCATGGCGGAGAGGGAGGGATTCGAACCCTCGATAGAGCTTTTGACCCTATACTCCCTTAGCAGGGGAGCCCCTTCGGCCTCTCGGGCACCTCTCCGATTTTTTTGCACTTCCACGCATATTCACGCGAGGCCGCGAAGGATAACGGCTCGACTGCCCGCGGTAAAGCTCAACTTTCCGCGGCGGGCGGAGTCTCGCCACCGCCGGTGTCGTGTTCGCGCTTGATGCGCTGGTAGATTTCCTCGCGATGCACCGCCACGTCCTTGGGCGCATTGATGCCGATGCGCACCTGATTGCCCTTCACGCCAAGCACGGTGACGGTCACCTGCTCGCCGATCATCAGCGTTTCGCCTACCCGGCGGGTCAGAATCAGCATTTTGATACTCCCGATCGTCAGGGTGTCA
>JBOHYL010000167.1:0-7243 GCA_050737915.1 Rudaea sp.
GATCCAGGCTCGCCATCTGCACATTGTGCTGCAAGTACGAGATGCCGTGCGGCAGCGTGGCGGTGCCGATCAGGTGGAAGTCCGATGCATAGGCAAGCAGCGCGCGGTGCAGGGCCGGATCGTCCGGTGCGCGCCCGGCCAGGCGAAACCAGACCTGTTGGTATGGTGGTCGCTTGGCGGGTTTGAGCTCGTTGCGCGGATAGACATGACGAAACTCGAACGGCCCCTTGCGCGCCAGCCAGCGTTGCAGCTTGACCGGCAGCTTGGCCAGTTCGTCCGGCGCAACGGCATCGGCTGGCTGCAAATCCTCCGGCGGCGGCACGTCGGGCATGCTCAATTGGTGTTCGACGCCGGTTTCGGCAATCTGGAACGAGGCAGCGCAATGGAGAATCGGCTGACCGTGCTGGATCGCAACGATGCGGCGCACCGAGAAACTCTTGCCGTCGCGGGCACGATCCACGTCGTACACAATCGGCGCCTCGATATCGCCGGCGCGCAGAAAATAAGCATGCAGCGAATGCACCGCACGCTCCGGATCCACCGTGCGCTGCGCCGCCGCCAACGCCTGACCGAGAACCTGACCGCCGAATACATAGCGCGTGCCGATGTCGCGGCTCTGGCCGCGAAACAGGTTTTCCTCGAGGCGTTCGAGTTGCAGCAGGTCGATCAGTTCGCCGACGATGGGGTTGGACACAGCATGTCTCCGCAGATTCGCGCAAAGTATAACGGAGCGTTGCGATCAGTTTGGCTGTTCCAGTCGCTCCAGCCCACTCGCCGGCACGATGTCGTTCCACGGAAACAGCGGCCCCGGATCTTGCCGTCGACGCAACAGCATCGAAGGATCGTCCTTGGCCGGTTCAAGGCGTTTGTCGAGATCCTCGTGGCCGGCGATGTATTTCAGGTTAGGCAATTCGTGGCGTAAGTGCCGTAGCAGCGAGAGCAGCGAATCGATTTGCGCCTTCGTGTACGGCGTCGTCCAGCTCTGGTGGTGGCTGTCGCCCCAGTCCGGGTAGCGGCCGATATTGGACAACTCGATGCCGATCGAACGCGGGTTGTAGCCATAGGTGTGGTTGGCCACGCGGTCGTCGGCAACGAAGCGGTAAATCGTGCCGTCGGTGTCGATGTAGTAATGACCGCTGTTGCCGGTCTGCGATTTTTCGTAACGAATGCGCTCGCCGAATTCGCGCGCGGTTTTCATGTCAGGCAATTCGGTGCAGTGGATCACAACCAGATCGATTGCCGATAGCGGGCGCTTTTCCAGCTGCGATTCGTAGGGTAGCGGCCAGTCGTGGATGGGCAATGGTGGTGGCGAGGCGATCGGCATGTGCGCAGTTTCGCATGCCATAATTCGATGATGAAGCCCTTTCTTGTTCTCTCCCATGGTCTTGACAGCAGCCCGGACGCTACCAAGGTCAGCGCGTTGGCGAAAATCGCGGAAGCCGCCGGGTTCCACAGCGTGCGTCCGGACTACCGCGATCTGGATACCTCGCGCGACGTCGGCCGCATCGACGCGCGCATCGCGCGACTGGTTGAACATGCACCGAAGGATGCCCCGGTGATTTTGGCCGGGTCGAGCATGGGTGCGTTCATTTCGGGTTTTGCGTCGCTGCAGGTGAACTGCGTCGGCCTGTTTCTGATGGCGTTGCCGATAGCGATTCCCGGTTATGCGCGGCGCTTCGCTGCGGCGCGTGTGCCGACCGCACTCGTGCACGGCTGGGATGATGAGTTGTGTCCCGTCGATGACGCGATCGCGTTCGCGCGCGAGAGAGGCGATGCGATCACGCTGGTGCATGACGATCATCGGCTCAGTGCCCACGTGGATTTCGTCGCGCAGCAGTTTCGTCAGTTTCTCGGGCAATACGTCTGATGGATTTCTTCGCCACTTGCCCGAAGGGTCTGGAATATCTGCTGGTCGACGAGCTGAAGACGCTTGGCGCGACGGATGTGCACGAGGCTCTGGCCGGTGTGCATTTTGGCGGTGAACTTGATACTGGCTTTCGCGCCTGTCTGTGGTCGCGTCTCGCCAGCCGCGTGCTCATGCCCATCGCCGAATTTGCCGCGGCCGATGGCGATGCACTGTACGCCGGCGCGCTGGCAATCGACTGGAACGCACATCTGATAGCCGATGCGACCTTCGCGGTGGATGCGGTTGGCAGCACCTCAGGCATTACCAACACTCAATTCGCAGCGTTGCGGATCAAGGACGCCATTGTCGATCAGTTTCGCGAGAAAACCGGGCAGCGTCCCGATGTAGACACGCAGCAACCAGCGCTGCGGGTAAACCTGGTGTTGCGCAGGGGACGCGCCATCGTCAGCGTCGATCTTGCCGGCGCAGCCTTGCACCAGCGCGGCTATCGCCAGGGAACGGGTCGCGCGCCACTGAAGGAAAACCTTGCCGCGGCGATGTTGCTGCGAGCAGGTTGGCCGGCGATTCATGCGGCTGGCGGCGGTCTGGTCGATCCGCTGTGTGGCTCAGGCACCTTGTTGATCGAGGCGATGCTGATGGCAGCTGATGTCGCGCCGGGTCTTCGCCGTGAATGCTGGGGATTTTCCGGTTGGCGCGGGTTCGACGCAGCACTTTGGAAAGCAGTGCACGACGACGCGCAGGTGCGCGCGAGCGTCGGGTTGCAATCGCTCAAGCCGGTCTTTTTCGGCTTTGATCACGATCCGACCGTGCTCAACGAAGCCAAGCGCAACGCGCAGCAGGCATTGCTGTCCGGGTTCGTGCATCTGGGCCGCCAGTCGCTGGAACATCTGCATCGGCCGCACGAACTCGCCGCGCCGGGACTCGTCATCTGCAATCCGCCCTACGGCGAACGCATGGGTGGTGATGAAAACATCACCGCGCTGTACCGCCTGCTTGGCGAAAAACTGAAAACGGAGTTTCCCGGTTGGCGCGCGAGCATCATCACTTCAGACGAACGTCTGGGTCGCGCCATCGGTCTGCGTGCGGAGAAGCACTACAAGCTCTACAACGGCGCGCTCGAATGTGTGCTGCTGAATTTCGATTTGCGGCCGCAGGATGCGCCGCGCGCCGAGCCGAAACCGTTGTCCACCGGCGCGCAGATGGTCAAGAACCGCATCGAGAAGAATTTCCGGCATCTGCGCAAGATCGCTGCGCGCGAGGGCGTGGAATGCTGGCGCGTGTACGACGCGGATTTGCCCGAATACGCCGCCGCGATCGACATCTACGGCGAGCATCTGCACATTCAGGAATACCAGGCACCGGCCAGCATCGACGAAAACCTTGCGCGCACGCGCTGGCGCGAGCTGGTGCGCGCAGCGGGTGAGGCGCTGGGCGTGCCGCGTGAACGCGTGGCGCTCAAACAACGCCGGCGCGGCAAGGGCGGCGAGAGATACGGCAAGCTTGACGAGCGCGGCGAATTTCTCGAAATGGGCGAGGGCGGACTGAAATTTCTGGTCAACCTGCACGATTATCTCGACACCGGCCTGTTTCTCGATCACCGCCCGCTGCGCGTGCATGTGCGCGAGCTGACGCGCGGCAAGCGATTCCTGAATCTGTTCTGCTACACCGGCAGCGTCAGCGCGTACGCGGCCGCTGGTGGCGCCAGCGAAACCGTCAGCGTAGACCTGTCGCAAACGTATCTGGATTGGGCCGCGCGCAATCTCGCGCTCAACGGCTTCGACCAAGCACAGCACAGACTGGTGTGGGCCGATGCACTTGGTTATCTGCAAACGCATTCGGTGATGTTCGACGTGATCTTCGTCGACCCGCCGACGTTCTCCAACTCCAAACGCGCCGAGGATTTCGACGTGCAGCGCGATCACGTGCGCCTGCTGAAACTGTGCGGCGAACGTCTTTTGCCGGGTGGGTTGATTTTGTTTTCCAACAATTTTCGACGTTTCAAGCTGGATGAGGCCGCGCTGGAGGATTTTGCGATCCGCGAGATTTCGCCGGAAACGATCGCCTTCGATTTTGCGCGCAATCCGCGCATCCACCGGGCCTGGGAACTGCGCCTGAAATCGCCCCGTTCAGTTTCGCCGCAACCAAACTGAACGGATCAGCGCAACGTGCGGGTATTTCAGTTTCGATTCAGCCCGGCGGACTCACGATGCATCTGCGACATTCCGATCGCACAGGTTGCTGGGAGATGGCCATGACGATTCGCAAACACGGCTTGCGCACACTGGTTCTGGGTTTGGTCGTGGCCGCAGGCGTGGCGTTGGCACCGTCCGCCTTCGCACGCGGTCATTTGTCCATTGGCATCAATCTGCCGGGCGTGAGCCTTGGCTATTGGGGCGGCTACCGCGGGCATGGTTCCGGCTATGTCGATATCGGTGGTGGTTACTACGGCGGTTATGGCGGCGGTTACTACAACAGTGGTTACTACGGCGGGTATTACGCGCCAGCGCCGGTGTACTACGACTCGTATTATTCCTACGGTCCGGCATACCGCGGCTACTCATCGCACCCGGTGTATTACCGCGACGGCTACCATTCGCGTGGTAACTATCGCGGGTACGATCGCGGCTACGACCGCCGCGGGTATGACCGCGACAACAACCGCCGCGGATACGACCGTGGCAGCACCGATCCGCGTTATCGGCACTGAACGATCCGGCGATAGTTCAGCGCACACAAGGCCCGCAACGACGTCCGTTGCGGGCCTTTGCTTGTGCGAACGCTGGCGGGGCTGGGGCTGCGGCGCTAGGATAGCGGCCGTTCCCAGCGGATATTCCCATGAGCCAGCCGATTCGGCCTGACGACCGCGTGCCCGCCACCGAAGTGCCGGAGGCGTGGACGTTTTTTCGCCAGTGGTTGAAAAACCCGCTTGGTATCGCTGCGTTGTCACCGTCCGGGCGCCAGCTCACGCGGCAGATGATTTCGGAGTTGCCTCACGGCACACAGCGCGTGATCGAACTCGGTGGCGGCACCGGCGTGTTCACGCGTGCCATGCTCGCCCACGGCATTGCGCCACGCGACCTTCTGGTGCTCGAGTTGAACGAGGCGCTGTACCAGCATTTGCGCGCGCGCTTTCCGGTGGTGCGCGTGGAATGCGGCGACGCGCGCGAGCTGCGCGCGATCGCGCAACGCGACGGATTTCTCGATGCCGGCCCGGCCGACGCCATCATCAGTGGACTTGGATTGCTGTCGATGTCGCAGCGAACCCAGGCCGAAATCCTCGACGCGGCATTTTCCGTGCTCAAGCCCGATGGCCGTCTGATCCAGTTCACCTATGGCCCGAAATCGCCGGTACCGCGCGATTTGCTGGATGAGATGGGACTATCCGTGCGCCGTGGCGGCTTCGCCTGGTGGAACGTACCGCCGGCGTCGGTATACGTGTATACACGCAACCGCTCGCGCGCGGTGCACGCGGTGCGAGTGGAAAGCAAGGCTCGTAGCGAGAGCTGATCGGGCAGCCGCGTAATTATGTGCGGCGACGTGTACGTGCATTCAATGCAGGCACCGGATACGATGCAGTACACGCACACTCCCGACTGACATGGGCACACGCTTCAGCACAATCTCGGACAGCATCCTCGACGCCGTGGGCGATACGCCGTTGCTGGAGATCGACGGTGTCTACGCGAAAATCGAATTTCTCAATCCCTCCGGTTCGATCAAGGCGCGCATCGCCAAATACATGATCGAGCGGGCAGAAGCCGAAGGCCTGCTCAAGCCGGGCGATACCATAGTCGAAGCGACCAGCGGCAACACCGGCAACGCGTTGTCGATGGTGGCGGCGGTGAAGGGCTACCGCATGCTGGTGGTGATGCCAGAAGGTCTGTCCGGCGAACGCGTGGCGATCTCGCGTGCGTTTGGCGCAGAGGTGCTTTTCTGTGGCAATTTCCACGTAAATGAAGCACTGCAGCGGGCCAAGGAACTGGGCCGGCAGCCAGGTCATTTTTGTCCCAGCCAGTTCGAGTCGGAATGGAACGTGGACGAAAATCGCCTGATTCTCGGCCCGGAGATTCTCGCTCAACTGCCCGCCGGGCAGGTGCCGGATGCGCTGGTTCTGGGCGTGGGTACCGGTGGCACTCTGATCGGCGTCGGCCAGGCGTTGCGTGCTGTGAACCCGGGCGTGCGCTTGTTCGCAATGGAACCGTCCGAGTCGTGCACGATCCTGTGCGGCGAGATTGCCGCGCACGCCATCGAGGGCATTTCCGACGGTTTCGTTCCGGGTATTTTCGCGCGCCATGCCAGCCTGGTGAACGAGGTTTTGTCGGTGTCCAGTGTCGATGCGCTGAACGAGATGAAGCGCTTGGCGCGCACGCATGGATTGTTCTGCGGGCCAAGTTCCGGTGCGCATATGCTGGCGGCCAAACGCATCCGCCAAAATTTCCCCAAGCTTGAAACCGTGGTGACGGTGCTGTGCGATGAGGGTGAGAAATATTTGCACGAGTATTTCATGCAGCCTGCCAACATCGAGGTCGGACCGACGCACTTTGCCTGACAAAGCTGGTACAACCTGTCGATTGCGCCGAGTCGATTCATCGGCCAGTCGGGCGAGGCGATCTACACTGTACGCATGTCGGCCCCATCGACGCCTGTATTCACCATCGGTCACTCGTCGCGACCGCTGGATGACTTCCTCGGCCTTTTGGCCGAAGCGGATATCGATTGCGTTGTCGACGTCCGGCGTCTGCCCGGCTCGCGCGCTTTCCCACAATACAACGCCGACGCATTCGCGGTCTCGCTCGCTGCACACGATATCGACTACTGGCATCTGGCTGCGTTGTGCGGTCGGCGCATCAAGTGCGAACTGCAAGACGTGCCGATCGAAGATTTTTGGAGCAATGCCAGTTTCGCCCGTTACGCGGCATATGCGCGCAGTGCCGAATTTGCGCA
Source organism: Rudaea sp. (assembly GCA_050737915.1). GTDB lineage: Bacteria > Pseudomonadota > Gammaproteobacteria > Xanthomonadales > Rhodanobacteraceae > Rudaea. The sequence continues at coordinate 6,812 of JBOHYL010000167.1, forward strand.
TGGCCTGCAGGAACTGGAGCAGCGTGCGCGCGAGCAGCGTTGTGTGCTGATGTGTTCTGAGGCGGTGTGGTGGCGCTGTCACCGGCGCATCATCGCCGACCACTTGCTGGCGCACGGCTTACCCGTGTGTCACATCATGGGTCCGGGAAAGCTGGTGCCGGCCAGCCTGACGCGCGGTGCGCAGGTCCGCAACGGCCAAGTCGTCTATCCAGCGAAGGCAACGATTGGCGGAGAGGGTGGGATGTACTCGGCACATCCTGTGCCTCGCCCTGCGGGCAGCTGAGCTGCACGCATCGGCTTTTCTGCCGATGCGTCGAACCTTTCATTTCTGATTCGTGGGTTCGATTCCCACCCGGGCGCTGGGCGCGATAACCGATTGGCGGAGAGGGTGGGATTCGAACCCACGTTACGGCATAACCGTAAACCGGATTT
>JBOHYL010000168.1:0-14939 GCA_050737915.1 Rudaea sp.
CGGCATCTGCGATCGCGCCTACATCATGAGCGAAGGCGCGGTGCTCGCCAAGGGCGCCCCCGCCGACGTGCTCGCCAATGAGCAGGTGCGCGAAGTGTATCTGGGCCGGGAATTCCGCATGTAGGGCGCGAACACGCCCGCGGCAACCGGCCCAGTATAGCGCGTTTGCGGGCATTGACGGACAGCCCCGCAACGGCGCTATCCTGCATCTACGGGCAGGTTTCGCCGCCCGCATTGGAATGCACCGTGAAGCCTGCGTTACAGCTCCGCCTGAACCAACAACTTGCGCTGACCCCGCAGCTGCAGCAGGCGATCCGGTTGTTGCAACTGTCCAGCGTCGAGCTGGAAATGGAGCTGCGCGAGGCGCTTGAATCCAACCCCTTGCTGGATCTGGCCGACGGCGTCGACGCGGAGCCCGCGGCCAATGGCGAGGCGGACGCATTGAACACCGGCACCGAGACGTCGCTCAATGGCGAAGCCGCAGCGTCCGAGCGCGAGGAAACCGATTACGCCGAGCCGATGGATTTCGAACTCGAACGCGTCAATTACGGCAGTTCCAGGACGGAGGATAGCGAGGGATTCGAAGCGCAGGACAGCGAACCGGAAGATCTGCGCGACCACTTGCTGTGGCAACTCAATCTCACTCCGTTGTCGGCGCGCGATCGTGCCATTGGCGTGACCGTGATCGAAGCTATCGACGACGACGGCTATTTGCACGAGAACAACGAAACCCTGCAGGCCAATCTGGCCGGGTTGCACCGCGTGGAACTGGACGAAATCGAAGCGGTGCGCCACCGCATCCAGCGCTTTGATCCGGTTGGCGTGGCCAGCCGCAACTTGAGCGAATGCCTGTGCGTGCAGCTGCAAACCTGCGATCCGGCGACTCCCGGTCACGCCATCGCGCTCGCCGTGGTGTGTGATCACCTGGACGCGCTTGCACGCAATGACCGCGCACGCCTTTGCCGGCACCTGCATGTCGAAGCCGACGAACTGGATGCCGCAATCGCTTTGATCCGCGCGCTGGATCCGAAACCTGGTGCGCAAATCAGCCCGGACCAGGCAGAGTACGTCGCACCCGACGCCTATGCAGTCAAGCACAACGGCCGCTGGAACGTGTCGCTCAGTCCCAACTGCCAGCCAAAACTGGCGATCAACCAGCAATACGCCGCGCTGATCGCACGTGCACGGCGCGATGACGCCGCCTATCTACGCGGCCACTTGCAGGAAGCGCGCTGGCTGATCAAGAGTCTGGAAACACGCGCTGATACGGTACTCAAGGTCGCCGGCGCGATTGTGCGCGCGCAAAGTGCGTTTCTCGACTTCGGACCCGAGGCGATGCGCCCGCTCGTATTGCGCGATATCGCCGAGGAAATCGGCATGCACGAATCCACCGTCTCGCGTGTGACCACGCGCAAATACCTGCACACCCCGCGTGGCACATTCGAGTTCAAATATTTTTTCTCGTCTGGCGTGTCGACCGTGGATGGCGGTGCCGCATCGGCCACGGCGATCCAGGCAATGATCCGCAAGCTGATCGACGAGGAAACCCCGGCGCGACCGCTGTCGGACCAGACGCTGACCCTGGAACTGAATCGGCGCGGCATCGAAGTGGCACGGCGCACCGTGGCCAAGTACCGCGAGGCGCTGCATATTCCATCGTCCAACGAACGCAGCCGGCTCGGCTGAAGGAGGCATGCCGGAACCGAATCAACCAATGTGGGTCTGAAAAGATATCCCGCACCGCGCGGGATTACTCCATGTCCGTTTTTTCAGGAGGTTGTTATGCAGATCAACGTCAGCGGTCATCAGGTTGTCGTCACTCCCGCTCTGCACGAGTACGCAAGTACCAAGCTGGAGCGCATTGTCCGCCATTTCGAACATCTGCAAGACGTCACCGTTACCCTGAGCGTGGAAAAGCTGCTGCAAAAAGCCGAGGCTACGCTGCGTTGTGCGAACAACAAGACCATCCACGCCGACGCTCAGGCCACCGATCTGTACGCGGCGATCGACTCACTCTCCGACAAGCTCGACCGTCAGGTCAAGAAGCACAAGGAAAAAATCACCAATCACCACCGTGACAGCGTGCGCCAAGCGCGCTACGGGTGAGCTGACGCACAGCCGTTCGCGCTGAGCGTAGCTCGCAATGCGAGCGAAGTCGACGCGCCATTTCAAGTGTCCTTCGACTTCGGCGCTGCGTGCCTACGCCCAGGACGAACGGGAATGTTCGGCACGCATTACGTTTTGACTCTGTAACACGGCACGTACGCCTTTCCCGGTAACTTCATGCGCTGTTGAGAAACAAAGCTGGCCAGCAACTTGTCCAGCGCGCGCATGACGTCCACATCACCGTCAATCTCGAACGGTCCGTGGGCCGCGATCTCGCGCAGGCCCTCTTCCTTGACATTGCCGGCGACGATTCCGGAAAACGCGCGGCGCAGGTCAGCGGCAAGCAGGTGGCGTGGCTGGTCGCGATGCAGATTCAGCGCCGCCATGTTTGCGTGCGTGGGCCGGAACGGCTGTTGGAACGCATGCTCAATGGTCAACGCCCAGTTGAAGAAGAACGCATCCTTGTTGTCGAGGCGGTACAGGCGAACTTTTTCCACGCCCGCCGCCAGGGCGCGCGCGGTTTCCGCCGGATCGCCGACGATGATGCGGTACTGCGTGGCCACGTCGTCGCCCAGGATGAGCTTGAGAAACGCGTCGATCTGCTCGAAATACGCGGCCGCTTCGCGCGGCCCGGAAAACACCAGCGGAAACGGAATGCCAGCGTTGGCCGGGTGCAGGAGGATGCCGAGCAGATACAGGATTTCCTCGGCAGTGCCCACACCACCGGGAAACACGATGATGCCGTGGCCGACGCGCACGAATGCCTCGAGGCGCTTTTCGATATCCGGCAGGATCACCAGATTGTTGACGATCGCGTTCGGCGATTCGGCGGCGATGATGCCGGGTTCGGTGATGCCGATGTAGCGTCGTGTGCGCAGTCGCTGCTTGGAATGGGCGATGGTCGCGCCCTTCATCGGGCCCTTCATCGCACCTGGGCCACAGCCGGTGCAGATGTCGAAACCCCGCAGGCCGAGTTCGTAGCCTACTTTTTTGGTGTAGTCGTATTCGCTGCGCGAGATGGAATGACCACCCCAGCACACGGCCAGATTCGGCTCCACGTTTGGCTTGAGTACGCGCGCATTGCGCAGAATCTCGAACACCGCATGGGTGATGCCATGCGAATCGTCGAGTTGGAAGCGCCCGGCCTGAATCTGCGTGGCCACGTATACGATATCGCGCACCACTGCGAACAGCAGTTCGTGGATGCCGCGGATGATCTTGCCGTCAACAAAGGCGCTGGCCGGCGCGTTCTTCAGTTCCAGCTTGATGCCGCGATCCTGCTGCAGCACCTGGATGTCGAAATCCGGGTAGCTCTCGAAAATGCCGAGCGCATTGTCGTTTTCGCTCCCGGAAGTGAGCACCGCCAATGCGCAGCGGCGGAGCAAGGCGTTGAGTCCACCCTGGCTGGCATCGCGCAGGCGTGTTACCTCGTTGCGCGAGAGCACGTCCATGCCGGCGACGGGGGCAATGCGCGCGTTGACTGTGGGGAGTTTCGCTGTCGTTGTTTTTGTGTGCATGCGTGGATTCTAGCGCAAAAAAATCGGCGCCCTTGCGGACGCCGATTTGGGCAGCTATCGCGCGAAATCCTTCGCGCGGGGCGTTTGGATCAAAACGTATACTTCAGAGTCAGCAGAAGCTGCCAGCGGGAGACCACGCGCGCCGGGTTGGTGTAGCTGTCGTACAAGGTGTAGCCCTGCGGCGGCTTGCTCAGGTTGTAGACGTATTGGCCGTTGGCGACAGACGCTGACGAGACCAAGTAGCGCGTGCCGAAGAAACCGGCGTTATCGACGTCACCCCACTTCTTGTTGAGCAGGTTCAGGAAGTTGTAGATGTCCATGCGCACGATGAACTTGTCCTTGCCGAAGAAACCCGGCAGTTCCTGCTGCAGACCCAGGTCGAGCTGGTTCACCCACGGCGAGTTCGAGGCATTGCGGCCGGCAATCTGTCCGCGATGCTTGCTCAGGTACGAGTTGCCGTCGATATAGGCATTGAAAGCATCGATTTGCGCCTGCGTCGCGCTGCCGTAGCTCACGAGCGGGTCGTTCTTCTGCGGGATGTAGACCAGATCATCGGTAGACAAGGAGTCGCCATTCACGTCGCTGCCGAAGATCCAGCTGTAGGGCAAGCCGCTGTGTCCGTTATAAAAGATTGAGGCGGTGGTCTTGTTGTCCCCGAAGAAGGCGTGATCCCAGCTCAACGCGGCCTTGAACGACAACGGAATGTTGAAGCGCGAATTCGCCGCAACGATTTCGTTCGGGTTGATGCGCGCGTTGTAGTTGAAGTTCGAATAGGCCTGCGAACTGGTGCCCGGGTTGACGTCGGTGGCGTGGGTGAAGGTGGCGCTGACGGTACCGCTAAAGCCATTTCCCCACGGTTTGCTCAGTGCCAGGGTCAGCGAATTGCTCATGCCTTGGCTGGTATTGGTCAGCTCGGTGGAACGGTAGTAAATCTCCGGGTAAGAGCCGAAGTTGGTGCCGGTGCCGGAAGTGACGGCGGTCTTCCAATACGAGTTGCGCCCGTCCGGCAAGGTGCCGTTCGGCACGCCGATGTTCGGCGCGATGTAGGCGATGGCGTCCTGGGCTTTGATGAACATGTACTCGGCCGAACCGACCAGGCCCCACCACGGCAATTCGGAGTCGTAGGCCAAGTTGAACTTCAACGATGTCGGCAGCTTGAAATTCGGATCGAGGGTGTCGATCTGGCAGTTGGCGGAGGCAGTGCAGATGCCGGACGCGACGGGTCCAGGGCTGTTCTGATTGTACGGATCGGGGCTGAACGGATACTGGGTCGGGTCGGTGCTTCGGAACTGTTTCGCGCCGACCACGCCATTGTTGACGTACGGGTTGGACAACCATACGGTGGGCGGCAGGCTCTGGAACAGACCCACGCCGCCGTGCAATTGCATCCGCAGTGCGGTGTCGAACGTGTAATTGAAGGCCACGCGCGGCTCAACGACCGAATTCTTGCCGCTAAGCGCGGTGTTGGGGGCGTAGCCGAAGCGCTCCTCCCAGTAGCTCACGCCGGTCGCCGGATCGATCGCCACTGGCGGCGCATGGTCGGCTTTCGGCGTGTCGATGCGCACGCCGTAGATGAGCGAGAACCGGTCCGTGGCCTGCCAGGTGTCCTGCAGGAACGGGCTGATCTGGGTGTACTTCCAGGTACCGGCGCTGTCGGCCAAGGTCACGCCGATTGGCAAGACATTCACGACATACGTACCGTAGTCGCCGGCAGCGATCTCGTCCGCGGGGGTGCCATTGCCGTTCTTGTCGTAGAACCCGTATGAACCATGCAGCAACTGGCCGAAAACGTCGGCCGTCTTGTTGCTCAGGTAGTCGAAACCGGCCTTGACGACATGGTCGCCCAGGTGCCAGGTGCCGGCGAAGGTGCCATTGAGGCGCTTGCTGGCGATCGAGTTCTCGTGGCGGTAGCGGTCCTCGCCCGCGATGACCCAGTCGACACTGCTGGGAATGCTGCCGGCGTAGTTGGGGCAGTCAGACGCCACATCGGTAAAGCAGGCGTACACCTCGGGCTGATTCTGGGCCGCGCCATTGGTGTTGTCGTACTTCTGGTAGCCAAGCTTGAACTCGGTGCTGAAGGTGTCGGTCCAGTCGCTGAACAACTGGAAGGAATAATTGTTGGTCTTGCTGGCGGACGTGTAAAAGTCGCTCGACAGGATGACGCTGGTGGGCTTCACGTACCCAACATACGGGGTGGGTTTGCTCTCCTCGGTGCGCTGGTAGGTGAAGCTGGCGCGCTGACTGTCGCTGATGTTCCAGTCCAGCTTGGCCAGGGAGCGCTTGTCTTCCAGAGTCAAGCCAGAGCCACCGCCGCCATTGGTACCCGGGTCGATGCCGATGGATGAGAACGCCTGGGCGACTGCATCCACCTGCGCCTGCGAGAGATCGCCCTGGCTGACGGCGTCGGTACCGACGCCCTTGATGCCGGTGATCTTCTGGTCTTCATAGGCGGCGAAGAAGAACAGCTTGTCCTTGATGATCGGGCCGCCGAACGTGGCGCCCCAGGTCTGGTTTTTGTCGAAGCCAGAATAATCGGCGCCGCCGAGGTCGCCGACCATGCTGCTGGCGTCGGTATATGCGCCGTACACCGAACCGTGGAACTCATTGGTGCCCGACTTGGTGACGGCGTTGATGTTGGCGCCGACGGAGTCGAATGCGGTGTCGTAATCGGTGGCCTTGATTTCGTAGGCGGCGATGGTATCGGGCGAGATCGGCGAACCGGTGAAACCCAACCCATTGGAGTTCAGGCCGAAGGGATCGGTTACCGACAGGCCGTCGACGCTGATGTTGTTGTAGCGGTTGTTCTGGCCGGCCAGTGAGATCGAACCATCGTTCTGGTCGGTGACGGTAATGCGCGGGTCGAGGCGGGCGATATCGTCCAGCGAGCGGTTGCCGCTGACGGCGGTTTCCAGTGCGCGGCCGCTGATGTTGGTACCCAAGCCCTTGTTGTCCGAATTGAAGGTCGAGTCCAAGGCGTTGGCGGAAACGCTCACGCTTTCGAGTTGCGTCGCCGCCGCGGCGGCTCCGACGAGGTTGGCCGTGGCAACCTGACCGAGTTCGAGGTAGACGTTGTCGACATCGATCTCCTTGATGCCTTTGCCCTGCGCTTCGATGTGGTACGGACCGCCGACGCGCAAGCCCTGCGCAATATAGCGGCCATTGGCGTCGGTGGTCGTGACCGCGGCCGTATTAGACGGCACGTGCACGATGCGCACTGTGGCGCCAGCGACCGGCTTTCCCGATGCATCGGTGACGCGGCCTGACAAGCCAGCCGAGGTGTTTTGCGCGAGTGCGCTCGACATCGCCAGCATCGACGCCAGCAGCCAAAACAGAACCTGCATTCCCAGTCGTTTGTTCATCGTCATTACCCCCTTGCTGAATTTTCAGAACCTGGCGCAAACCGAACCCGCCGCGCCCCACCGGCAATCGCAGACGATCGCTTAAGCTAAGTTTAACAAAAACTCAGCATCTTGCACCGCCCAGTCGTGCGAATTGTTTTGCACCCCCGTGGCAATCGGATGACCGTGCTCAGTGGCGGCCCAGATACACCACGACGCCGTCGAGAAACATCTGCACCGACAACGCCACCAGCAGCATTCCGGTCAGGCGCTCCAGTGCGGTGAGCACGCTGGCGCCGAGCCAGCGGAACAGATACGTCGAGGACAACAGAATCAAGGCGGTAGCCAGCCACGCACAGAACAGTGCGATGCTCCAGTCGGCGGTGCGGCCCGGGTGCGAGTTGGTCAACAGCAGTAGCGCCGCCATCGCCGACGGTCCGGCAACGCCGGGAATCGCCATCGGCACGATGAACGGCTCGGTTCCCGGCGTGCCGCCGAAAATCCCGCCCTCGCGCGGTGGAAAAATCATCTTCACGGCGATCAGGAACAGCACGATACCGCCGGCGATGCTGACCGACTCCGGCCGCAATTGCAGCGCCGCCAGCACGTAGCCTCCGCCAAGTAGAAACGCGAACAGCACTGCCAGCGCGATCAACAATTCCCGCACCAGCACGCGGCGGCGGCGCTCCGGCGCCACGCTCTTGAGCAGGCTCAGGAACAGCGGGATATTGCCGAGCGGATCCAGGATCAGAAACAGCAGGACGCCCGCCGACAGCGTGCTCAAACTGTGTTCCACGGCGCGCCCCCTCGAAACCGATGACGCGTTTTATATCACAACGCGATCACCGCAAATCCAGGGTCGCCTGCACGGCCGCGCCATCATCGCCGAGCAGATAAACCACCGCGTTCGCGGCAGCATCAGGCAAGGGCACCTCGAGTGCGTCCTCGCCGAAATATGCCGTTCCACGCAGGCGCGTGCGCATTGGCGCGGGCAGCAGCGCATGCGCGCGCACGCGAGTCGATTCCCACTCATCGCGCAGAATCGCAACCAACCCGGCTAGCGCCTGCTTGGCCACGCCATAAGCGCCCCAGTAGGCGCGGCCCATGCGCTCAGGATCGTCGAGCACGAACACGACACTCGCCTGCTTCGCTTCGCGCAACAATGGCAGACAGGCTTGGGTAAGCAAGAACGGCGCGGACACGTTGACGTGCATCCCGCGCAGCCAGTTGTCGGCTTCGATATCCGATGCCGGCTGCAAACCTTCGAAATGCGCGGCCGCGTGGACGATGCCGTCGAGGCGGCCGAATTCGCGTTCGATCGTGGCCGCCAAATCCGCGTAGTCGCGCGGCGTGGCGCCAGCGAGATCCAGCGGATACAGCGCAGGCTGCGCGGCTTTCAGCGCCGTGATTTCGTCGTAGACCTTCTCCAGTCGCGCAATGCGCCGGCCGAGCAGGACCACGCTTGCGCCCGCCCGCGCGCAGGCGAGCGCACTGGCACGGCCCAAGCCGCCGGCCGCACCGGCAACGAGTACGACGCGCTCGCGCAAATAGTCGGACGACGCCCGCCAATTCGGCGGCAGGCGCGCGCCGGTCGATGCGGACATGCGCAGGTCAGGCCTTTTTCGCTTCCTTGACCATGCGCTCGAGCTCGCCGCTTTCGTACAGCTCGAGCGTGATGTCGCAGCCACCGATCAGTTCGCCGTTGATGAACAACTGCGGAAACGTCGGCCAGTTCGAATAGTGCGGCAGGTTCGCGCGCACTTCGGGATCTTCGAGCACGTTCACCGAGGCGTACTCCGCGCCGACCGCCTTGAGCGCCTGCGCGGTGCGGCTGGAAAACCCGCACATCGGGAATTGCGGCGTGCCTTTCATGAAGAGCACGATGGGACTGGATTGCACGGTTTGCTTGATGCGTTCGATGGTGTCCATGGGTCACGGCAGACTGCGCGGGACATCCGCGCCTATGCCGCACATTGTAGCAGTGCGGCGCGTATACTTGATGGTCGGTTCAATCAAAGGAGAACGCCATGGCCATCGAACTTCCCGCCCTGCCCTACGCGCGCGACGCGCTGGCACCGCACATCTCGGCCGAAACCATCGACTATCACTACGGCAAGCACCACCAGGCCTACGTGACCAACCTCAACAACCTGATCAAGGGCACCGAATTCGAGGCCATGGATCTCGTATCCATCGTCAAGAAGGCGCAAGGCGGCATGTTCAACAACGCCGCGCAAATCTGGAACCACACGTTCTACTGGAACAGTCTTGCTCCGAAAGGCGGCGGCGAGCCGTCCGGCAAGCTCGCCGACGCAATCACGAAGGCGTTCGGCGGCTTCGCCCAGTTCAAGGAAGATTTCAGCAAGCTCGCCGCCGGCACGTTCGGCTCGGGCTGGGCCTGGCTGGTGCAGCGCGCGGATGGCTCGCTCGGCATCGTCAGCACCTCGAACGCGGCGACGCCGATCACCGGCGCCGATCGCCCGCTGCTCACTTGCGACGTCTGGGAACACGCCTATTACATCGACTACCGCAACGCGCGGCCGAAGTATGTCGAGGCGTTCTGGAATCTGGCGAATTGGGAGTTCGCCGCTTCGCAGATGAAATAACGACTACAACACGACGCGCATCGAATAGTCGATTGCGCGGAGGTGCTTGGTCAGGGCGCCGACTGAAATGTAGTCGACGCCCGCCTCCGCCAGCGTGCGGACCCGCTCGAGGCTCACGCTGCCGGAAACCTCCAGTTGCACGCGCCCGCCGACGTGCGCGACGGCGCGGCGGATGTCGGCCAGCGAAAACTCGTCGAGCATGATGCGGTCGACCCCGGCCGCGAGCGCCTCGTCCAGTTCGGCGAAATTTTCGACTTCCACTTCAAGCAGCAGATGCGGATGCCGCGCACGCGCGGCCTGCACGGCCGCGGCGAGAGAGCCCGCTGCCGCAATGTGGTTTTCCTTGATCAGGATGGCGTCGAACAGGCCGATGCGGTGATTCGCTGCGCCGCCGCAGCGCACCGCGTACTTTTGCGCAAGGCGCAATCCGGGCACGGTCTTGCGCGTGTCGAGAATCGTCGCGCGCGTGCCGCGCACCGCGTCGGCGTATTGCGCGGCGATGCTCGCCGTGCCCGACAAGGTTTGCAGGAAGTTCAGAGCGCAGCGTTCCGCTCCGACCAGTGCCCGCGCGTTGCCACGCAGCTCGCAAACGCTGGTCTCGGCCTCGATGCGCGCGCCTTCGGCCACGCGCCAATCGATCACGATTTGCGCATCGCGCTCGCGGAAGCACGCATCGAACCACGGCCGTCCGCACACCACGGCCGCTTCGCGCGCGATCACGCGGGCATGCGCCTGCACTTGCGGCGGCAACAGATCGGCGGTGACGTCGCCGCTGCCGAAATCCTCGGCCAGCGCGCGGCGCACATCGGCGAGCACCGTCGCGGAATCCGGCGGCCGCGGCATCGTCTCGCGCGTCATCTCAGCCAGCGGAAGTTTCCGGCTTGGCGTGCGCTGCCTTCAGGCGTTCGACGATCGCGTCGAGGGCACGGTCGAACAAGGGCACTTCTTCCAGGATCGCCGCGTCGCCGCGGCGGATTTCGATGGCCAGCGCCTGTACGGTCTTGTCCGCCACCTTCAGGCCCTTGCGGTTCACGAACAGGTATTTGGAGCTGATCGGACTGATCCACGACAATTTCGCACGTTCCTTGGTGGTTCCGTCCACAGCGGTGAATTCGACCCAGGTGCCGACTTTCATCGCCTTGACCTGGCGCAGGCTCTCGTCCTCTTCGCCCAATTCCGGAGGCGCTGCCGCAGCCTCAGCGCGCAGGACGATTTCTTCCTCGACCGGACTGTCGATCGCTGCCGCCGTTGCGGTCGCGGTGCCGACGATCTCGAATCCCGGCGCCGCCTCATCTTCGACCGTCGCGACTACAGCGGCAGCCGGCGTATCGCCGTTGAGCAGGTTCGTGTAGAACGCGTTGAGTTCGTGCATCAACTGCTTGACGTCGTTCTCGTGGTACGCGACCGTCGCCAAGCCGTGACGCAGGGATTTTTCCAGCGCCGGCAGGATGCCCTTCAAACGCATGCGTTCGGCATCGCTGGATTTGGGCTGTGCGCTCCAGACGAATTCGTCGGCGAAGCGCAGCGCCTGGCGCCATTCGTTGGAATCCTCGCCCTGGCGCAACAGCGTCAGTACCAGGTAGTTCGCCCACGGCCGGGTCAGCACGGTGCGCACGATCTCGGGCATTTCCTTGCCTTCGACGCGCTGCAGGATCTCGCGCGCCGAGATACGCCGCGCCGAATGGAGTTTTTCGCGACCGCGCGTAGCTTCGGCGGCGCGTTGCTCGGCCAGGTCCGAACGCTTGCGATTGGAATCGAGGAACGTCTCGAAATCGAGACGTTCCTTCTCGAAGATGCCCAGGTCGTCGTCGAAATCCTTGAGCAGGATTTCCACCGTCTGCTTGACCTTGTCGTAAAGGCGATGGTCCTTGTCCGACTCCTCGGACCAGCCCATGCAGGCCTGCGCCATGGCGTCGAGCAGTTGCCGCGCCGGATGCGATTTCTGCGCGAACAGGTGTTTGTCGAGGATCGCGGCCTTGAGGAAGGGAATCTGCAAGCGCCCGAGCAGGGCCTGCATCTGCGCCGGCAGGTTGCGATCCTGCAGGATGTATTCGAACAACATGCCGACGAGATCGATGGTGTCCTCGTCGGCGCTGGCGACGTGCGCCTTGTCGTTGCCGTGCAGCTTGCCGGCCTGATCGAGCAGGGCCTGCTTGATCTGCTGCACAGCCTGCGCCGCGTCGGCCGCCGAAGACGCACTGCTTTGCGCGGCCCAGGTCTGGTTCTGCAGCAAGGTCAGCGCGGACAGCAGATCGGTCGGCGCGATGTACGGCACGGCCATGCCTGGCGCGAAATCTGCGCTGCCCTCGCCTTGCGGCTGTGCGGCACGACGGTTGGCCAACAGTCCACGCACCGTGTTGTACAACTCGACCTGAAGCTGTGCGGCAGCCGCGTCGTACTGGACCGGATAAGCGGTCTGACCCGCTTCGGCAACGCCACCTCCGTCCGCCGGCGGCGGTGCGCCTGGCGGCAACGGCGCGCCGGCCGGGCGCGGACCGCGGGGGCCGCCACCGACGACGTGGCGGATCTGCGGCAACACGCCAGCCTGGATCAGTTGCGCATCGATTTCTTCGTAAAGCGGATCTAGTCCGGCGAGCACGTAACGGTCGAACAGCTTGTAGACGATCAATTGCGTCTGCAGATTGAGTTCCAGTTCGCGCATGGCGATGCGGAACCCCTGGCACAACTGCGCCGGCCCGATCGGATTGGTCGCATCCTCGACCTTGGTTCCGCCGCGCAACACGGACAACCGCTGGTTCATCGCATACAGCGGCCGCGCCAGCCGGCTTTCGTTCTTCGCCACCGCGCTGGCGATGGCAAGGGATTCTTCCAGTTCGCTGTCCTCGACCAGCGACAGGCCGTCGCCTTCGGCCTTGGTCGGGTCGGGCTTGTTCGCCTGCAACTTGCCGTTGGCGAAGTCGTTGAAGATGCGCCCAAGCTGCTCCTGGTAGACGCGTTCGACCAGTTGGCGCTTCTTGCGCACCTCGCGCATGCCATCGAAGTATTGGGTCTGGATCGCATTGTTCTCGGCTTTTTCGGCCAGGTCGAACAAGGCATCGTCGATGTTCTCGAACAGGGTCGCGACGAGACCATGCAAACGCTTGATCGCAGTCGCGCGCACCGCCCGCAACAGATCGCCGAGGCGGTCGCCGCCGGATGCCTGCGTCGTTTGACGCTGTTGTAAATCGACGATCTTGCTGGTGTCGTCAGGTTTGTTCATCGCGCGGATTCCGCCGGGCGCCGCCGCCCGCTGTGCCTGTTCCCCACTCGTTCAAGCATAAATTCGGCCATGCGCGAAATTGTGAAGCAGCTCACGTTATGAAGACGTATCCGCCGGGCGCAGCGTTGCGCCGACGAACGCATTCAGCGCTCGGGAAATCCGTCCAGTTGCGACACCACGATCGCCTCGTCCGCCAGCATCACCGGGATGTCGTCGTCGATGCGGTAGACGCGCTTGCCGTCGACCGTGATCAATCCCGCCGCGAGCGCCGCATCCACTGTCGCCTGCGTCGTCGTGCGCGCGCTGCCGCCGGCGATGGCGCGGTTTAGCGCATCGAGTTCGGCACGTGTCAACGGCCGCAGCGGCTGCTTCGTCGCCGGACAGCACAGGATGTCGAGCAATCGCTTATCCATCTCGTCGAACTTTCCCGAAAGTATCGCTATGCGCGGTTAGTCCTTAGAATAGCCGTTTTGCGGGGCACAGACCATGAACACCGGCAAAGCGCAGCATCCGCGCATCGGCGTGGTGATGGGTTCGCGTTCGGACTGGGACACGCTGCAACACGCCGCGGACACGCTCGACCGCCTCGGCGTCGCGCACGAGGTGCGCGTCGTGTCCGCGCACCGCACGCCGGACCTGCTGTTCGACTACGCCAGCCAGGCGCAGGCGCGCGGCCTGCGCGCGATCATCGCCGGCGCCGGCGGCGCCGCGCACCTGCCCGGAATGCTGGCGGCGAAAACCCGCGTTCCGGTACTCGGCGTACCGGTGCAATCGCAAGCGCTCAACGGCATGGATTCGCTGCTCTCGATCGTGCAGATGCCGGCCGGAATCCCCGTAGCCACGTTCGCGATCGGCAAGGCAGGCGCGACGAACGCGGCGCTGTTCGCCGCCGCGCTGCTCGCCGCCGACGATGCCGGCATCGCGCAGCGTCTGGACGAGTTCCGCGCCACGCAGACTGCGCAGGTCCTGCAGAATTCCGATCCGCGCCTGTGACGATTCGACGATGAACACGATCGGCATCCTCGGCGGTGGCCAGCTCGCGCGGATGCTCGCCCTGGCCGGCGCACCGCTGGGCGTGCGCTTCCTCGCCGTGGACAGCGTCGCCGACGCCTGCGCCGGCCAGGTCGCGCCGCTGCTGGTGGCCGACTGGCGCGATTTCGCGGCGCTGGAGCAATTCGCCGCGCGCATCGATGTCGCCACCTTCGATTTCGAAAACGTGCCGGCCGAAACCGCTGATTGGCTCGCCGAACGCGTGCGCCTATCGCCGAATCCGCGCGCACTCGCCCTGGCCCAGGATCGTCTCGCGGAAAAATCCATGTTCCGCGACCTCGGCCTGGCGACCGCCGATTTCGCCACCGTCGACAGCCGCGCCGACCTGGAACGTGCGACGCGCGCACTCGGCTTTCCGGCAATCCTGAAAACACGCCGCCTGGGCTACGATGGCAAGGGCCAGTTCCGCCTGCGCAACGAAGCCGACATCGATGCCGCCTGGGAGGCGGTCGCGGCGGCGCCGTCGATCCTGGAAGCCTGGGTGCCGTTCGACCGCGAAGTATCCGTCATCGCGGTACGCGGCAACGATGGAGCATTTTCCACTTATCCACTCGTGCAGAATTGGCATGCCGACGGCATCCTCTCGGCCAGTTTCGCCCCGGCGCCCGAATCCGCGATGCTGACCGATGCCGCGGCCCGCCACGCGCGTGCCATCGCCGAGCACCTGGATTACGTCGGCGTGTTCGCGCTCGAACTTTTCGTCAAGGACGGCCGCTTGCTCGGCAACGAGATGGCGCCACGCGTGCACAACTCCGGGCATTGGACCATCGAAGGCGCCGCGTGCAGCCAATTCGAGAACCACGTGCGTGCCGTGCTCGGCTTGCCGCTCGGCGATACGCAGGCGTTGGGCACCAGCGTCATGCTGAATTTCATCGGCAAACTGCCGGACCCAACGCCCGTCTTGTCCGAGCCGCGCGCGCACTGGCACGACTACGGCAAGGCGCCGCGTGCAGGCCGCAAGGTGGGCCATGCGACATTGTGTGCCGACACCGCGGAAGATTTGCGCGAGCGCTTGGCGCGTGTAGGGCACGCGCTCGGACGCGAGGCGCAAGCCGCGCCGGTGCTTGCGGTACTCGCGAAAGGCTAGCGGCTAGATCTTGCC
>JBOHYL010000169.1:0-6102 GCA_050737915.1 Rudaea sp.
ACACGGCCCTGTTGATTATGCTCGCCGTTGTTGCCGAGGATGGTTACGACGATCGTATCCAGACTCGACGCGCGGCTCATCAGGATGTCCAGATATCCATCGTCATTCGTACGCGTGTCGCCGAAGCGGCTTACCCAGTCGATAGTTCCACTGTTGTCGAAATCGGCGAATGTCTGCAGATCGTCCCATCCGCGCTGCGTCGGCAACAGGCCGTCGTCATAGAAATCGGAGACAGTGAATTGACCTCCATCGTTTGACAAAAACTGTGGCAGCGCGTGTGGTTTGCCCCATAGGTAACATTGTGCGTCGCCGTAAATCGGGTCACTCGAATCACAGCCGCCGGCGACAATCAGATCGGATCGTCCGCTTCCAGCAAGATCTGCCGCATTCAATCCAAACGATTGGTCGAGAAAGATCAGAGGTACGACCGCCCGTTGCGTAAACGTACCGACTCCGTCGAACGTCCAGATTACGATTCCAGGGCTTGTCGAAAGCGTGGAATAAACCGCATTCAGTGCCAACGACAGTTGGCCGGAATTGTCCAGGTCGATGAATTTTGCACCTTCATCAAATTGCTCTGGCAGCCCCCATGGCGATTGCATGACGACGCTGCAGTTCTGGGCTATTGTCGGCCCCATGTTCTGGAATAGCGGAATGTCCTGCGAATTATTGCCTTCATTGATGAACAAGTGACTGCCGGCGTAAAGATCGATCCGGCCATCACTGTTGAGATCGATCGCTTGCGCGCCTTCGGGCCGTCCGCAGAGTGGCACGTCGCGCATTGCCACCCCCGCCGTATCGGATACGTCGGTAAAGTTGCCACTGCCGTCGTTGATCAGCAGGAAATTATGTTCACTGCTGTCGTATGCGGTGTACTTGGGAAGAAAAACATCCAGGTAACCGTCGTTGTTGAAATCCGCAACAACGATCGTTTCGCCGAAACCTCCGCCAGGGACATTTAACGCATCGAATGCGGAGTCTTCGGTGAATGTACCATCGCCATTGCCGAAATAGAGCTGGATGCGCGAGGTGGTGTCATTGGCGCCACATTCGGGGACGTCGCAAGAATAAACATTGGCAATAGCATCAAGGATGCCGTCACCGTTGAAATCGGCGAAGCGAACGTCGCGATAGACGCGGCCGCTGGCGCGCAGCGCGCCCAAGCCGATGCTGCTTTCGCTCTCCAGTGTGAAGCCACCGTGACAATCTCCCAGCGCACCGAGAATATCCGTGCATCCATCATCATCAAGATTCGTAACGGCCATTGCGCCCCAATACGGCAAAACGACCGGGGTAAATTCGACGACGTAGGCTTCCTTGCTCGGCGGCAGTTCGATGCCGTGATAGGCGGCACTTACCGCGAAGTAGCGATCGCTACCGGGGCAACCCGTAACCGGGCATGCGAAAGAAAACGGCGGCGGCGCGCTGGACACCACGCTGCCGGTATTGGCTGGATCGTTCGTCGCCGAGCGGTACACGGTGTAGTTCACCGATCCGGGCAGCGCGCTCCAGTCAACCGTGACTTGGCCATCGACCTTGGTGATGGTCGGGCGATCCAGTGGCAGACGCCAGCCGGTGAGCCCAGTCAACGGCATATCCGGCGACGTGGGTGGAAACAATCCACTGACCTGCACTGTCGCGCCCTGCATCTGCCAGATCGCCGTGTTGCCTTGCGTGTCGGCCAGCAGGATGTCGGCATCGCCGTCGCCGTTGAAGTCGGTGGCGCCGAGAATGGTCCAGTCGGCGCTCAACGTCGGCGCACTGCGCGAGCCGGTGTCGAAACCGTTATTGAAGATGTCATCGCTGGCTGCGAAAGTGCTTGAGGACGATGCCGTGACAGCGTGGACTGATGCGCTCGCGCCGTTCATCAGCCACAGCGTCAGATTGTTGCTGGCCGGATCACGCCAAAGGATATCCGCCTGGCCATTGTCATCGAAATCGGCGACTGCAGCGACTTGCCAGCCGGATTGGCCGCCTTCGTCCAGATTGTGCTGAGTAATCGTGCCACCGGCACCAGTCAACCACTCGACCAGTGTGTTCGATTGGTCGTCCAGCCAAAGCAAATCCGCAGTACCATCGCCGTTCACGTCGCCGACCCCGGCGAACGTCCACGCCGGATCGGCGGTATCCGGCAATGTGAGCGTTTGCGGCGCATTGCAGCCATCCATGAGAAATGCGACGACGCTGTTGTCAACCGAGTTGCGCCACACCACATCGTCGGTGCCGTCGCCGTTGATGTCACCGATGCCGAGAAAATCCAGATTCGGATCGATGCCGCCAGCAACCGTACAAGCCTGTTGCAAATCGCCGCCGTTACCGATTTGCCAGAGCGAGAGTTGATCGCTGGAATTGATCCAGACGATCGCAGCGGGGGTATCCTTACCGAAGAATTTTCCGGCTCCGGCGATTGCCGATCCGGCATCAAGCGCGACGGGAACATTCAATTGCGCTTGCTGCGACAGGCCGGACATTTCCCAGATCAGCGGATTGCCGGCCGGCAGCCGCCAAAGCACATCGCTCCTGCCGTTGCCGATGAGATCGACGCTGTGTGCCATGCCCACCCCAAGCAGATACAGACCGACGCAGGCGATGGCAAACAGGCGTCGCCCAGGCTGTACGCTCTGCATTGTGCGGTTCACGCTCATTGCCCGCATCAGGCACCCAGTGCCTGCTCCAACTCCGGAATAATCTTGAACAAATCCCCGACCAGGCCGAGGTCGGCGACCTCGAAGATCGGCGCCTCGGCATCCTTGTTGATGGCGACGATGGTGCCGGCGTCCTTGATTCCGGTCAGATGCTGGATTGCGCCGGAGATGCCGATGGCCATGTACAGTTCCGGTGCGATGATCGTGCCGGTCTGGCCGACCTGCAGATCGCTCGGCACATAGCCGGCGTCCACGGCGGCACGCGAAGCGCCAACTGCTGCGCCTAGCTTGTCGGCAAGTTTGAAGATGATCGCGAAGTTTTCCTTCGAGCCGACGCCGCGGCCGCCGGAGACCACACGGCTGGCGCTTTGCAGATCAGGGCGATCGCTCTTGCCTTGCGCGAGTTCGACGAAGCGCGTGTGCGAGGGCAGTTCGACGGCAAGATTCAGCGCTTCGACCGGTGCCGCATTCGCACCATCCGCCGCAGCGGCATACGATGCGGTGCGCACGGTCGCGACCAGCGTTTGGTCCCCCGGCGCCTGCACGGTGACGATGGCATTGCCGGCATAGATGGGGCGCTCGAACGTGTGCGCGTCGATCGCCTTCATGATGTCGGACACCTGCGCCACGCCAAGCAACGCGGCTACGCGCGGAGCGACGTCCTTTCCGAACGTGGTCGATGGCGCAAATACATGCGTATAGCCGGTTTTCGCCGCTGCAGCGATCTGCGGCGCATACACAGCGGCCAGCGGATGCGCATTGGCCGGGTTCGTCACGCTGAGCACCTTGGTCACGCCGCCGATTTTCGCGGCTGCTGCGGCGATGGCATCGGGCGCATCGGCCAGTACCAGCACGTCGATGGCGTCGGGTTTCAAATCGCGCGCACAGGTAACGCAACGCGCGGTGCTGGAGTTGAGTTTGCCGTTCAGGTGTTCGGCGACGATCAGAATTTTGGTGGTCATCACAGCAGTCCTTTCGTTTTCAACGCGGCGACGAGTTCGGCAGCGTCCTTGACCATTACGCCCTTGCTGCGCTTGGGCGGCGGTGCGTAGTTTGTCGTCTTGATGTGATTGCCCGATTCCACGCCGAGACTGGCGAAGTCGATCGTCTCCATCGGTTTGGACTTTGCCTTCATGATGTCCGGTAGTTTGATGAAGCGCGGTTCGTTCAAGCGCAGATCGGTGGTGATGACCGCCGGCAGATCCACTTCGATCGTTTCCAGCCCGGCATCGACCTCGCGCGTGACTTTTGCCACGTTGTTCGCAATTTCCACTTTTGAGGCAAATGTCGCCTGCGGCCGGTTCCACAGTGCCGCAAGCATCTGCCCGGTCTGGTTGCAGTCGTCGTCGATCGCCTGTTTGCCGAGGATCACGATTTGCGGCTGTTCCTTCTCGATCAGTTTCAGCAGCGCGCGCGCGGCCGTCAGTGGCTGGATGGCGTCCTGTGTGACGATATGGATAGCGCGGTTGGCGCCCATCGCCAGTCCATTGCGCAGATGCGCCTGACAATCGGCCGGACCGATGGTAGCGACAATGACTTCGCTGGCGATGCCTTTCTCGCGCAGGCGCAGCGCTTCTTCGAGCGCGATATCGTCGAACGGATTGGCCGACAGCTTCACGCCTTCGGTGACGACTCCGGAGCCGTCCGGTTTGACCTGAATGCGCACGTTGAAGTCGACGACGCGTTTGTAGCCCACCAGAATCTTCATTGCCTGCCATTCCCGTGCAACGGTCCGCGGTGGCGGACGCATCAGGCTCCGATTCTACCGTGAGCCAGCGCTGCGGGCACGGAGGTAAATCGCAGGCTCCCGAAAAAAGGGCCGCTTGCGCGGCCCCAGGGGAGGTTCCATCTTTCTGTTTCAGTCGCTCGGTGGCGACTGTGAGGGGGCATGTTTCCAGTGGTGCGTCGGCAGTTCGTCGGCTTCGATGTAGCCGTCGCCGTTGCTGTCAAGCGTGGCGAAGCGCCCCTTCGCTGCGGCCAGGTATTGATCTTCGGTCACGCTGCCATTGGCGCCTGCACCGAGGTGGCGCAATTCACGATGTGAGGCAAATTCGTCGTGGCGCAGCATTCGCGGCGATGCGGCGATTTCCTGCGGTGTCAGCTTGCCGGTGTGATTTGTATCGAGCTTGTCGAAGCGGGCACCGGCCGCAGCAAGATATTCGTCGAGCGTCACGCCACCGTCGTGGTTGGCATCGAGCTTGTCGAAGTGGTGTTGCATCATTTTTTGCGCGAATTGCGCACGTGGGACTGATTGCGCTGCGGACGCGCCCTTCCGGTGGCCTCGCGCAGCCTCGAATTGGCTAGGCGTCAGCTTGCCGGTGCCGGTCGTATCCAGTTTGGCGAAACGGGCTTTCGCCGCGGCCAGGGCTTCGTCGCGCGTGATATAGCCATTACCGGCCGTATCCAGATGCGCAACGATGTGTTGCGCGATCATCTGGTCGCGCTGCATGGTTTGCCGTGAAGCGGCAAGATCGGCGGCAGTGATGCTGCCCTTGTTCTGCGTATCGATGGAATGGAAACGGGCCTTCGCCGCGGTCAGATACTCGGCCTGCGAGATCTTGCCGTCGCCGTTGGTATCCATTTCCTGCAGCATGTGTTGGAAAAAGGATGGATGCGCACTGTGGGCCGGGGTGGCAGGTGCCGTCTGCGCCGTGGCGCAAATCCATCCGCCGCCCAGTGGCAACGTGGCCAGGATCGTGAACAGCAGATTGCGGGACATAGGTCCTCCGGAAGTCATGGCGAATCGCCATGCGCAAGATAACGCCTGCCGTACCCGGTAGTTGACGGCACAACGGTAAATGATGGTAAGCGCTTGTAAATGCGGGCTCTGACTGAATGCCGGCGCTCAACGCTCCGGGTCGCGCAACAAGACCCGGGCAAATCGAGCCGCCGCGCCCTGCGCGTGGGCGAAAAACAGCGAGGGCTCGGTCAGTTCCAGTTCCAGCACGCGCGGCGCGCCGTCGGCAGCCTGGATCAGGTCAACGCGCGCATATAGCTGTGGCCCAAAGGGAATCGCGCCCAGGGCGTGTTCGGCCAACGCGAGTTCGGTCGCCCCTGGCAGGCGCGGCGCGATGTGCTCGGCGGCGAACAGCGCGCGTGTCGGGCCTTCGTCCCGGCGCAGCAGCGGCCCCTTGCGGATGGCGTGGCTGAAAACGCCATCGAAAAAGATCAGTGCGGTTTCGCCGTGTTCGTCCACGCGCGCCAGGTACGGTTGCAGCAGTACGCTGCGGCTCGCATCAAGCAGACGCTGCACGTGCGCGATAGCCGTTGCGCGATCGTGCGCGGGATAGCGCTGTGCATCGCGCGAACCGGCGCCGATCGCGGGTTTGACCACGAATTCGTCAGCCGGATGCGCGCGCTGAAACGCTGCGATGGCCGCCTTCGCGTTTTCGCCGGACTCGACGAATACACTGGGCACAATGGCCACGCCCGCTGTTTCCAGATCGTGCAGATAGTG
>JBOHYL010000170.1:0-10369 GCA_050737915.1 Rudaea sp.
AAAAGCCAAACAACGGCACTGCAAAGGCCTTGGCAGCGGACGATACTAGCAACATTTGCTTAACATGGGAATCCCTGCGGGGATTTTGTCGCAAGTGATTGAATATTCACGGTGGAGCAGTTTTCCCGAACTATAGTGTCCACGTGCTGGCGGAGGCAGGGTCAGTCCGCCGCCTGCAGTGCCTGCGCCAAGCCCTGTAGTTGGTGTTCGTAACGGCGCCAAGAATCCACGAATCGAGTATGTACCTGCTCGCGCACCTGAGCCGCGCTCAAGGTCGATACGGCACCGCGATTGTGGCTCAGGTCGGTACAACCGTCCTGCCAGGGTAACCCGCAAAAGGCAAGGACCCGACGCAATGTACCTTCCGGGTCGCGGACCAGGTCGGTATAGGCCACGTCGAGAATGCGGTCCGGGATCACGGCATGCCAGTGCGTCATCGTGCGCAGGTATACCCGGTAATGCGAGGCCAGTGCATCCAGGTCGTAGATGTGCGCAAAGGCGTCCGCGAACAACGCACGATAATTGGAAAAGCACACGTCCATCGGCTCACGCACCAGGTGCAGGATGCGCGCCTGGGGCAAGGCCTTGGCGATCAGACCGGCGACCATCCAATTGCGTGGCAGCTTGTCGGTGTAACGCGACTTGTTGCCGGCGCGCCACTGGGTTTGCTCCAGGTAGCGGCGGCCAAGTTCGACATAATCGATGTGGGCCAGGCGTTCGATCACGGTATCGTCCAGCGTCACGCTGTGGTCAGACGCCCAGCGCAACTGACGTGCGAAATCGTCGAGCTCGCCAACGCTGGTCACCTGCGCATGGTTGCCGAGGATGCGGTCGAGCAAGGTTGTGCCCGAGCGCGGCATGCCGATGATGAAGATCGGCTGTGGGCCGACATGCACTTCGGGCCCGGGCTGCAGCACCTGCGCTGTACAAGCTTGCCGCAGCTGCTCGAACAAGCGGTGTGTGTGAGTCGGATCGTGACGGTGACGCGCGTACATCATTGCATTGGCGTGCGCGAGCGCGTTCCAGGCTTCGGTGAGACGGCCCAGATCCTCAAGTTCTTTGTAGCGGGCAAATTCGATCGCCGCCTGTTCGTAGCTGCCGGGTTCGACCCGGCCGACCACCTTGTCCAGATCGGCCAGATGGTTGTCGGTCGTGGTCTGCTTGCGCAAACGGGCCAGTTCCTGCCAGGCGCGGCCATGCCCTGGGTTCTGGCGCACGCATTCGCGCAGCTCTGCTTCGGCATCCGCCATGCGGTTGTTGAAAATGAGGTGTACGCCGCGTTGGAAATGCAGATCGGAGCCAGCGGCGCCGGCGGCCAGCGCACGATCGTACAGTGCCAGAGCTTCGACGTTTTCGTTCATGGCCGAACGCTGTCCGGCCATCTGCAGCAGTATCGGCAAGGAGCGCGTCGCCGCAAGTGCCGGGTGCTCCAGACACGCGCGCGTGCTGACCACTTCACCTGCGCGCAGCAAGGCCGCGCCCACAGCGACGATAAGTTGTGGGTCGTCGGACAGCGCACGCACGGCGTCAAGGGCATGCCGCGCTGAATCGCGCACGCGGTCATCCTTCCAGGCGATGTCACTCATGGCCAGATGCGCCTGCGTGTATTCCGGCTTGCGTTGCAACACCGATTCCAGGCTGATGCGCGCGGCGTCGAGATTGCCGGTATCAAGGTAGCGCTGGGCGCGATTCCAGTGGCGGTCGGTGTTATCGGTCATGAGGGAAAGCGAACGATACCGGACCGCCGAACGCGGACTGGCAGGAGAAACCAAAATCCGGTCTTACAAATCCTGATGGTATTGCACGTACGGCACGCGCGCTTGCCCCGGATCCGGCGCGTGCGTCGGATCGGTCAGCAATGGCGGGTTGCCGGAAGACCACAGGTTTTGCGCACCGATGCTGAACACGCCGCGCCACGGCGCGCGCCAGGAGAAGCCGAGGTCAAGGCTGGTCCAGCCTTGGCCATTGCCGAGTGCGTCAGCGGGGCCAAGGACGCGACCGGTGAGCGTGCCGCTGAAATTGCCGCTGTGCACGCCGAAACTGAGTGCGGCCTGATTGAGGATCGGCATCAGCGCGCCACCCGGCAGATCAAGCTGGATGCGGCTGAGCGCGGCGTCCAGATCCAGGCTCTGGCTGTCGTCCCAGCGCCAGCGCGCCTGCGCGCCGACGTGCGTGTCGCGGATGTTGGCCCACTGCAGGGCAGGCACGGCCAGCGTAGGCAGGGATTCGTCGCCAAACGTGGCGAGCAATTCCCATGCTGGCGATTGCGCAACGGTGGCGAAGGTGGGCGTGCCGCGGTCGCGCCAGGCGAGGCCGTAGTCCAGGCCGATGTCGAAGTGGTCGCTGTGCAGATCCGTGCCTATGCTCAGGCTGCCAGAACGGGCGACGGCGTTTCGCGACGGACACAACGAGTTGAACGTGAAGGACAGCCCCGCGTCGCAACCGAACGAGAATGCCGCCGGATTCAGGGGTGCCAGCTCGATGCCACGACCGAACTTGGCATAGGCGTTGACACGATTGCCCAGCCGCAAGGCGAGTCCGCCGCCGACGAAGTTGGTCACGTCGATCAGCTGCCAGTCGGCGGCCGAGCCGATCTGCGGCGCCTGCGGCATCGTGGGTGCGCCATGGCTGCCGCCGAGCGCGACCAGCGCGAGGATGCGGCCATCGGGCGTACCCCACAACGGCATGCGCACATCCGCATCCGTGGAAGCGTTCGTTGCGTTTTTCGGAACGATGCTTGCAGGCGCGATCGATTGCGCCAGCGCCAATGCGGGCGTGAGGAGAGCGCTGAAAAGGGCGGCGGCAAGACGCATCGACACTCGTTCGTATCCGGGAAACCTGTGATCGGCGACCGCCCTGTGAAGTTCCCGACCCAGGGTTTGATCGCACTTGTGCGGAGTATAGCGCAAATTACGGAAAAATAACAATTGTTGCTGTGAGGCCGCGCGCTTTTGATGGCCGAAAAAAAATGGCTACACTACCCGGAATCCAGTGGGGGGCAGGTCCTTGACTTCTCGTGTACCCAGCGTGGCTTTGCCATCGGTCGCCGACGCTCCAGGCAAGCGCGGAGCCGCGCTGAATTTGTCCACAGTGCAGGCTGCCACGCTTGAACAGGCCGAACGCCTGCAGCGCGCCTTGTTCTCGATCGCTGATCTGGCAAGTGCGGACGTAGAGCTGCCGGAGGTATACAAAGGCCTGCACAGGATCGTCGGCAGCCTGATGTACGCAGAGAATTTCTACATCGCGCTGTACGACGCCCAGCGCGACACGCTGCGGTTTCCGTATTTCGTCGATGTGGCCGACACCGACGCACCCAGGCCGGATGACGAGCTGTCGATGCAGGAGCGTCGCGGCAGCATCACTTGGCATCTACTCAAGGCCGGCCGCCCGCTGCGTGGGACCCAGGCCGAAATTGAGGCGCAAGTCGGCGAGCGCCTGGCCGATTTCGGCCCGGACGCCGTGGACTGGCTGGGCGTGCCGCTGTTGCGTTCGGGCAAGGTCAATGGCGGCCTGGTAGTACAAAGTTATACCGAGCGCGAGCGCTATAGCGCTCGCGATCAGGAATTGCTCACGTATGTCGCCCAGCATATCCAGACTGCACTGGAGCGACGCTTCGTGCACGAGGAACTGGAGCGTCGCGTCGCTGAACGCACCGACGCGTTGCGCGACGCCAACCGCCTGTTGCAGCAACAGGTGCTTGAACGCCAGCGCGGCGAACGCTTGCAGGCGGCGCTGTTCCGCATCGCCGAGTTGGCCAACAGCAGCGAAAGCCTGGACGATTTCTACGCGGCGGTGCACCGGGCCGTCGGTGGTCTGTTGTATGCGCGTAATTTCTACATTGCGCTGCTTGCCGATGACGGCCAGAGCCTGACGTTTCCTTATTCGGTGGACGAGCGCGACCAGAAGCGCGAACCGCGCCGGTTAGGGCAAGGTTTGACTGAGTACGTGTTGCGTTCCGGCAAGGCACTGCTGGCCGATCGCGCCGGACTCGAGCGCTTGTACCGCAGCGGAGCAGCGCAGATGAGCGGTACGCGTTCGCGCAGCTGGCTCGGCGTGCCCTTGATCTGCAGCGACCGCGCCGTCGGCGCACTCGCGGTGCAAAGCCATTCCGAGGAACACCGCTACACGCCGCGCGACCAGGAATTGCTCACCTTCGTCTCCTACCACATCGCCAATGCGCTGGAGCGCAAGCGTAACGCTGAATCGCTCAAACAGGCCAATACAGTACTGGAGCAGCGCGTGATCGAGCGCACCAGTGAACTGGCCGCAGCCAACCGCGACTTGCGCGAGAACATCGCAGTGCGCGAGCGCATGGAACGCCAGCTCAAGCACGAAACCCTGCATGACGCGCTCACCGGACTGCCTAACCGGAATTTCTTGCTGCAGCGCCTGGGTCAGGCGTTGGCCAAATTCGGGCGCGATCCGCGCCACCGCTTCGCTGTGCTGTTCATGGATCTGGATCGCTTCAAGGTGATCAACGATTCCGTCGGCCACCTGATCGGCGACGAACTGCTCAACGAAGTCGGCGGACGCATCGCCGCGTGCCTGGAATCGCGCGACCTGGTCGCGCGCCTGGGCGGCGACGAGTTCGCCATCCTGCTCAACGACATCGAAGGCGCAGACGACGCCTGCGCGCTGGCGCAGCGTGTGATCGAAGCGCTGAATGCGCCGATCCGCCTCGGCGGCAAGGAGGTGTTCACTTCCACCAGCATCGGCATCGCGATGGCCGCATCGCGTTACCGCAAGGCCGAAGAATTGCTGCGCGATGCGGATGTAGCCATGTACCGCGCCAAGAGCGAAGGCCGCCACCGCTACGCCTTGTTCGACGAACACCTGCACAAGGAAGCGATGCGCCTGATGGATCTGGAAAGCGATCTTCGCCGCGCCATCGCGCGCAACGAATTCGTACCGTTTTTCCAGCCCGTGGTGCGTTTGTCCGATCGCGTCACGATCGGCTACGAGGCGCTACTGCGCTGGCAGCATCCGGAACGCGGCATTCTGCTGCCGGCGGATTTTCTCGCCGTTGCCGAGGACACCGGCGCGGCCGAGCTCATCGATTGGCAGATGTTCGAGCGCGTGTTCGAGATCGCCGCGCCGCTGCTCGGCGGCGAGTGCGAATTTGTCGGCATCAATCTGTCCGGACGACATTTCCGCGCCGAGACGCTCGACGAACAATTGCTGGCGCTGCTGCGCCGTCACGCGATCGAACCCCGCAGCGTCCGTATTGAGGTAACCGAGCGTATGCTGATCGACAATCCGCCGACCGCCAAGCGTCTGCTCGACGCCCTGCGCGCGCAGGGCGTCGGCGTGGCGCTGGACGATTTCGGCACCGGTTATTCGTCGTTGTCCTATTTGCAGCAGTATCCGTTGCAGACGCTGAAAATCGACCGCTCCTTCATCGCCGAACTGGCGCCGAAGAAAGCCGGCAGCAACGCGATCATCCGCGCGATTCTCGCCCTCGCCGGCGCACTCGGCCTGCAGGTTATCGCCGAGGGCATCGAAACCCAGGTCCAGCACGATGCACTGGTTGCACTCGGCTGCCAGTTCGGGCAGGGTTTTCTGTACGCGCGGCCGCAACCGGCGCATGTGTGGCTCGAACGAATCGGCTGATCCGAATCAGTGCCGGGATTGCATATCGCCGTGCGCTCGTCCATCGTGCGCACACATGCAAATCGTCAAACCCGATCGGCGACGCAGTCTTGTCCGACGTCTGCTGCGCAGACTGGTCATTGTCGCGCTGACGTTCGTCGCGCTGACCTGGTGTGTGGTCCTGCTGTTGCGCTTTGTGCCGCCGCCGACTTCGGCGTTCATGCTCGAGCGGCGCCTGGCCGCATGGCGTGCGCAGGACAAGGATTTTGTCTTGCGCTACCACTGGGTGCCGTGGCGCGATGTCTCGCCGCAGTTGCCGATCGCGCTGATCGCCAGCGAGGATCAGAAATTTCCGTTCCATCACGGCTTCGACGTGCAGGCAATCCAGGATGCGCTCGACGAAGCCGATGCCGGCGAACGCCTGCGCGGTGCCAGCACCATCAGCCAGCAGACCGCGAAGAATCTGTTCCTGTGGGGCGGGCGCAGTTTCGTGCGCAAGGGACTGGAAGCGTATTTCACCGTGCTGCTGGAAATCACCTGGCCGAAGCGGCGCATCCTCGAGGTGTACGTGAACATCGCCGAATTCGGCGACGGCACCTATGGCGCCGACGCGGCGGCGCGCACGTTTTTCCACGAGGCGCCCGCGCAATTGAGCGCGTACCAGTCGGCGCTGCTCGCCTCGGTGCTGCCGAACCCGAAACGCCTGCATGCTGATCGCCCGTCCGCTTACGTATTGCGCCATGCCGAATGGACGCAGCGCCAGGTGCAGCAGTTGGGTGGAGTCGGTTATCTGCCGCATTGAGCCGGCGGCGTGGCATCGGCTAGGATGTCGCTTCTTCCGAGGCTACCCATGCAAACGCTCACGGTCGTCGTTCCTGCCCGCAACGAAGGCGAAGGCCTGCGCGAATTCCACGCGCGGCTCGCCGCCGTCGGTGCGGGACTGGATCTGGCGTGGACCGTTTTGTACGTCGACGACGGCAGCCGGGACGATACCTGGGAGTTGATGGAATCGCTGCGCGCGGCGGATGCGCACGTGGCCACGTTGCGGCTCAGTCGCAACTTCGGCAAGGAACTGGCGCTGACCGCAGGTCTTGATCACGCCGACGCCGATGCGGTGGTTGTGATCGACGCGGATTTGCAGGATCCGCCCGAGCTGATCGCGCAGTTCGTCGCCGCGTGGCGCGAAGGTGCCGATGTCGTCTACGGCACACGCTCGTCTCGTGCCGGCGAAAGCCGTTTCAAACGCTTCACCTCAGCTGCGTTCTACCGCGTAATGGAGCGCATGAGCGCGACGCCGATGCCGCGCGACACCGGCGATTTCCGGCTGCTCAGCCGGCGCGCGCTGGCGGCGTTGAAACAGGTGCGCGAACGCCAGCGCTTTATGAAAGGTCTGTTCGGGTTCGTCGGCTTTCGGCAGCAGGCGATTGTTTACGAACGCGATCCGCGATTTGCCGGCACCAGCAAATTCAATTACTGGCGTCTGTGGAATTTCGCGCTCGAAGGCATCACTTCGTTTTCCACCGCGCCATTGCGTCTGGCTACCTATGTGGGCGTGCTCACGGCGTTCGCCGCCTTCGTGTTCGGCGTGTTCGTATTTGGCAAAGCCCTGTTGTACGGCGATGCGGTACGTGGCTATCCCACGCTGTTGCTGGTGATTCTGTTCCTCGGCGGCGTACAACTGATGGCGCTGGGCATGATCGGCGAATACCTGGGCCGGCTGTATATGGAAGCCAAGCAGCGGCCGTTGTATTTCATCGACGAACGGCATGACGCGCGCGTGGCCGAACCGCAGTAAACTACCTCGTACACACAGTGCGCGGAGGAACCGTCATGCGACTGGTCAAGCATCTGCTGGAAGGCAAAGGCAACGCGATTCATTCGATTCGACCGGAGCAGCCGGTGCTGGATGCGATCCGCATGATGGCCGACAAGTACGTGGGCGCGCTGCTGGTGATGGAAGGTGCCCAGCTCGTCGGTATCGTGTCCGAGCGCGATTACGCGCGCAAGGTCATTCTGAAGGGGCGATCGTCTGCGGATACCCCGGTGCGCGAGATCATGACAGCGCAGGTGTTGACGGTGGGGCCGGGCGACAGCA
Source organism: Rudaea sp. (assembly GCA_050737915.1). Lineage (GTDB taxonomy): Bacteria > Pseudomonadota > Gammaproteobacteria > Xanthomonadales > Rhodanobacteraceae > Rudaea. Next base: position 7,685 of record JBOHYL010000170.1, read on the forward strand.
TCGCCCACTGCATGAAACTGGTTACCGACCAGCGTGTGCGGCATTTGCCGGTGGTCGATGCAGGCCGAGTGATCGGCATATTGTCGATCGGCGATCTGGTCAAAGCCGTGATCGACGATCAGGCCCAAGAGCTCGAGCATATGCAGCGGTATATTTCGGGGTAATGCCGAGCGCTTGCGCGATGCAAAGTAATGCATCGCGCGTGCGGCCGAGCGCCATGAGCCGGAGCGAATGGCCGGGTTGCTTGGCGAGCGCCGGATGCGCGAGCCTGGCAACCGCCCGAGCGCAGCGAGGAAGCGCCTTGATCCCTGCCAAATCCTCATGAGCCGCGACCCCGCCCTGCGTGCCAGCCTGCATGCCCTGCTGACCGAATATGGTGCCAAAGTACGCTTTCTGATCGACCGGCACGGCCTGGCCCGGCATGGCATCGACCCGGCCGATATCGAGCAGGAAGTGCACATTCGCTTGTGGAAGGCGCTGGAACGTGACCGGAATGCGGCCTTTCATGCGTCTTATATCCACAGAACGGTGTTGACGACGGTGATTGACGCCATTCGCGCTGCCGCTTCGCGCCCGTCCGAGCCATTCCCGGACGAGGGCGAGGAAGGGGCGAATGTTTTGGTTGAGCACGGCGCCGGGCCGGAGCGCAGCGCCGCAGCGGTGCAGGATTTCGACCGTGTGGTGGCGTGTCTGGCGCAGTTGCCGGAGCGTCGGCGCACAGCGGTAGCCTTGCACTTGCAGGGCTTGAGCATGCGCGAGATCGGACAGTCGGTTGGCGTCTCGGAAGAGGCCGCACGCAAACTGCTCGATCGCGGCATGCAGACGCTGCGCGAGCGTCTGGCCGCACTCGGTTTTGGAGAATTCGATGAATAAGCCCAGCCTGACCCAGATCTACCGCCGCCATGTCGGCCGCAATGTGCCCGACGCGCAGACGGTGCTCGACGGCAGTGATCCAGCGACGCCGCTGCACGCGCAGTTGCAGCGCTTTTCGCGCGATCTGGAGCCCGTATCGGCGCAACTAGCTGTCGATATCGCCGCAGCGGTTGCGGTCGGCGGCGCGGCGTCGCATCAGCATGCGGGTGCGCAGCCTCGCACGATTCATCAACGCGCAGCGCGCTGGCGGGTGGCGGCAGCCCTGGCGGCCAGCCTGCTTGCTGCGGTCGTGGTGTGGGGTGTGCGCCGTCATGCGCTGGACACGCAACAACATGTGGTTGCCGCGGCCTCTGCGCCGAGCGATCGCATCTTTGCCGGCTTCAACGAGAACGACATTGCGGCAAGCAGCAACAGACGCGGCGATGAAATTTTCCGCGCCAGATTCGTGCCGGACGAAATCTTCAACTCAAAAAGGAACGACGGCTGACGGCCTCATCACTATCCGCGTATCGCGCCCCGCTTGATGCGGGGCGTTTGCTTTTCAGACCTCGACGGCGCTGGCGTGCTCGCGCGTGGCGGCGAATGTGACATCCGGCCAGCGCTCCTGGGTCAATTGCAGGTTCACGCGCGATGGTGCGAGATAGACCAGCTCGCCGGCCGCGTCCAAGGCCAGATTCATGGCCGCCTTGTCACGGAAATCGGCGAGCTTTTTCTCGTCATTGCAGCGGATCCAGCGTGCAGTGATTACAGTGACGTTCTCGAACGCGCAATCCACACCGTATTCATCCTTTAACCGGTACGCGACCACGTCGAATTGCAGCACGCCGACTGCGCCGAGGATCAGGTCGTTGCTCATCAGTGGACGGAAAAACTGCGTCGCGCCTTCCTCGGACAACTGTGCCAGGCCCTTCTGCAATTGTTTCATCTTCAGCGGATCGCGCAGGCGCGCGCGGCGAAACAGTTCCGGGGCAAAGTTTGGAATGCCGGTGAATACCAGCGCCTCGCCTTCGGTGAAGGTGTCACCAATGGAAATCGTGCCATGGTTGTGGATGCCGATCACGTCGCCTGGCCAGGCTTTGTCCACGATGTCGCGCTCGCTGGCCATGAAGGTCAACGCGTTGGCAAGCTTGACTTCCTTGCCGCTGCGCACGTGATGCGCCTTCATGCCGCCGGCGAATGTGCCCGAGCAGATGCGCAGAAAGGCCACACGATCGCGGTGCATCGGGTCCATGTTCGCCTGAATCTTGAACACGAAGCCGGTGAGTTTTTCCTCACTCGGCGCAACACTGCGCGTCGTCGTCGCGCGCGATTTCGGTGACGGCGCGTGTTCGACGAAAAAATCCAGCAGCAACTCCACGCCGAAATTGTTCACCGCCGAACCGAAGAACACCGGTGTCTGCTTGCCGGCCAGGTAGGCGGATTGATCGAATGGATGGGACGCGCCTTGGACGAGTTCGAGCTCATCGCGCAGTTCGCGCAGCATGTCCGCGCCGATGCGCGCTTGCAGTTGCGGATCGTCCAGTGAGGCGAAAATGGTGGAATCCTGGCGTGTGAAATTGCGCCCCGGCTCGTAGATGTGCACTTCGCCGCTGACCAGGTGATACACGCCCTTCAGCCGCGAACCCATGCCGATCGGCCACGTGATCGGCGCGCACGCAATCTTCAGCACCGATTCGACTTCATCAAGCAATTCGATCGGTGCACGACTCTCGCGATCGAGCTTGTTGATGAACGTCATGATCGGCGTGTCGCGCAGGCGGCACACATCCATCAGCTTGATGGTGCGTTCCTCGACGCCCTTGGCGCAATCGA
>JBOHYL010000171.1:0-13340 GCA_050737915.1 Rudaea sp.
CCAGAGTACAGGGAAGTAGATTGCTGGAATCTAGCCATCCATGGCACCTGGATTCCGGCAGTCCCTGCCGGAATGACAGGGCTATCGTTTCATCGCATTGAAGAACTCGTCGTTGGACTTGGTGTTCTTCATCTTGTCGAGCATGAATTCTATCGCCGCGAGCTCGTCCATCGGATGCAGCAGCTTGCGCAGGATCCAGATCTTGGCGAGCATGTCCGGTTCGATCAGCAATTCTTCGCGGCGCGTGCCGGAGCGATTGATATTGATCGATGGATAGACGCGTTTTTCGCTGATGCGGCGATCCAGGTGCACTTCCATGTTACCGGTACCCTTGAATTCCTCGTAGATCACCTCGTCCATCTTCGAGCCGGTTTCCACCAGTGCGGTGGCCAGGATCGTCAGTGAACCGCCTTCCTCGACATTGCGCGCCGCGCCGAAAAATCGCTTCGGCCGCTGCAGTGCATTCGCATCCACACCGCCCGTGAGCACCTTGCCGGATGAGGGCACCACGGTGTTGTACGCGCGCGCCAGGCGTGTGATCGAATCTAGCAGGATGATGACGTCCTTCTTGTGCTCGACGAGACGCTTGGCGCGTTCGATCACCATCTCGGCAACCTGCACGTGGCGCACGGCGGGTTCGTCGAACGTGGACGAGATCACCTCGGCGCGCACGCTGCGCTGCATTTCGGTGACTTCCTCGGGACGTTCGTCGATCAACAGGATGATCAGATGTGCTTCCGGATAATTCTGCACAATCGCCTGGGCGATGTTTTGCAGCATCATGGTCTTGCCGGCTTTCGGCTGGGACACGATCATGCCGCGCTGGCCGCGACCAACCGGTGCGATCAAATCCAGAATGCGCCCGGTGATGTCTTCGGTAGAGCCGTTGCCGCGTTCCAGATGAAACATCTTGCGCGGAAACAGCGGCGTCAGGTTTTCGAACAGCACCTTGTTCTTGGATGCTTCCGGCGGCTCGCCGTTGATCGTGTCGACCTTGAGCAGGGCGAAGTAGCGCTCGCCTTCCTTCGGATTCCGCACGCGCCCGGCGATGTAGTCACCAGTGCGCAAATTGAAGCGGCGGATCTGCGAGGGCGAAACATAGATATCGTCCGGGCCGGCGAGATAGGACTCGTCCGGGCCGCGCAGGAAACCGAAGCCGTCCTGCAGGATCTCCAGCACGCCCTCGGCATAAATGCCGCCGCCGGCGCGTGCGTGCGCCTTCAAAATCAGGAACACGATGTCCTGTTTGCGCGCGCGTGCGACACCTTCCTGGATGTCGAGCGTTTCCGCCATCGTCAACAGTTCATGCGCGGGCTTGCGCTTGAGTTCGTTCAGATCGATCAGCGGACCGTCGCCGCCGCCGTTCTTGGACTCGTCGTAGTCCTCATCCTGCGGCGGCTGGAAACGCTGCTGGCCGCCGCGATCGCGATCGCGGTTGCGATTGCGGTTGCGGCCGTGACGGCCCTGCCCCTGGGGTCGGTTGCCGCCCTGACGATTTTCGCCGCCGCCTTCACCGCCTTCGCCGGATGGCGTGGGCGTAGCGTCGCCGCCGGGCGCAGCCTCCGCGGTCTGGGGCGCGTGCTGCCGGATTTCGGTTGGCGTTTGTTCGGAACGGCGTTCGCCGTTCTCATTGTTTTCGGGAGTGCTGACAGGATCGGACACGGACGGACCTCGTGGGTGCCGTTAAATTACGGAAGGGTTGAAGAATCGGGGGAGGGCGGGCCGGGCGAATGCCCGGCAGGCCTTATTAACTTACCATCAAATGCCCGCGCGCGCCATTCACGCGCGAGCTGGATTGTATTTTTAGCTTTTTTTGCGAATTACACAAGTCTCGCAGTATGAACGGAAACGTCTGAAGAAGCGTCGCGAGCGCAGGCAGGTTGCGCGAACACGGAGCGCAGGAACCGCAGTGTACATAAGAGTACATGAGGATTCCGAGCACCGGCTTCGCGCAAGATGCCAAGCGCAGCAGCTTATTCGGGCGTTTCAGAGGGTCTTGTCGATCAACTGCGTAAGTTGCGTCTTGCTCACCGCGCCGATCTGGGTCGCCTCGACCTTGCCGTTCTTGAAGATCATCAGGGTTGGGATGCCGCGCACGCTGTACTTGCTCGGCGTCTTCTGGTTGTGGTCGATGTTGATCTTGGCCACCTTCAGCTTGCCCGCGTAACTTTGCGCGAGATCGTCGAGGATCGGCGCAATCATCTTGCACGGCCCGCACCATTCGGCCCAGAAATCCACCAGTACCGGTTCGCTGGACTTGAGTACCTGTTCCTCGAACTCATCGTCGCTGATATGGGCAATGGCTGCGCTCATCGGGTTCTCCATGGGTACATTCGGTACGGCGGCGGGGCGTTGCGGTCGCGCTTGCGGTATACTTTACCGGATCGCGCGTGCCTGCGCGCTCGCGCATCGCCAGGGCGGGTAGTCATTTGAACCCAAGCGGCGGTTCCGATCAAGTTGGGTCGCCGACCCGTTCTTTCAAGCCGGGTGCGAAGCCGCCCGAATCCATGGCCCGGAGTGGCCGCATTGCCCATGTCCGAACTACAACCGCTCACCGATACCTTTTTCGACAGCTTCGATCTGCATCCGAACCTGCTTTCCGGGCTGCACGCCTCCGGCTTCACCCGCTGTACGCCGATTCAGGCGCTGGCTCTGCCGGATGCGCTGGCCGGCCGCGACGTCGCCGGCCAGGCGCAGACCGGCACCGGCAAGACCGGCGCATTCCTGATCGCGATCATGCAACGTCTGCTCACGCGCCCCGCCTTCGCCGAACGTGGCGCGGCCGATCCGCGCGCGCTGATCATCGCGCCGACGCGCGAACTGGCGATCCAGATCGACAAGGATTTTCGCAACCTCGGCCGCGATAGCGGTCTGAAATCCGCGCTGATCTACGGCGGCGTCGATTACGACAAGCAGCGCCAGCAGTTGCGCGATGGCGTCGACATCGTCATCGCCACGCCCGGCCGCCTGCTCGATTACTACAAGCAGCACGTGTTCTCGTTCAACGCGGTCGAGATCATGGTGATCGACGAAGCCGACCGCATGTTCGACCTTGGTTTCATCAAGGACGTGCGCTACATCCTGCGGCGTCTGCCCGATCGCACCCGCCGTCAGTGCATGCTGTTCTCGGCGACCTTGTCGCATCGCGTGCTCGAGCTTGCCTACGAGCACATGAACGAGGCGAAAAAGCTCGCGGTGGAAACCGAACACATCACCGCCGATCGCGTGCGTCAGGTGATCTATTTCCCGGCCAGCGAGGAAAAACTGCCGCTGCTGATCAACCTGCTCTCGCACATCGACGCACAGCGCAGCATGGTGTTCGTCAACATGAAGGTGGCGGCGGAAAAAGTCGCGCGGCGGCTGGAACGCCAGGGTTTTGCCGTGGGCATGCTGTCCGGCGACGTGCCGCAGAAGAAGCGTCAAAGTCTTTTGGGCAAGTTCCAGCGCGGCGAAATCGAAATCCTGATCGCCACCGATGTTGCCGCACGCGGTCTGCACATTCCCGACGTCAGCCATGTGTTCAACTACGACCTGCCGCAGGATGCGGAAGACTACGTGCACCGCATCGGCCGCACCGCGCGCCTGGGCGCGGACGGCGACGCGATCAGTTTCGCCTGCGACATGTACGCGCAAGGACTGCCGGACATCGAGGAATACATCGGCCAGAAGATTCCGGTGGCGCGCGTGGAGCCGGAGTTGCTGGTGACACCGCCGCCGCGGCCACGGCCCGCGGCAACGGCCAGCGGCGCGGCAGACGACGACGGACCGAACATCGACACTTCGGCGCGCAAGCCGCATCCGGGACGCCCGCGCCACAGTAATGATCGCGGCCCGCGCCGCGATGCACCGCGCGAGCGCCACGCGCACAAGCCGGCTGCCGCCGTACCCGTTGTGGTGCAAGCGGCAAGCGTCGCCGAAGCTGGCGCGCCGGCGCGCAATCGCCGCCGCCGCGGCGGCCGCGGGCATCGGCGCAGCGACGGTGCGGATGCGTCGCCGCGCAATGCCGACATGGCCGCTGGGCCGCAGGAAAAACGTGTGCGCGGCCATCGACCGGTGGCGACCACGCCGGTGGCGGCGCCGCCTCCGCCCGAGCGCAAAAAACCGGGCTTTTTCCGACGGCTGGGGCGGCTGTTTACGCGTTCCTAGGTTCATGCTGCTACAGTTCGCGTCAACTCCGGTTGCACGACGTAACATGCTCCAATCCCTTTCCAGCGCCGATCACGCCCGCGCCTCGCGTCTGGCCGCGCTGGCGGTGTGCGCTGCGGCGGGCCTGTTGTGTCTATGGTTGCTCGTACGTCTGGTTTGGCTGGCTGTGCCGCAGCATGCGGACCTCGACGCATCCGCGCCGACATCGGCATCGACCCCGGCAGCGCCACTGCAATCGGTCGCCAAATGGCATTTGTTCGGCAATCCGCAGACCGTTGCCCTGATGCAGCGCATGAGTCACGCACCGGCGACGACGCTCAAGCTTACCCTGCGCGGCACGCTGGCAATGGACGATGCGCAAGCCGGCATCGCCATGATCGAGGACGAACACGGCGCCGAGCGCGCCTACCGGGTTGGCCAGAGTGTCGGCGACAACGCCAAACTCGCGGCCGTGTATACCGATCATGTCGCGCTCGATCACGAAGGCGCCGCGGAGACTCTCAATCTACCGGGACCGGAGCAGCATGCACCGCCGCTGCCGGGGAGCGGACGTCCGCTCGCCACCGCAGGCACGCACGCAGCCAGCATCCCGCCGAACTACGCCCCACCGCAGCTGGGAGCAAAGCTAGACTGGAACGCAGCGCAACAACAACTGCGCATCGACCCTACGCAGCTCGTCAAGCAGGTGCATGTCGAGCCGGTCTTTGTCGATGGCAAGATCGCCGGCGCGCGCCTGTCCGGCGGCGGCGACGTGGCGCGCTTGATGAACCAGGCGGGCTTGAAACCCACCGATCTGATTACCGCGATCAACGGCCAGACGCTGTCCAGCGTATCCAATCCGCAGCAATTCATGGACAATCTCAAAGATGCCGGCAGCCTGTCGGTGACGGTGCTGCGCGACGGCAAACCGGCCACGCTGACGGTGAACCTGCGTTGACACAAATATACTTGTAGAGAATTATACGATGATGCGTCTTGTCCTTGCTGTCGTTCTCGCCCTTGTCGCGACTGCCGCGTTCGCGCAACCGCATGCGCCCGCGCCGGCGCCGGAGTCCAATCCGCCGGGCACGCACACGCTGAACATGAAGGATGCCGACATCCAGGCGCTGATCGCCACGGTGTCGGAAATCACCGGCAAGAATTTCATCGTCGGCCCGAACGTGCAGGGCAAGGTCACCGTGGTTTCGGCGCGGCCGATGAAGGCGGACGAGATCTACGATGTGTTTCTTTCCGTGCTGCGCGTGCACGGCTACGCGGCAATACCGGCCGGCAGCATGATCAAGATCGTGCCCGAGGCGGTCGCCCAGCAGGATGGCTCCGGCGGACTCAACGGCACGCATCCGCATGAAGCCGACGAGATCGTTACCCAGATCGTCCCGGTCAAGCACGTGTCGGCAACAGAATTGGTACCGATCCTGCGTCCGCTGATGCCGCAGGGCGCGCAACTGATCGCGCATCCGGCGTCCAATTCGCTGGTCATCTCCGATCGCGCCGGCAATGTCGAACGCATGATCAGCATCATCCAGCGCATCGACACCGTGTCCGATTCCGGCGTGGATGTGATTCCGCTGCAGCACGCCAGCGCCGCCGAAGTGGCGCGCATCCTGACTCAGCTCGCCGACACCAAGGGCGTCGACGCCGCCGACCAGCCGCATGTGTATGCGGACGAGCGCACCAATTCGATACTGCTCTCCGGCGGCAAGAGCGGGCGCTTGCGCCTGCGCGCGCTGATCGCACATCTGGATACGCCGATCAGCGATGGTGGCGAAACCCAGGTCGTGTATCTGAATTACGCCAATGCCAAGGATCTGGTGCCGATTCTCGAAGGCGTTGCCGCCACGCTGACTGGCGAGACACCGCCGGGCAAGGCGGGCGCCGCATCCGGCGGCGGGTCCGGCGATCACACTTCCACTGCCACTGCCACGATCCAGGCGCACGAAGGCGACAACGCATTGGTGATCACCGCTCCGCCGGCGGTGTTCCGTTCGCTCGACGCGGTGATCCGCCAACTCGACATTCGCCGCGCGCAGGTGTTGATCGAGGCCGTCATCGCGGAAGTGTCCGACGAGACCGCGAACGAACTCGGCATCCAGTGGCAGGTACCGTTCGGCGACAAGAGTCATGTCATCGGCGGCACCAATTTCACCGGCAACACGCCGGGCAACAACATCCTCAATGTCACCACCGGCCTGAACAGCTCGGGCGGGCCGGCGGTGACTGTCGGCAACGGCTTCAACCTGGGTTATCTGAGCGACGTTACCCTCAACGGCAAGCAGTTGCTCAGCCTCGGAGGATTGGTCTCCGCACTGCGCAGCAACGGCAAGAACAACATCCTGTCCACGCCCTCGATCATGACCCTGGACAATCAGGAAGCGATGATCAAGGTCGGTCAGGAAGTGCCGTTCCTGACCGGTTCGTACACGACGAACACCGGCAGCAGCACGAATACCACGACCACGGGCATCGGCAATCCGTTCCAGACCATCCAGCGCAAGGACGTGGGCCTGACGCTCACCGTCACGCCGCACATCAATTCCGGCGATTCGGTGCGCCTGGACATCCATCAGGAAGTCTCCAGCCTGTCACCGCCGATCCAGGGCGCGGTCGATCTGGTCACCAACAAGCGCGAGATCAAGACCACCGTGATGGTCAAGAACGATTCGCTGCTCGTGCTCGGCGGACTGATTTCCGACAACGTCAAGGACAGCGTGCAGAAGGTGCCGGCGCTCGGCGACATTCCGCTGATCGGCAACCTGTTCCGCTACCGCAGCAACGATCATCAGAAACAGGATCTGATGGTGTTCCTGCATCCGCGCATCCTGCGCGATGCGGCCAGCGAGGCGTCGGTATCCGGCGAGAAATACAATTTCCTGCGCACCGAGCAACTGCAGATGCGCGAGAACGGCGAGACGATCACGCCGCGCGGCCAGCAGCCGATGCTGCCGGAAGTGCACGACTTCCTGAAATCGCCCGCGCTGGACGTGGCGCCGAAGGATGCCGCGAACCGCCATCCGTGATCTGCGCGACATGACCGCATCGACGCATCCGCCGCGGCCGGGCTTCGGCTTCGCCAAGCGTAACGGCGCCACCTTGGTTGCCTGGCGCGATGACAACGCCGAAGTGGCCTGGCGCGAAGGCGCCAAACCCGAAGTGCTGAGCGAGCTGCGCCGCTATCTGGGCGCGCCGCTGAAGCTCGTGCGCTACGACGCGGCCGGGTTCGAGCGCCTGCTGCGCGAGCTGTACGAGCAGGGCGACGATGCGCGCGCGATGGTCGCCGATTTCGATGACACGATGGATCTGAAAACCCTCGCCGACGAATTGCCCGAACCCGAAGACCTGCTCGAATCCGAAGACGACGCGCCGATCATCCGCCTGATCAACGCGCTGCTCACCGAAGCGGTCAAGGAAGGCGCCAGCGACATCCACATCGAGCCGTTCGAAAACCGCCTGGTCGTGCGCTTTCGCATCGACGGCGTGCTGCGCGAAGTGCTGGCGCCGAAAAAGGCGATCGCGAATGCCGTGGTCTCGCGCGTAAAAGTAATGGCCAGACTCGACATCGCCGAAAAGCGCCTGCCGCAGGATGGCCGCATCGGTCTGAAAATCGCCGGACGTCCGGTCGATGTGCGCGTGTCGACCATTCCTGCCGGGCATGGGGAGCGAGTCGTACTGCGTCTGCTCGACAAGCAGGCCGGCAAGCTCGATCTGCAACAACTGGGCATGGCCCCGGATACACTTGCGTTGCTGGCCGATACCATCCAGCGTCCGCATGGCATCCTGCTGGTCACCGGGCCCACGGGTTCGGGCAAGACCACCACGCTGTACGCCTCACTGCTGCGTCTGAACGATGCCAGCCGCAACATCATGACGGTGGAAGATCCGATCGAGTACTACATCGACGGCGTCGGCCAGACCCAGGTCAACACCAAAGTGGAGATGACCTTCGCGCGCGGCTTGCGCGCGATCCTGCGTCAGGATCCGGATGTGGTCATGGTCGGTGAAATCCGCGATCTGGACACCGCGCAGATTGCGGTGCAGGCCTCGCTCACCGGACATCTGGTGTTGTCCACGCTGCACACCAATTCCGCGGTCGGCGCGATCGCGCGCCTGCGCGACATGGGCGTGGAGCCGTTCCTGTTGTCCTCATCGCTGATCGGACTGCTCGCCCAGCGCCTGGTGCGCGTGCTCGATCCGGCCACGCGCGAATCCTATGCCGCCACCCCGCGCGAACTGGCCGCGTTCGGCAAACCCGCTGACACGCACGCGATGCTGTATCGTCCGTCCGCGCAAGCCGCCGGCCGCCATGCCGGGTACAAGGGCCGCACCGGCATCTACGAATACGTGCCGGTGGATGAAGAACTGCGTCGACTGATCCACGCCAACGCCGCCGAGGCGGAACTCGACCGCCACGCGCGCACGCGCACACCGAGCATTCTCGAAGACGGCTGGCACAAATGCATCGCCGGCATCACCTCCGCCGAGGAAGTGCTGCGGGTGACGCGGGAAGAATGAGAAATCCGCCTGCTGCGGGTTAAGATGCTTGCATGGCCCTGCATCCGGAATTTCCCAGATCCCCCTACGCTGTTGCGCAACCGGACCAGCGCTGGTTTCCGGCCGACGAAACCCTGCGCGCAACTGCCTACGAAAAGTTGTTGCCGCCGCTGGTCGCCAAGATTCGTGACGAAGTCAACGCATGGCGCGATACTGACTATGCCGGTGCTTCGGCAACCTCGCGAGCACTCCTGCATTGGTGGTTCGAGACCGAGCATCAGACCGAACACGCCGACAGCACGTTGGCGTCGTTCCGTTATTACTTCGCGCAACGCGAGGCGGTAGAAACGATCATCTGGCTGTATGACGTGCGCAAGGCGCGCGACAAGCACGATCTGATGCGCTTCGACGCTTCCGGTGCGGTGTCCGCAAACATGTTCGACGAAGCCTGGACCCGCTACGTCATCAAGATGGCCACTGGCGCCGGCAAGACCAAGGTGCTGTCGCTACTGATCGCGTGGAGTTACTTCCACAAACTCTACGAGGCCGACTCGACGCTGGCGCGCAATTTCCTGCTAATTGCACCGAACATCATCGTGCTCGATCGCTTGCGCGCGGATTTCGACGGTCTGAAGATTTTCTTCAACGATCCGATCCTTCCTGACAGTGGTTACTCAGGCCACAACTGGCGCGATGATTTCCAGATCACCCTGCACATTCAGGACGACGTGCGCGTAGTGCGCGATACCGGCAATCTGTTCCTGACCAATATCCATCGCGTATATCTGGACGACGTGGCAGAACCTTCGCTGGACGACGACGATCTGCGCAATTATTTCCTCGCGCCGTTCGGACCCAAACCTGTCGGCAAGACCACCGACAGCAAAACGGATCTTGGCGAGATCGTGCGCGAGATCGACGAGCTGGCCGTGTTCGACGACGAAGCCCATCACATCCACGATCCGCGCATGGCCTGGTTCAAGTCCATTCAGGACATCCACCACCGCATGCTGCAAAAGGACAAGCGTCTGTCCCTGCAGATCGATGTCACTGCTACGCCGCGCCACGACAATGGCGCGATCTTCGTGCAGACCGTCGCCGATTACCCGCTGGTCGAGGCGATTCACCAGAATGTAGTCAAGCATCCCGTGCTGCCCGATGCCGCCAGCCGCGACAAACTTGCCGAACACAAAAGCGCGCTCTTCACCGAGCACTACGCCGACTACCTGCAACTGGGCATCGAGGAATGGCGCAAGAGCTACGCCGAGCACGAACAACTCGGCAAGAAAGCAGTGCTGTTCGTGATGGTGGACGACACCCGCAATTGTGACGAAGTCGGCGCGCATCTGGAAAAAATCTGCCCGGAACTGCAAGGCGCGGTGCTGGTGATCCATACCAAGAAGAACGGCGACATCGCCGAGACGGCGAGCAGCAAGAAAGACGACGAGCTGCAGAAACTGCGCAAAGCCTCCAACGAAATCGATACCTGGGCTTCGCCCTACAAGGCCATCGTCTCGGTGCTGATGCTCAAGGAAGGTTGGGACGTGCGCAATGTCACCACCATCGTCGGTCTGCGTGCCTATGTTTCCAAGAGCAATATCCTGCCCGAACAAACCCTGGGCCGCGGATTGCGCCGCATGTACTTCGGTTCGGATACGCCGGAAACGGTTTCGGTGATGGGCACGCCGGCGTTTATGGATTTCGTCGAGTCCATCCGCAGCGAAGGCGTCGATCTGGAATACCGCCCCATGGGCCAAGGCGCTGCGCGCAAGGATTCGCTGATCGTCGAAGTGGACAGCGAAAACGCCGCCAAGGACCTCGATACACTCGACATTGCCATTCCAAAACTCACGCGGCGTTTCAATCGGGAATACAAGAATCTGGACGCGCTTGATCCCGCAACCTTTGGCAACGCCAAGCTGCCGCTCAAGCCGTTCACTACCGAACAAACCCGCGAGATCGTGTTCAAGACCATGCTCGATGCCAACATGCATCACACGATCCATCTGGATTCGGCCGGTCCCGCCGATTACCGTTCGGTAGTGGGTTTCTTCGCACGCCAGTTGCTCAAGGAATTGCGCCTGGTCGGCGGTTACGACGTGTTGTATCCGAAGGTGCGTGATTTTCTGCGCGATGACTTGTTTGCGGCGTCGCCGGTCGATCTGGAAGATCCGGTCGTGTTGCGCAATCTGTCCGAGCCCGAACCGGGCAAGATCCTGTTCGATGCATTCACCGCCGCGATCAATGCGTTGACTGTGCAGGATGTCGGCACCACGCGCATCGAAGATCGCATCCGCCTGCGCGACACGCGCCCGTTCCGTACCGAGAACCGGCCTTACCTGTTGTCGAAGAAATCGGTGTTCAACAAGATCGTCGCCGAACCGCACGCCGGCGGCTTCGAGCTGGCCTTCGCCAAGTTCCTGGAAGACGCACCTGATGTCGTCAGCTTCGCCAAGAACTATCTCGCGGTAGGATTCAAGATCGACTACGTGCGCGCGAATGGCGAGCTGTCGAACTACGTGCCCGATTTCATCGTCAAGACTACTGACGGCACTATTTGCATCGTGGAAACCAAGGGTCGCGAAGAACTCGACTTGCCGCAAAAGATGCAGCGCCTCGCCCAGTGGTGTGTGGACGCGACGGCGGCAGACAAAGTCGAGCGAGGTCTGAAATATCGCTTCGTCTTTGTGGATCAAGCCGGCTTCGAGACGCACCAGCCGCGCGATTTTTCGGGATTGGTAGCGGTGTTCCGGGATTTCCAGCCATGACAAGTCCCGAGCAAATCGCGCAATGGTTGTCCGAGCCCGAAGGCGAACGGCTGGAATTCAAAACGGCCTCGAACAGTTTTGCTTTTGAAAAATTGGTCGATTATTGCGTTGCACTGGCGAACGAAGGCGGCGGCAAGGTCATCCTCGGTGTTACCGACAGGCGACCGCGTCAGGTCGTTGGCACGAACGCCTTCGAAGAACCGGGCCGCACCGAGGCCGGGCTATTTCAACGTCTGCACCATCGCGTGCGCATCGAAGAGGCGCAGCATCAAGGCAGACGATTGCTGATTGTGCATGTGCCGGCGCGACTGCCCGGCACAGCATGGGAGCACAACGGACAATACCTGCGACGGGCTGGCGACAACCTCGTCTCGATTTCAGCCGACGAACTGCGCGTGATGTTCGCCGAGGCAGGACCGGATTACTCCGCGCAGCCGACGGAAGCAACGCTTGCGGATCTTTCTTCCGCAGCGATTGCGGAATTCCGCAATCGCTGGTCGCGCAAAAGCGCCAATGCCAGGATCGCCGAACGGAGCGACGAGCAGACGCTTGCGGATTCCGAGATGTCCGTCGCGGGACACATCACCATCGCGGCGCTGGTCTTGTTCGGGACGCGAGCCGCGCTGGGACGTTTTCTTGCGCAGGCCGAAGTAATATTCGAATACCGATCGACAGATGCGTCGGGGCCGGCACAGGATCGAGCCGAGTTTCGCGAAGGCTTCTTTCTGTTCCATGATGCGCTTTGGCAGCGCATCAATCTCAGGAACGATCAACAAAGTTATCAGGACGGATTGTTCCGCTATGACATCCCGACTTTCGATGAAGTCGCTGTTCGTGAAGGCTTGCTCAATGCGGTGGCACATCGCGATTATCGTCTTGGCGGATCGATTTTCGTGCGGCAATACCAGCGTCGCCTTGAAATCGTAAGCCCTGGCGGTTTTCCACTGGGTATCACGGCGGAGAACATTCTCGATCAGCAGAACCCGCGCAATAGGCGCCTTGCCGAGGCGCTGGCGCGTTGCGGATTGATCGAGCGGTCCGGGCAGGGGCTGAATTTGATGTTCGAAAATGCCATCCGGCAGAGCAAGCCATTGCCGGATTTCTCCGGTACGGACGCACATCAGGTTCGCTTGCTACTGCAGGGCACGATACAGGATCCCGCCTTCATCCGTTTTCTGGAACGCGTCGGTGAAGAAAAGCTTCGCAGTTTTTCTACACACGACTTCCTTGCCCTTGATGCGCTGCGACGCAACGAGCCGCTGTCGGTAGCGCTTGCGGCGCGACTGTCCTTGCTGATTGACGCGGGTGTCGTAGAGCGGCACGGTCGCGGACGCGGTGTGAGTTACCTGTTATCACGCGGCCTTTACGCTGCGCTGGGCAAGCGTGGAGCCTATACGCGCCAGCGTGGTCTGGATCACGAAACGAACAAGGAATTGTTGCTCAAGCATATCCGCGAAAACGATGCGGAGGGCAGTCCGTTGCGCGATCTGTGCGAGGTGTTGCCGTCTCTGTCGCGACCGCAAGTCCAGGCGCTATTGCATGAGCTGCGCGATGCGGGGCGTGTACAGATTTCGGGGGGCCGCCGTTGGGCGCGCTGGCGCTTGGCTGCGTCTAATGCACCCTGATCCGGTCTGGTGTTTTAGCATTCTTTAGTTTTGATATATATACACATGAAATCAAATACTTATAAAACATTCACTGCGGACAAAACAGTCCGCGAATGCGCAGCGGACAAGCATAGAGCACCGCGATGACCAAACCGACCCAGCCAGCCTACGACCTCACCGACGCCGAAAAGCGCGACCTGACGCAGCTCATTCAGGCCGGCAAGCCGCTGCCGGAAAAGTACCGTTTTATCCTTTTCGCCGACAAGCGCGAAGTGGAGCTGGTGTGGAACGGCAAGACCCGCGACGTGTGCACCACGGTGCTGCCGTTCCA
>JBOHYL010000172.1:0-4276 GCA_050737915.1 Rudaea sp.
GCATGTTGATCCGGTTGGTGGCGACCAGCGGGATGGACACCTCGCCCTTGAGCTTCTGCGTAACCCAGGAAAACCCGGCGCGCGGCACGCTGGTGACGATGGTCGGCACGCGCGCTTCGTGCCAGCCGATGCCGGTATTGATGAGCGTGGCACCGGCGGCTTCGATGGCTTTGGCCAGTGGCACGATTTCGTCCCAGCTTTGCGCGTTGTCGACCAGATCCAGCATCGACAGGCGATAGATGATGATGAAGTTCTTGCCGACAGTTTCTCGTGTGCGCCGCACGATTTCGATGGCAAAGCGCTGGCGGTTTCCCACGTTGCCACCCCAGCGATCCTTGCGTACGTTGGTGCGCGCGACGAGGAACTGATTGATCAGATAGCCTTCGCTGCCCATGATCTCGACGCCGTCGTAACCGGCGTCCTGAGCGAGTCGTGCGCAGTTGGCAAAATCGCCGATGGTATGTTCGACACCACGCGTGGACAACGCGCGCGGCGTGAACGGCGTGATCGGCGACTTGAGCCGCGAAGGCGCTACCGACAAGGGCTGATAGCCGTAACGACCAGCATGCAGAATTTGCAGACAGATGCGTCCGCCCGCGGCGTGGACGGTTTCGGTAATGCGCCGATGCGGTCCCGCGTGCCACGGCATCGACAGGCGGCTGGCGAAGGGTTTTAGCCAGCCGGCAATGTTCGGCGAGAATCCGCCAGTGACCATCAAGCCGACGCCGCCACGCGCGCGTTCGGCAAAATATTCGGCGAGCTTGCCGAAATCGCTCGCATGATCCTCCAGTCCGGTGTGCATCGACCCCATCAGCACGCGATTGGGCAGGGTGACAAAGCCCAGGTTTAGCGGCGCAAACAGATGCGGATAGGAATTGCCGGCGGAGTCGGTCATGGCGTCGAACGCATGTTTGCAAGCGTGCACGATGCCCGGATTGCTGTGCTTCGGCAAGACATCGGGAAAAACGGGGGCTGAACGCGAAGTATGGACGCGTCAACAGCCACGCCATTGCCGCGTTTTTCCCGGTAGCCACCGCAATCGTGCGGCTTTGGCGCAAACGGAGAACAGTCATGATGATGGTGCGCAAACTGGCTTTGGCTGCGGCATTGGGCGTCGCTGGAATCGGCGCGGGATTTGCGCCGACGGTCTCGGCGCGCGTGGTTGTCGGCATCGGACTGCCGTTGTTCGCGCCGCCGGCGCCGATCGTCGAACGCATCGGCATACGGCCGGGCTATGTGTGGATTCCTGGCTATTGGCGCTGGGGTGGTGTGCGTTACGTCTGGGTCGGCGGATACTGGACGCCCCCGCGCCACGGTTACCGCTGGGTAGCGCCTCGCTGGGTAGGTTGCGGCCCGCATTGGTGTTACCACCGCGGTTACTGGCATCGCTGAGAACTCGCGCAGTACCGGCCTAATCGACACTTTCCTGCATCACGGCATCGGTCGCGACCGGCGCGTGCGCCGCGCCACGCAGCAAGTGCGATTTGGTCTTCCATTCTGCGGTGGCATCCATCGGCTCGAGTGGCATGAAAACGCCGGCTACCAGGGTCGCGGTCGGTGCGCCGTCGCGGTAGAGCACGCGCGTTCCGGTCAGCGCGGGGATGTTGGCGCCGGCGACGAGGTTGCCGACCAGATTCAGCGGATCGGCGCCGCACACGGCGACCAGCGTGCCGTTGTGCGGTTTCTGGCGCACGCTGCGCAGCAGCCCGATCGCTTCAGGCAGGGCGAATTGCTCACCGGACAGGCCGGCGATGAAACGCCCGCCGCGGATTTCGCCGCGCGCTTCCAGACGCTGAAACGTGCGCAGCAGCTCACGCCACGGCGGCAGCCACGCCGCTTCGCGCGCGAGCAGGCGCCAGCAGACCACGCCATAGCGCTTGAGCAGGGTGCGAGCGAAGTATTCGACGTTTTCCACATTGATGTTTTGTGGGGTCTTTCCATTCGTCGGCGCGAGCGAAGGCCGCAGTAGCGACCAGCGCCCGGCATCGGCAATGCCAAGTAATGCGGTGCGGCGGCTGCGGCGTCTTTGTGGCGAAGGTCGTTTTGATTGTGGCACCAACAGCGCCCGCAATCCGGCGAAGCTGTCGGAGTTGAGCATGCCCGCGGCGACGAGTTCGGCCAGGGCTTCTTCGAGTTCCACATGCAGCAGCGAGGTGCCGGCGAGCAATTCGTCGAAGAACGAGGCGCCGTGCTCACGCAGGTACTGCGCGACGGCGCCGGCGCGCGAAGACAGACTCGGCAGGGCATCATCCGTCGCCACGCCCAGCGCATTCCACACAGGCAGGTTGCGCCGTTGCACCAGGACCACTGGCGTCGCGCGCACGGGGCCGACTCCATGCCCTGCCGAACCGGACGCACGTGGGCGTAAGCGAGACCAGACTACACGACCGCTCAGACACAAATCGTCGAGCCATGAAATCTCGTAGCCGTTCACGCGTGCGGGAAGAATCTCTGCTTCCCACGCCGCGGCCGGAGCCTCGAAACCTTCCAATTGCGCGAGCACCGTGGCCAAGGCGTCCGGACCCTGTAGTTGCGAGTCGGCTGCGACGTGCTGCCATTCGAACAGGAAGCGCAGGAAGTCGCGCGGCTCGACCGCCTCGATCTCACGGCGCAGGCGTTTGACCGTGTAGCGATGGATGCGCGCGAGCAAGTGTCGCTCGCACATTTCCTCGTCGCCGAGACCGGGTGTGAAGCGCCCGCGCATGACGAAGCCTTCGCGCTCCAGCGCGGCCAATGCAC
Organism: Rudaea sp.; assembly: GCA_050737915.1. Lineage (GTDB taxonomy): Bacteria > Pseudomonadota > Gammaproteobacteria > Xanthomonadales > Rhodanobacteraceae > Rudaea. Next base: position 2,740 of record JBOHYL010000172.1, read on the forward strand.
TGTCGATGTCCACTTGTGGAATATGCAGCGACGCGGCGATTTCCGCGGCGCGCACCGGCCCCAAACCGGTCAGCCGACCGCGTACGATATCCGCGAGGGCCGTTTCGCGCGTCCACTCGGTGGCGGCGTATTCGGCGGGTGCTTCGATGAGTGGAGCGGGCGTCATTTCGGGGAAAATTGCCTGAAATTGTGGCAGGCGTTCGGCGGCGATGTAGAAGGAAGCTTTCTCACCCGTTGCGCGCGATGCGGAAAATATTTGCGTAGCGCGTCGGTTGGCGACGAGGTTATCGAGCAATGTTTGCCAACCATTCGCCTCGATTTCGGCCCAGGACAAGAATCCGAGCCCCATTAACGCTTCATGCAGTTCGTCCGTATTGCGCGCTTGCGGCCACGCTTCCTCGCGCACCGCGGTGATCGCATCGGCATCGAGTTTGCCGAAATCATCGGTCGACTCGAAATCGCCCCAACGCCGGCTTTGCACGGCCTGCGTGCGGCGCTCCTCGAGCGGCGCATCGTCGAGGAATGCGTAGGGCCGGGCATTGAGCACTTCGGCGGCCAGTGGCGACGGCGCGGTCAAGTCCCGTGCAACAATGTGGATTTGTCCACTTTCCAGCATCGCCAGCAAGCGTTCCAGCCCTGCGATGTCCATGGCCGCATGCAGGCAATCGTGCAGGGTCTGTGCCACCAGCGGATGCTCGGGAATCTGGCGTTCGCCGACCAGGTTCTCGGCGCAAGCGACTTGATCGGGAAACACGGTCGCGAGCAAGTCTTCGGATTTCATGCGCTGCAACTGTGGCGGCACCTTGGCACCGCCGACGAAGCGCGGCAGCGCGAGTGACGTCGTCGCGTTCCAGCGCCAGCGCAAGCCGAACATTGGCGCGTCGAGCAGGGCTTGCGTGAGCACGTCGCGCACGTTGTTCGAATGCAGGTAGCGCGCGACATCGTCGAGTGGAAAGCTGTGGCTCGTCGATAGCGACAGGATGATTGCGTCCTCCGTCGCCGCGGCCTGCAACTCGAAATTGAACTTGCGGCAGAAACGCTTTCGCAGCGCCAGTCCCCAGGCGCGGTTCACGCGGGAGCCAAACGGCGCGTGAAGGACGAGTTGCATGCCACCCGCTTCATCGAAAAATCTTTCCGCGACGACCGTATCCGATGTTGGCAGCGCGCCGAGAATGGAAACACCGGCGCGCACGTAGGCGGCCATTTGTCGAGCGCCCGTGTCATCCAGACCGCACTCCTGCTTCAGCCAAGCGCCTTCCGGATCTTCGAGAACTTTGAGCCGTACTTGGGACACCGCCGCCGAAAGCTCTTTCGAACGTCCGGGAGCTTCGCCGAGCCAAAACGGGATCGACGGCGCCGCGCCATGCGCGTCGTCCACGTACACGCGCCCCTGCATTACATGGCGGATTCGCCAGGAATGGGTGCCGAGGAGAAAGACGTCACCGGTTAAACTCTCCATCGCGAAATCTTCATCGAGCGTGCCGACCGTCTTCCCTTCAGGCTCCGCGACAACGGTATAGGCGGCGTTGTCTGGAAT
>JBOHYL010000173.1:0-13594 GCA_050737915.1 Rudaea sp.
GCAGGATGCCGAACGGCAACCCACCATGGAAGGTTCAGTGCCCGTCCGCTAGTTCGCAGCCAGCCAGGAGCCGAACGGAAAAGCGCCAGGGATGGTGCCGCAACGACGACGCTTGCGCCAGTTAGGAAAAGACGCCGAACGGCAACGCACCAGGGATGGTTACTGTATTTCAGTCGATTTTGATTTTTGCTTTTCCCGCCGCCTTCAACTTCGCATTCAACGCTGCCAGATCGCGAGATTTGAATTCATCCCAGATCTTCAGACTCGCGTCGATCATTGGAACCAAGACATTGAAGCCGTTGCGCGCATCGACGGATGGCGCGGCGTCAGCACCATCTACCGCGGCGTCGAGTTTGCCAAGTGCAGTGGCCAGAAAACGAAAATTGCGTGTATCGCGCGGCGGGTACGCCCAGGCGTTGTACGGATTGGCCGTCTTGCGTATACCGCTCAAGCCGAGCACGCGTGCACGTAACGTGGAAATCTCACGCGCCAGTTGGCCACTGGCGCTGGTCGTGTCCAGCGCATGCGCCAGCGCTTCGGCGTCCTTGGTTGCGGTGGCGATGCGAGCGTTTTGCAGCTCGATTTTTTGCGCCAGCGCAAATTGTTCGGCGTAGGCCGACGCGGGCAGATCGATGCGCGGATCGGCCAGCACGCGCAGTGATTGTTCGTGCTTGAGGCCATCGACGCCGAGTACGACACGGTAATCGCCCGGCGGTGCCCAGATGCCGTCCGCATACGGTTCCGGCTTGCCGCTGGCTAACGGTGCGTAGTGCAGCGGCCAGACGAAGCGATGCATGCCGGCAGCGGTGGACAAGGTGCTGGGCAGTTCGACCCATTCTGGGGCTACGGCCTGCTTTTTCGGATCTGGTCGCGGCGGCTGATCGGCGCTGGAATAGTGCCGAACCAGCGTGCCAGATGCATTAAAAATATCCAGTGTAATTGGAGATTTGGAGACTATTTTTAATCTGTAATCAAGATACGCCCCCAGTGGCGGATTTGCCGCCATCGGCTCGTCTTTCGGCATTGGCGTACCGCTGAATTCGGGTATGCGCACGCGATACGCGGGTGTGGGCGCGAACAGCCAGGAGTCGGCCTTTTCCACACTCGCATAGAGCTGACGCAGAGCGCCGACGTCGTCCATGATGTAGATGCCGCGGCCATGTGTGGCGAGGATCAGGTCTGCGCCGTGGATGGCGATGTCGCGCACGGAAGTGACCGGCAAGTTCTGACGCAGCGTCTGCCAATGACCGCCATCGTCGAACGAAACGTAGACGCTGCGTTCGGTTCCGGCGTACAGCAGACCACGACGCACCGGATCGGCGCGCACCACGTTGACCGATTCGTTGCCGGCGATGCCGTTCACGACGAGTTGCCAGGATTTGCCGTCGTCGTGGGTGCGATAGATGTAGGGGCGCTGGTCGTCCAGACGGTGGCGATCGATCGCAGCGTACGCGCTGTTCGCATCGAACGGCGATGCGTCGATGATGCCAACCTTCGACCACGGCGTGAGTGCGTTCGGCGTGACATTGTCCCAATGCGCACCACGGTCGCGCGTGCGCCAGATCAGGCCGTCATCAGTCCCGGCCCAGATCAGGCCGTTAACGACGGGCGAGGGCGCGAGCGCGTAAACCACGCCGCGGCGCGGACCCTGACCGGGATTGTCGGCGGCGGTGGCTGCGTCCATGTTCTTGGGCACGCCGGGATTCACGCGGGTCAGATCCGGACTGATCGGTTGCCAGTGTTCGCCGCGGTCGGCAGTGCGAAACACGTGCTGGTTGGCGAAGAACAACATGTGTGGCTGGCGCGGCGAGAAAACCAGCGGCAGCGTCCACGCGCCGCGATAGATATCGGGAAAGGCAATGGTGGGATCGACGTGGTGCACCTGTTCGCTGCGCTGGTCGAGCCGATCCACGCGGCCGCCGAACACAGTTTGCGGATCATCCGGATCGGGCGCGATGTTGTCGCTTTCGCCGCCCACCGCGACTTCGCCGAACTCGCGCATCGTGATGCCGTCGCCGCTGCCACCGCGGCTGGGCAAAGACACGGCACCGGAATCCTGTTGTGCGCCGAAGACCCAGTACGGAAAGCGGTTGTCGGTGCTGACGTGATAGATCTGTGCCGTTGGCTGGTTGTACCACGAACTCCAGGTCTTGCCGCCGTTCAAGGTGATCAGGGTGCCCTGATCAACGCCGAGGATCTGCCGCTGCGGATCGTGCGGATCGATCCACAGGGCATGGAAATCGTCGCCGGTGGGATCGCCCTTGAGTGCGATGAAGGTTTTGCCGCCATCATCCGAGCGCAGCACGATGGTGTTCATCGCATAGACGCGATCCGGGTTCTGCGGATCGGCAGTGATCTGTCCGAAATACCAGCCGCGCTGCCAGATGCGCATGTCGTTCGTGGTATGCGTCCAGGTGGCGCCGGCGTCGTCGGAACGATACAAACCGCCTGCGTCGGCGTCGACAATGGCGTAGACGCGCTGCGGGGCAGCAGCGGAAATCGTCAAGCCGATGCGGCCGAGGTTGCCTTGCGGAAAACCGTGGCCTTCGATACGCGTCCAGTGCGCGCCGGCATCGACGGATTTGTACAGGCCCGAACCGGCGCCGTTCGAGGGCGGGTACATGTTCCACGGCGGCCTGCGCGTTTGCCAGAGGGCTGCGTAGATCACCGCTGGATTGCCCGGCTCGAACGCGAGATCGATGGCGCCGGTGTCCGCATTCGGACCGAGAATCTTCTGCCACGACCCGCCGCCGTCGCGTGATTCAAACACACCACGCTGCGGATTCGGGCCATACGGGTGGCCCAGTGCAGCGACGTAGACATGCCGCGCGTCGGCGGGGTCGACGAGAATGCTCGCGATCTGCTGGGTATCGCCCAGACCGATATGCGACCACGATTTGCCGCCATCGGTGGATTTGTACATGCCATCGCCCTGGGCGATGTCCGAGCGCATGTCGGCCTCGCCCGTGCCCACGTAGAGTGTTTTCGAATCGGACGGCGCCAGTGCGATCGCGCCGATCGATGCGACCGGCTGGCTGTCGAAAATCGGTTGCCAGGTACGCCCGGCATCGTGGGTTTCCCAGACGCCGCCGTTCACCGAGCCGAAATAAAAATGCTGTGTGGCGGTGCGATCACCCGTCACCGCCAGCACGCGCCCGCCGCGAAATGGCCCCAGCAGACGCCAGTGCAAATCCTGGAACAGCGCAGGATCGGCCGCCTGCGCGGAAGCTGCGATCAGAACAATCAACAGCAAAGCACTACACAAACGGAACATGCTTATCCCCGTCAAAGCAAACCGGCATGATCGGCCAGTCCGCGTTGACGCACAAGCGGACGAAAGTCATGGATGCGTGGGATTGCGACCGCGCGATTGCTCTGGACGAGTGATCACCGCGAGACGCGCAGGAATGAAAAGCCCGCCAGTCAAAGCCTTGGGGGGAGGGGTCCTTCGGCTTTTTGCGGCTGGCGGGCGGTAACCGATCGGCGTAGGCAATCTGCCGAATAACCGTCGCAAGTTGTCGAGCGCAGCAGGTTGTTCCGCAGCTTCCTAGCGGCGCCCGGACTTGATCGATTTGGCCACCTTGGCCACTGTACGTTTGACCGTCTGCTTGGCCGCGAGCTGGGCTTCTTCCAGTTCGCGCGCGAGGTCCGACAGATCGTCGCGGGCGCGGCGTACGGTGTTGCTCATCACCTGACTCAAGCCCGGGCGGGCGCCGCCTCCGGTGAGCTTGCGCACGTCGCGATTGAGCTCGTCCACGCGCTTGAGCAACTCGTCCAGTTCCTTGCGACCGGGAACCCCGAGCTTGGACAGCGCGCGCGAAACACGGTTTTCGAACACCTGTTCGAGCCGGTCCCAGGTTTCCTGGGTGCGTTCGCGCACCTGGCTCACTCCGCTTTCGACCGCATCGCGCACGTCGCCTGCCTTGCCGGTCGCAAGTTTGCGGGTTTTCTGTTCGAGATGGCTGCCTTCCTTGAGCAGGGTTTCGAACATGGTGCCGCCCTGTTCCTGCGCCTTGGTGAACGCGCCGAGTCCGGCCAGCCAAATCTGCTGGGCCGACTCCATGATGGATTTGTTGCTCGGCGCAGTGGCCGCTTTGGCGAGCTTGGGCTTGGCCAGCTTGGGCGCCGATTTGGCGGCCGCCGGTGCCGGCTTTCCCGGCTTGGGTGCCGGCTTGGTGGGTTTCGCTATGGGCTTGGCCGGTTTCGCTGCCGGCTTGGATGCTTTCACCGGAGCTGGCTTGTGCGCCGATTTCGGCTTGCTTTTGATAGTCTTTGCCTTGCGTTTTGGTTTGCTCACGTTGCCTCCTCCGATGGATGTGCGGCGAAAAAGCGCCTGGCCGGACCTGGCCAATCTAGGCGCCCGCACTAGTATATTCACACTAGTAGCCGGTAACAGAGGAATCGACAGCACCTCGCTTGGTCTGTGGGCGTCTGGCTTGATCATCACTCGGCCAATAGCTTCGGCTATTGGCCTCGCTCCAGATCGGCGCCAGCCACCAACATCCCGGCGCGATCTATCTACCGCTTCCTCGGTTACCGGCCACTAGCCACAATGTTGCAATGTGGAATTTGTGCTGACCCGCGCGTTGCCGGCTGCCAATGGGTGCTTGCAAGGCTGCACGGCCGCGCGTAGCCTGCATTGCATGTGGGGCAGGGGCCGTTCATGGCGCTGGTTTGCGGCATTGGCTGCAGTGCTGTGCTGCGTCTGCATGGCCTGGGCCGCCGGCGCTGCCCCGGGTGTTGTCAATGTGCGTTTTCGCACGTACAGCACCGGCGATGGGCTGTCCCAGGCCACCGCGTTGGCGATGGCTCAGGATGGCGCCGGCTTTCTCTGGATCGGCACCCAGGATGGGTTGAATCGCTTCGACGGCAACGAATTCAAGATCTACCGGCATGTGCGCGGCCAGCCGTGGTCGCTTAGCGACAGCGCGGTGTACGCGCTGGTAACGGACAAGGATGGTTCGTTGTGGATCGGCACTCAAGCCGGCGGCTTGAATCACTACGATCCCAAACTCGACCGGTTTGTGCATTTCGGAACCGATCCTCTGTCTGCGGACGTCCTCGCATCCGAACACGTTACCGCCTTGATGGTGGATAACCGCGGTTGGCTATGGGTAGCCAGCGCCTCCGGAAAATTGCAATGGCTGGATCGGGTCACGAGCCGGTTTTTGGATACGCCGCTCGGCATGCAGCCGGCATTGGTCAATGTCCGTGCTTTGCTGCAGGCAAGCGACGGATCCGTTCTCATCGGCAGTCGTGATGGTTTGTGGCGATGCGACATCGATGCCACCTACATGCACGAATTGCGTTTCGATCCAACGCGGCCATTGGATGTGCAGGCGTTGGCCAAGGGACCCGATGGCGATCTGTGGGTGGCGACTACAGCCAGCGGCCTATACCGGTTCTCGGTGGCTGGCAAACCGCTGGCGTGGTATCACCACAGTGCCGATGCGAGCCATGCGTTGCCGGGCGACGAGATCCGCGGTCTGGCTTTCGACCACGAGGGGCGCTTATGGGTCGGGACCAAGGCATCGGGGTTGCTGTTACTGACGGCCACCGACGACGGCTTTGCGCAATTCGACCACGATCCGGCCGATCCGCAATCGTTGTCCGGTGATCGCCAGCAAACCGTGTTCGTCGATCGCGGTGGCTTGATCTGGGCCGGTTCGTGGAACAACGGCGTGAGCTTGCACGATCCGCGCACCGAGGCGTTCACCACGTTGCAATCCGCCCCGGGGAACGCGCAGGCGCTGCCGCGCAGCCCGATCGTGGCGGCGCTGGCCAATCCGGACGGAACGCTTTGGTTTGGCATGCCGTCGGGTGGCGGCATGGTTCGCTTCGATCTAAAAGCTGGTGTCGTCGAGCGCTTTGCCTCCGATGCCGGCAAGCCTGCCGGCCTGCCGGTGGCATTGATCGAACGGATCACGCGTGCGCGCGATGGCAGTCTGTGGATTGCTACTGCCGGTGGCGGACTCGTGCGCCTGGCGCCCGCTGCGTCGCAGTTCGTCCGTTACCGCCACGCGACGAATGATCCCGGGAGTCTGGCCAGCGACGATCTCCTGGACGTCACCCAGGATCGGGCAGGCACCTTGTGGATCGGCACTGCCGATAGTGGACTGGATGAACTGTGCGCCGGCTGTACGAAATTCCGCCATCACCAGCACGATCCGTCCAACCCGGACAGCATCGGTTTAGGTCCGGTTGCCAGCGTGTTGGAGGATACGCAAGGCTCGTTGTGGGTGGCATTGAGGCCCGGCGGGCTGGATCGCTATAACCGCAGCAGTGGCCACTTTGAGCATTTCCGTGCCGATCCGCGCGATTCGCAATCGCTGAGCAACGATACAGTGACCACGTTTTTGCTGGACAGTGCCGGGCAGATCTGGGTCGGCACCCAAGGTGGTGGAATCAATCATCTGTTGCCGGGTAGTTACGACAAACCGCGATTCGAGCCGATCTCCACTACCGAAGGCCTGGCGGCGGATGCTATCGGCAGCATCGTCGAGGATGATCGACACAGGCTTTGGATCGCCACGACTGCCGGGATCAGCCGCTACGATCCCGCCACGCGCGTTATCGTCAACTTCGGGCCGCGAGATGGAGCCCTCGCGCAAGGCTATTACATCAACGTCATGGCAAGGTTGCCAGAGGGTCGGATCGTGTTCGGAGGCCCGTCCGGCGCCACGGTTTTCAACCCGGATGCGGTCAGGCTGCCCCCGGCTCCGCAACCGGTCCTGACCAGCGTGTGGCTCAACCACCATCCGCTGGCGTTGCGCTGGCAGGACCCACAATCGCCGTTGCTGACAGCGCCATGGACTGGCGGATCGGCGGTGTTCGCGCATAGTCAGAGCTACCTCGGTTTCGATTTCACCGCACTGGGATTTGCCGATCCGCAATCGGTGGAATATTCGTATCTGCTCGAAGGTCACGATCCGAAATGGATCGATACGGACGCCTCACGGCGTTTCGCCATGTACACCGATTTGCCAACTGGCGATTACCGTCTGCGGGTGCGCGCGCGACGTCCGGGATATGCCTGGAATACGCAGGAGGCACAGTTGCAGATCCGCGTGCTGCCAGCACCGTGGGCCTCGCCGCTGTCGATCCTCGGCTACTGCTTGGTACTCATGGTAGTGATCGGTTTCGGCGGCTGGCGTACCCGAGAAAGCTGGCTCCGCCAGGAACGCGCGCGTGCGGCGATCCAGGCCAGTGCCGAGCGTCTGAAATACGCGTTGTGGGGCAGCAGCGGCGAATTGTGGGATGTGAATCTGCGCGATGGCACCTTCGTGCGCGAAAATCGCCTGCCGCACTTGCGTGCGAACGTGGAGTCGCGTGCGCAAACGATCGAGGATTTCCAGCCGTTCGTGCATGCGAACGATTTGCCCGCTTTTCTGCGCGCCCTGAAAGCGCATCTGAAAGGCGAAAATGCCTTTCTGGAAATCAGTTACCGCAGTCCCTCCGTCACTGGCGGATGGCTGTGGTTGCTTACCCGCGGGCGCGTCGTCGAACGCGGGGCGGACCAGCGTGCGCTGCGCATGGTCGGCACCACACAAGACATCACCACGCTCAAGCACGCGGAGGAATCGCTGCGCAAGCTCAACGATGAACTGGAATCGCGGGTGGATGCGCGCACCGCCGATCTGCGTCGCGCCAATACCGAACTGCGGCAGACGCTGGAACAACTCACTGTCGCGCAGCGGCACTTGCTGGAATCGGAAAAGATGGCCGCACTGGGTGGCCTGGTGGCCGGTATCGCGCACGAGATCAACACGCCGCTGGGCGTGACGGTGACGGCCGCATCGCATCTGCGCGAGGAAGCCATGCGCATGGCGCGGAAGTCGGATCCGGCGGGGTTCGATCCCGAAGAGCTGGCCAGGTTTCACGTGGCCGTCGGCGAAACTTCGGAAATCATCCTGCGCAACCTGCAGCGCGCCGACCAGCTGATCAAGAGCTTCAAATTGGTGGCCGTGGACCAGACCACCGAAGAACGGCGCCGCATTGAACTCGGCGGGTACTTGAAGGAGATTCTGATTTCGCTCGGTCCGACCCTGAAAAAAACATCGCATGCCGTCAGTATCGTCTGCCCGGAGCCGGTGATCATCGACACGTATCCCGGAGCGCTGTACCAGATCGTCAGCAATCTGCTGATGAACACGCTGCACCATGCTTTCGATCCGAATCAGTCCGGCAGCATCACGATCAGCGCGCGCCTGAGTGGCACTGTCGCCGAACTGAGTTATCGCGACAACGGCCGTGGCATGGAAGAGGCCGTACGTGCGCGCATCTTCGAACCGTTTTTCACCACCCGGCGCGGACAGGGCGGCTCGGGCCTCGGCCTGCATGTGGTCTACAATCTGGTGACGCAACTGCTCAAGGGCAGTATCCGCGTGGAAAGCGCACCGGGCGCTGGTGTGTTGTTCGAGATGTTCCTGCCGCTCGACGCGGAACGCCGGGTGTCAACGCCGGAACGGTAATCTCAGATGCGGCTGGAAAGCTGCCGGTCCGGCAGTTGCGTGCGTACGGTGAGCATCTTGTCCCAGTTCTCGAACAACAATTCCACCAGCCGCGGTTCGAACTTCACGCCGCTTTGTTCGATGATGTATGCGCGGATCTCGTCGGCTGGCCACGGTTCCTTGTAGCAGCGCCGGCTGCCGAGCGCATCGAAGACATCGGCCAGCATGGTGATGCGGCCACCGATCGGAATGGTCTCGCCGCTCAGTCCGCGCGGATAACCCGAACCATCCCAGTTTTCGTGATGGGTCATGGCGATCTCGGCCGCCAGTTGCAACAGCGGACGTCTGGACATCGCCAGCAGGCGGGCGCCGAGCTCGGCGTGCGTGCGCATGATTACGGTTTCTTCCGGAGTATGCGTGCCTGGCTTGTTCAATATCGCGTCCGGTATGCCGATCTTGCCGATGTCGTGCAACGGCGATGCCGTGCGCAGCGCATCGGTGGTCTTCTCGTCCAGACCGTAGAGCTGGCCGAGCATCTCGGCGATCATGCCAACGCGCTTGACGTGATTGGCGGTGTCGTACGAACGCGTCTCGGCGGCGCCGGCCAGCAAATGCACCATTTCCAGCTGGCTGTCGAGCAGGTCGCGGTTCAGATGCAGATTTTCGTAGGCGATCGCGATGTTGGTGGAGAACACTTCGAGCAGACGATGGATCAGTTCGTCGCCATGCTGACTCTCTCCGACATACGCCAGGTTCTCCTGCGCGCGGCTGTCGCCGACATACAGGACAAAGTGATCGTCGCCGAACACGTGCTGCTGGTTGGCGACTGCGTGACGCAAGGCCGCGGCGATTTTCGCCGGCAGCTTCTCTTCTGCGTTGTGGCCAGTCAGGCCGCGGAAAGCACCGGTCGCCGCGGCGACGGCAAATGTATCCGGCGCGGTCACGCCGGCATTCGGCACGCGGCACAACAACACGCCGTGCGCATCGCCAACCAGGTCGGCGATCTGTTCCATCACCGCAATGGCAAAGCGCTGTGAATGCTCGTGCGAAAAGATGTACGTGGAGGCGTCAATCACGCGTTCCAGTCCGCGTCGACTGGCCTCGAGCAGGCGCATGTCGCGGTAGCTGCGCAGCGCCGCGAACATGGTGGTGGTCAATTTCTGCGCGGTGAGCTCGGTCTTTTCCTTGTAATCGTTGATGTCGTAGTTGGCGATTACCTGTTGTTCCGGGGCCTGTCCGGGCTGGCCGGTACGCAACACGATGCGCACGAATTTGTTGCCCATGCGCTCGCGTACAACCCGCACCAGATCCAGACCGGCGCGGTCGGATTCCATGACCACGTCGAGCAGCATGACGGCAATATCCGGGTGCTCGCGCAACATCGTTTCGCCCTGCGCGGCGGAAGCGGCATTGAAAAACTGCAGAGGGCGGTCGGCAAATCGAAAGCTGCCAAGAACCAGGCGGGTGACCGCGTGCACTTCGGGCTCATCGTCGACGATCAGCACCTGCCACGGTGGCACCTGCGGCTTCGCCGCGAGATGCCGCACGGAGCTGCTTAACGCATTCATGCAAAAACCCCCGTTCTTGCGCGCTTCGAGTGTAGCGCAGATTGCGCCGCCCATGGCAAATCCTGTCCGGACAAGCGGGCGGAACAGCGGCCCGGCGGCAGCAGACACGCAAAACCGGGAAGTAGTGTCAGCGACAGCCGGATTCGCGCTGGATACGCATCGCACGGTGCGGAGTTGCGCTGCGAATCATGACCGCAGGATTCGTGATGCTGTATCTGCTAGCGGGTGGGCGCGTAGATCGACTGTCGAAACGCTTGCTTACCACTTGCCATGAAACAACTCACGGCCGATGAGCATGCGGCGGATTTCGTTGGTGCCGGCGCCGATTTCATAGAGTTTGGCATCGCGCAGGATGCGCCCCGCCGGAAATTCATTGATGTAGCCGTTGCCGCCGAGTGCCTGGATTGCCTCCAGTGCAACCTGTACCGCGCTTTGCGAGGCGTGCAGCAGGCACGAGGCCGGATCCACGCGCGACTTCACGCCACGATCGAAATCCTGCGCGACCATGTAGGCGTATGCGCGTGTGGATTGCAGCAAAGTATACATATCCGCAATTTTCGCCTGCATGATGCCGAACGTGCCGATCGGTGCATTGAATTGCTTGCGCTCACGCACATAGGGCAGAGTGAGATCCAGCGCCGCCTGCATCAGGCCGATCGGCCCCCCCGAGAGCACCAGGCGTTCCGTGTCCAGACCGCTCATCAGCACGCGCACGCCTTCGTTGACTTCACCGATGCGGTTCGCATCCGGGATTGCGCAATTCTCGAACACCAGCTCGCAGGTGTTGCTGCCACGCATGCCGAGCTTGTCGAGCTTCTGCGCGGTGGAAAATCCCTGCATGCCTTTTTCGACGATGAACGCGGTCATGCAGCGGCTGCCGGCGCGCTTGTCGGCGGTGCGCACGTAAACGAGCAGCACGTCGGCGTCCGGCCCGTTGGTGATCCACATCTTGCTGCCGTTGACGATCCAGCGATCGCCTTTTTGTTCGGCCTTGCACAGCATCGACCCGACCACGTCCGAGCCGGCGCCGGGTTCGCTCATCGCGAGTGCGCCGATCCATTCGCCGCTGCACAACCTGGGAATGTATTTCTTGCGCTGCGCAGCGTTGCCATTGTGGAAAATGTTGCTCAGGCACAGATTGGAGTGCGCGCCGTAGGACAATCCGACCGAGCCGGACGCGCGCGAGATTTCCTCCATCGCCACCACGTGGGCGAGAAAATTCATGCCCGTGCCGCCGTTTTCAGTCGGGATGGTCACGCCGAGCAGGCCGAGGTCGCCGAACTTGCGCCACAGATCGTGCGGAAAGGCGTTTTCGCGATCGATCAAATCGGCGCGCGGCGCAATTTCCTTGTCCGCGAAAGCGCGCACCGATTCGCGCAGCAGGTCGATCTCTTCGCCGAGGGGAAAGGGGCGCATCGCAAATCTCGCTTTGGTTTTCCGCAATGATACAAGCAGCAGTCACGCTACGCAGTAACCCGGCTGCCGCTACATCTCACGATGTGCCGAATACGAGTGGACCTTCATCCCATAGCAAACTGGCGTGCGCACCCTCCCGAGTGCGGTGCTCTGGACGCGTTTTTGGTTACTTTTTTGCGCGCGCAAAAAGTAACCCGGGCGGCGCAGCCGCACGGAAGCTTTGCCCTGTCAGTGGCCACGCATTCTGCCCAGGAACCTCGGGCCATTGTTGCCCATATGCGGCAACTTGATCTTGCCGATGGCGGCGATGCGCTCTTCGGCCATGCGGTCGGCCGCCTTGTAGGTAGGGATGCCGTCGCGCTTGGCGATATGGAAGATACGGCCGACGTTGAGGTAGATCGTGCGCATCATGCGCATAGCGCGTTCGCGGTTGTAGCCGTCGATTTCGAGCGACACATTCATCACGCCGCCGGCGTTCACCGCGTAATCCGGTGCGTACAGGATGCCGCGCTTCTCGAGTTCATCGCCGATCGCATCGGTGGCGAGCTGGTTGTTGGCCGCGCCGCAGATGACCTTCGCTTTCAGTCGCGGTAGGGTTTTTTCGTTGACCGTGCCGCCGAGCGCGCACGGTGAGTACACGTCGGCGTCGACGTCGTAGATTTCGTCCAGACCGACCGCGGTACAGCCGAATTCGTCGACCGCGCGCTTGACCAACTCCGGATTGATGTCGGTGACGAACACTTTCGCGCCCTGTTCGCGCAGCAGCTTGATGAATTCCATGCCGACATGCCCCGCGCCCTGCACGGCGTAGGTATGTTTGCCTACATCCTCGTTGCCGAACTTCGCGGTCAATGCTGCCATCAACCCCTGCAGCGTGCCGTAGGCGGTGAACGGCGACGGATCGCCCGAACCGCCATGCACCTGATGCACGCCGGTGACGAATTCGGTTTCGCGGAATACCCATTCCATGTCGTTGACGTCGATGCCGACGTCCTCGGCGGTGATGTAACGGCCGTTGAGCGAATTGACGAAGCGGCCGAACGCGCGGAACAACGCTTCGGATTTGTCCTTGGCCGGATCGCCGATGATCACCGCCTTGCCACCGCCGATGTTCAGTCCTGCGACCGCGTTCTTGTAGGTCATGCCGCGCGAAAGGCGCAGCACGTCGTTGAGTGCTTCGGCCTCGCTCTTGTACGGCCACATGCGCAGACCACCAAGGGCCGGGCCGAGCACCGTATTGTGGATCGCGATGATGGCCTTCAGGCCGGCGTCCTTGCTTTGGCAGAACACGACCTGTTCGTGGCCGTGCGTGGCAATGCTATCGAAAATCATGACAGTCTCCGCAATGGTAGCCGCTCATTTTAGCAGGATGCAGGCGCCGCGCGCCGCAGTTGTCATTTCGTTGCGTCGCCTTTCTGGAAAAGCTCGCGTGAATCGGCCACCGCGACCACGCTCCAGCCGAACGGTGCCACATCGTCGAACGCGATCACCACTGGTGCGCCGCGAAGGCGCGTTTCGACCACGCCGGTCTCGCCCGCCTTGATCCGACGCAGCAGTTCCGGCGATGGAAAAACCTGGCGGATGGGTTGATCCGGTCCCGGCCGATCCAGAGCCACCGCATTGCCGACGGCGGCGAGAATGTGGCCATCGGCATCAAGCAGGTACATGGATCGGATCGCACGCTCGCCGCGCGTGGTGAACAGTGTTTTGACCATCAGGTCGGGCAGAAACGCTGCCGTAACGACGCCGATGAAACGCGCCTTCTCGTCGTACAGTGGTACGCTCAGTGGCAATTCGACGGGTCCGCTGCCGATGCTTGCGTACGGATCGCCCCACTGCGGCCCGTGCTTGTCGCGCGCGATTGCGTACCACGGACGCTGACGCGGATCGTAGTCGGCGGGCAAGCTGTCCCAGCCCGGGTAGCGCGCCGTGACGCCGTCTTCCAGCGCGATCAAGATGGCGCCGAGCGGGCTGTTGTCATTCTTCATCGGCTGCGGTTGGTGGCCAGCGTACAGATCCTGACCGCGTGTTTCGATCATGCGCGCCGAGCGCGCATAGATGGTGCGCAGAAAATCCTGCAACGCGGCGAGTTTGCGGATTTGCGCCAGCGCCGCGGCGCGTGGAGGTCCGGATGGTGCCAGCCACACCGTCCAGTCGAGG
>JBOHYL010000174.1:0-25941 GCA_050737915.1 Rudaea sp.
ATACAGGAGCACCGCCATGTCCAACCCGAACACCCGATCCTTGCCACCGTTGCGCAGACATGCGCCGCCGAAGCATGCACCATTGCGATCCGCGGCCAGCCTCATTCCACCCAGCTCTGCCGAGGTCGATATCGACGACACGCTGGAACAAAGCTTTCCGGCCAGCGACCCGCCAGCATGGACGCTCGGCCGCCATCCGCATTCGTCAACGCCGCGCTGATTCCGCCCACTTCCAGGAGATTCCAATGACGCATTCCCTGTTCCCGGACACGAGTGGCACGATCGCGCACAAGCGGCGCGAACTGGCACCGCAGACGCTTGATGCATTCAAGACCTTCAGCGCGCAGGTATTCGCCGCAGGCGCATTGCCGGTCGTGACCAAGCAACTGATCGCGGTGGCCGTGGCGCACGTAACCCAGTGTCCCTACTGCATCCACGGTCATACCGAGGCGGCCCTGCGCCACGGCGCCAGCGAAGCACAGATCATGGAGGCAATCTGGGTAGCGGCCGAGATGCGCGCCGGTGGCGCCTATGCGCATTCAGCGCTCGCCATCGATACTATGCAACAAGCGCATCCGCCCGCGTCCGGCTGACGCGTTAGGCAGGCGGCGATGAAGATTCGGGAACAATCCGATGCGGTTGACTGATTTTTCCGATTACACGCTGCGCATGCTGATGTATGCGGCGCTGCACCGTGAGCGCCTGATCACGATCGCCGAAACCGCGCGCGCGTTCCATGTCTCGCGTACCCATCTGGGCAAGGTCGCCAACCTGCTCACACGGCACGGATACCTGGTCGCGGTGCGCGGACGCAGCGGCGGTCTTCGTCTGGCGCGATCGCCCGAGAGCGTTCGCCTCGGCGATGTGCTGAACTTGAGTGAGCCGGACTATGCCCTGGTCGAGTGTTTCGGTCTGCACAATCACTGTGTCATTTCCCCGGTGTGCCGGCTGCGTGGTTTGCTCGGTGAGGCGCTGGATACCTTCATTGCCACCCTGAACCGGCACACGCTGGCGGATCTGCTGCTGTCACCGGCGTCGTTCGACGCGGTCACGCCACGGCCGCATCGCCGCGCGCACTGAAGCGAAACTACTTGCTGCGTAGCGCCATCTTTTGCTTTATCCTTCGCGCCCCCGAATTCCCGGACGCAAGCCAACATGAGCCTGGACCGCGTATCCGCCGGCCATAACGTGCCGCACGAAATCAACGTCGTCATCGAAATTCCCAAGGATGCCGAACCGGTCAAATACGAAGTCGACAAGAAAACCGGTGCGATCTTCGTCGACCGCGTGCTGGCCACGCCGATGCGCTATCCGTGCAACTACGGCTACGTGCCGCACACGCTGTGCGGCGACGGCGATCCGGTCGACGTGCTCGTGCTGATTCCGCTGCCGCTGATTCCCGGCGCGGTAATCCGTTGCCGCCCGGTGGCATTGCTCAACATGACCGACGAAGCCGGCACCGATACCAAAATTGTTGCGGCACCGGCGCCGAAGGTGTTCGCGCATTACGATCACATCAACGATCTGGACGACGTGCCAAAGCATTGGCGCGACCGCATCGGCCATTTCTTCGAGCACTACAAGGATCTGGAAAAAGGCAAGTGGGTGAAGATCGACGGCTGGGCAGACGCTGCTGCCGCACGCCGCGAGATTCTCGATTGCGTGACGCGCTACCAGCAAAGTCCCGACAAGCCGGCGTTTTGATCAATCGTCCGGCGTCTCGTCCGCATCCGGCGCAATGGCTTGCGCGGGCGGATGCTCGGCGAGCAGATTACGCGCACGCCAGAAACGGATAAAACCGAAGCGGTACGGTAACTCGATTTCGGGTTTT
The DNA here is from genome assembly GCA_050737915.1 of Rudaea sp. Classification (GTDB taxonomy): domain Bacteria; phylum Pseudomonadota; class Gammaproteobacteria; order Xanthomonadales; family Rhodanobacteraceae; genus Rudaea. The sequence goes on from JBOHYL010000174.1 coordinate 1,832, forward strand.
GTTGTAATCGGGTACTTGGTATAGAACGTGACAATTTCTCCATCCGGATGCGCCGCGCACCACGCGTGCAGATCGCCGAAATCGACCTTCGGCAGCGGTTCGGTCAAACGGCCGGCGAACTCGAACAGACCGTGATGCCAGCCCAGATGCGCGATCGGGCGGCCGCTATTCTGATCCTGCTTGATGCGCGCTGCGGCCACGCTCACATCCACGTAGGATCCGACGCCTTGTCCCAACGCGAGCATTCCCAACGCCGTCGCTGCGGCGCTTGTCAGCGCCAGTGTGCGCAATGAGGCGTGTGCGCCGCGCGCAAGAAGCACAAGCACGCCAAGCATGGCCGCCAGCGCACCCCAGACCGGCCAGATCCCGGCAATCACGCGCAATAATTCCGGTCTCAGTCGGTGTTGCGCGACGAGTCCGGCAAGCGCTGCGAAGTCCGCTGCATGCGCGGCGAAGTACGGCGCTGCCGCCAGCGCAAGCCCTGCCAACAACAGCAGCGCACCGAACAGGCGTCCGCGCACGCGCGCGCCCTCGCCACCGAGCACCTTGGCCAGATACAGCGCCAGCGCCGGCAACAGTGGCAACAGGTAATGCGGCTGCTTGCCGCTGACCAGGCAGAACGCGGCGAAAGCCGGCAACGCCCAGGCCACGGCAAAACGTACACTTTTGGAAACGTGGAACGATTCGCGCCACACCGGCCAGGGCGCGCGCACGGACAGCGTCCATGGCAGGACCATGGCCGGCAGCACCATGAAATACCACCACAATGGTCGACGGTGGGCAAAACTGCGGGTCATGCGATCGACGGTCTGGTGCAGAAAGATCGCGTTCGCGTACTTTTCGCCGCCGAGAATCGCGGCAGGCACCGCCCACGCCAGCGCAATCGCTGCGCCACCGAGCACGGCCATCGCTGTCATTGCGTACCAGCGCCGCTTGTTGGCGCGCGCGGTATCGCTCCACCACGGCCCGAGTACGAGCGCGAAGCCAGCATCGAGCAGCACGACCGGGCCTTTGGTCAAAATGCCGAGACCGAAGCCCAGCGCGAGCAACAATAACCCGCGACGCCAGCGCTGCGCATCCCAGTCCAGCGCACCGTGCAAGGCCAACAGCACGAACGTGGCCAGCAGCACATCGAACATGATCGCGCTGGAAAAAATCGCAAAGTATACAATGCCGAGAAGTATCATCACGCCACGCCGCGCGAGTGCGGCATCCGGTTCCAGCCGCAGCACCAGCCGTTCGAACAGCAGTAGCGAGGCGAACGAGGCCGCCAGCACGCCCAGGCGCACCGCCCACACATGCAGACCGGCGACGAGCCAGCCCAGATTGATCAACCAGAACAGCAGCGGCGGCTTATCCGAATACGGCGCACCGTTCAGATGCGGCACCAGAAAATCCAGATGCAGACGCATCTCCCACGCCACCGCAAGGTAACGGGTTTCATCGATCGGCAGTGCCGGAAGATACAGCGCCACCGGCAGCAACAGCAGCAGCCACCACAGACGACCATCGGCAGCGAACGACCGCAGCCAGCGTGCGGCGAAGGAATCGGCCATCGTCACATCGTCCAATCCGACAAGAAACAACGTATTGTGCCATGCGCCAGCGCACCGTCGCCTGCGCACCTTCATCCGCGCGTTGCGCGAAATCTCAAGCCGGTTGTGTACAAGGCGGTGCCGCCGAAGGTTCCGGCGCGTGCGCGAACAGTTCTCTCGCCCGCTCCGCGACCGGCTCGATCAAAGGCAGGATGCGTTCCAATTCAGATGCATTGCGGCGCCATTTTTCCGGATCGGGAGCAGCCAGCGTATAGCGCGACAACGGCAATTGCGCGGGCAGATCGCGATCCCAGTCCAGCTTGAGAAACCGACACAGTCGCTCGATTTCGGCACCGGGTTCGGCAATCAGCCGGCTGTAACTCGCCACGCACCAGCGATCCGGCGGCAACTGCTGCAAATCCCCGATCAGGGTTTCCACGCAGGTCATCCATTGCCGCGCGACGATTTCGGCCAGATCGCGGCCGCGCAAATCCTGCCAACCGGGCACCAGCAGCAGCGACCACGACAGTCCGGGCCAGTCGGGTAGCTTCGGATAGGTGACGAAGCGACCGCTGCGCCAGGCGTCGAGCATGCTGCTGATCGTTTCGCGCGGATCGCGATACAAGTAGACGAATGACGCGTTGCCGAACACCTCGGCCAGAAACGGCACGCGCAACGCATTTTTCGGAGTTTTTTCCAGCAGCCGGAATGGCCGTGCCGGATGTGGCAGCGCGCCGTCGCGATAGCGTGCACGTTCGGCGAACGCCGCCGCCAGCGTGCGCGCGGTGGCGCGATCCGCGTCCTCCGCGAGCAGGCGGTTGGAAGTCCAGCCGCGCGCCGCCGGCGCGAGCGTGCCGATCCCTTCGATCAAACCGTGGCTCTCGCCGCCGATCGTGGCCAGCCCCGGCGCCCTGGCCATGGTCTCGAACAGCAAGGTCGATCCGGAGCGCGGCGGACACACAATGAAAATCGCGCGGCGCAAACGTCGCCGCGCGGCCTGCACCGCTCCGCGCGGCGGTCCGCCCAGAGCCTCCGGTAGCAGTCCCGCTTCGCCGATCAGCGATCCCACGGCCGTTGTCGCCGCCACCTTGTTGGAGAAATGCAAATCCTCCCCAAGCTCCTGGATACGATTTAGCAAGCGGCTGAGCAACGTTTGATATTCGGCAATGCCGCCGGCCGCGCCGAAAGCGCTCCACAGCGAACGCCAGTCCTGGGTCAATTCGCCCAGGGCTGCGCGGATTGCAGCGCGTGCCTCGGACGTGCCCAGCGCCTCGCGTTCGATCTCGGCCTCGAGCCAGGCCGCAATGGTCGCCAACTCCCACGGTGACATCACCCGTGGCCGGTTGATCAACTCGTAACGCAACGGCGGCTCAACCGCCGCATCAAAGCGTACCTCGGTCGGCGCCAGCGGCAAGGCATCCGCTTGGAATGGATCGCGTCCTGCCGCGACCAGCGCCCAGAAACGCGCGGAACCGGGCGTATCGATCACCAGATGGATGCGCGCGTGCGGTTGCGGATTGCTGACCCGGTGCTCGCTCCAGGTATCGAAAATCCAGCACTCGCCGGCAGCCATGTTCACCGCGCGCGCGCCACATTGGAAACGCGCTTGCGGCGAGGTCACGATCGGCACGTGCACGCGCACCCGCTCCCACCAGTAATAACTGATATCCGCATGCGGCTGTACCTCGCCGTCGCCGACGATGCGCATCAGCCGCGTGCGGCCGATGGTCGAACCCAAGCAAGCCAGCACCTGGCGCAGGTAAGGGCAGGCCTGCAGCCACGGTGTCGGCGCCATCGGTCCCGCCGTGGCGTCGTTTTCCGGATCGCCGTTGGCCGCGACCAGGGGCAGGGCGTCATTGCCAGCGAATCCCTGCGGATGCGGGCGCCAAGCTGCCTCGCCGAGCGCAGCGATCTCGGCCGCCAGTCGCGCCGCATCGAAGCGCAGCGGCAACTGGATGAATTGCGTCGGTAACTGCATGCCGGTCCTGTCCGCCCGGTGGGTCGCGCCAGCTTACCCGATGCGGCGGTATTACTAAATTCTTGCGCTGCAACACGCATCCAGCTTGCACGGTGAGTCTGGTCAACCTACTATCGTGATGGGGTTCACAAATTCTTGGGGAAAACACCATGTCTGCAGACCGCAACGAGTTCGTTTCGCCGGCCTCGCCGCTCGCGCGCGCTATCGCCTCGGCACTGTGCAAACCCGGCATGCTTGCCGCGGCCGCCGGAATGGCGCTGTCGCCGGCCGCCTTTGCGGCGACGACGTATACGGTCACCAATACCAACGATAACGGCGCCGGCAGCTTGCGCGACGCGATCAATCAGGCCAATGGCAATCCCGGCGCGGATATCGTCAACTTCGGCGCAAATGTCAGCGGCACCATCACGTTGACTACCGGCAGCCTGTTCATCAGCGATGGCGTGGATATCCAGGGCCCCGGCGCCAGCGTATTGACGATCGATGGCAGCTCGAACGTCCACCGCCCCAGCGCATACAACTACTACGGCAGCGATGTTGTTATCGGCCGCGGCAGCAACAGTGGCGGGCAAGGCGCACCCACGGCTCCGCTTGCGGCCACGCCGGTAACGCTTTCCGGTCTGACCTTCAGCGGCGGCTCCGCACCCAAGGGCGGCGGTATCTACGCTTACTACGCGCAGCTGACCGTAAACAACTGCGTGGTGACCGGCAACACCGCCTATTATTCTGGAGGCGGTATTTACATGGCCGGTTATTCGTCGCTGACCTTGACCAATTCCGTGGTCAGCAGCAACACGGCCTACTACACGGGCGGCGGCATCGCCACCGAGGAAGCGGCCATCACGATCCAGCAAAGCTCGCTCACCGGCAACAGCGCCAGCACCGGCGGCGGCGTCTTTGTCCATAACGACAACTCCAATGCGCTTACCATTACGGCGTCGACGGTTTCCGGCAACTCGGCGACGGCATCGGCACCCTACTCGTATTCGGGCGGAGGCGGCGTATACGCCAAACATGTTTCGGCGGCAATCAGCAACAGTACGGTCGCCAACAATTCCGCAAACCGGGGCGGTGGTGTGGTTGGCCATATCAGCTACAGCAATTACTACTCCACTACCTTGAGCAACAGCACCGTTTCTGGCAACAGCGCGACCAATTACGGCGGCGGCGTATCGGAAACGGAATCAGGACCGATCACGCTCACCAATACCGTCGTCGCGGGCAACAGCGCGCGCAGCAATCCGGATGTCAGCACAACCAGTCCCTATTACTATAACGGCAACTATTCTCCTGGCAGCACGATAGCCGCGTCGTTTTCGCTGATCGGCAACACCGGCAGCGCCACCATCACCGACAACGGCGGCAACCAGTTCAATCTGGCGGCGCAACTTGGTGCGCTGGGCAACAATGGTGGGCCTACGCAAACCATGTTGCCGCTCATCGGCAGTCCTTTGATCGACTTGGGTGATCCGGCCTTTACCGGACCGCCGAACACCGACCAGCGCGGTGCCGGATTCCCGCGCATCATCAACGGCCGGGTCGATATCGGCGCGACCGAGTTCGGCACGGGCGCGACTGCCGCCGTAGTGCCCACGCCCGGTTTGGGACTGGGCGGCGGCATCGGCTTGGGCGCATTGTTGGGCCTTGCCGGCTTGGCGGTGGCGCGACGGCGCCGCAGTCTCGGTACGGCCGCGGGAATCCTGCTCGCTGCCGGTCTGTGTCTATCCGCGCCACTTCCTGTGCAGGCCGCCCAAGGCCACGAATCCAGGCAACGTCAGGCGGTCACCATCACCAGCTACAGCGTGCAGGGCAAGCTTGCGACGATCGTGCTCAGCAACGGCAAGACCATCACCGCACCGAAGTGGAAGGTGCATACCGTGGATCGGCGCAGTACGGCCACCAAGCGCCTGGTGCGCAAACCCGCCAGCGTGACCAGCGGCACTCCGGCAGCGGTCAGTTACGAGACGAACAAGAACGGCAAGGTCGGCCACGTGAACATTCGCCTGGTGGACTCGCTGCAGCAAGCTCAGGCGCTGCTCGCCAAGAAGCCGTAAAGCGTCAACCCGTGCAGCGCGCCACAATGCGCTGCATGCGCTCCAACGTGGATTGCAGGCTCGGCAGCACGCGTTCGATTTCCCACTCATGCCGACGCCATTTGTTGGCGTCCGGCGGCGTCAGCGTGTAACGCGATAACGGTAGCTTGCCGTCCAATGGACGGTCCCAGACGAAATCCAGCGCCTTGCACAGGCGCGCGATCTCCACTGCCGGATCCGCAAGCAGTGCATCGTAGCGCGTCACCACCACGCGATCAGCGGGTAATGCCTCGAGATCGTCGAGCAAGAAACGCGTGGTGATGTCCCACTGCCGCGCCACGATTTCCGCCAGCGGCAATCCATTCAATTCTCGCCAGCCCGGCACCAGCAATAGCGACCACGGCGGCCCGTTCCAGCCGGGCAAATCGGGATAGGTATTGAAACGACCCGACTGCCAGGCCTCGATCATGCTGGCCAGCGTTTCGCGTGGGTCGCGATACAGATAGACGAAACGCGCCTGCGGAAAAACCTTGTCCAGAAACGGAATGCGCAACGAATTTTTCGGCGTCTTCTCGAGCATGCGCGCCGGTTGGCCGTTCAGCGCCTGCCCGTCGCGGTCGCGCAGCGCGGCAAAAAAGCGCCCGCGCAGATGCTCGGCCAGTGCCGGCGTGGCAATCGTCGCTTCGAGCCGGTTGGAGTGGAACCCATGCGCACCGATATTCAACTCCGGCACGCCCTCGATCATCGCATGGCTCTCGCCACCGATCGTATACACGCCCTGAGCCAACGCCAAGGTCTCGAACAGCAGGGTCGAACCCGAACGCGGCGATGAAACGATGAAGATCGGTCGATCGAATTGCGCCTTGTCGTCGCCCGCTGCGCGCGATGCCGGCGGAGTATCCAAAACGATCGTGGTCTGACGCAGCTCGTCGCCGTCGGCAGCCGGCTTGTCGCGCAACGCCATCGACAGCACCATGATGCGCAACGCATTGACCAGCCGCGATTGATTGAGCAGCAGCAACTCGTCCGCATTGGCCTTGAGCCATTCCTCGTAGGTAGTCAGCGCTTTGCGATAGGCCGGCCAGCCAGCCGCATCCGTACCGAATTCCGCCCACAATGCCGACCATGCGGCAAGAAAACGCGTGGTCACGGCCCGGGTCACTTCCATTTGCGGATGCGGATGCGTCTCGCCGAGCAGGAAACTGATGTGTTCGCGCAGCTCCCACGGCGTCATGACCACGGGCACGTTCATGCTTTCGTAGCGCATCGGCGGATTGCGTTCGTCGGTCGGAGCGACGCATTCCGTATGCCAGTCCGGAGGCACTGGCACACCACCGGACATGCGACCGTCGCGCACCAGTTCGCCAAAGCTGTCACTGCCAACGGTGTCGGCAACGAGGTGGATGCGCTCGGCATCGTTCGGATTGAGCACGCGGTGTCGGCGCCAGGTATCGAAAATCCAGCATTCGCCCGGTGCCATATTTACTTCTTCATCGCCGCAGCAGAAACGTACCGACGGCTGCGTGGTGATCGGCACATGCACGCGCGCACGCGCACGCCAGTAGTAGTGCACGTCGTAATGTGGAGAGACTTCCGCCTGCGCCGTCAACTTCATCAAGCGCGTGCGCCCCCAAACCGCACCGATGCGCGACAACACCTGCATCAGATACGGACTTTGCAACAGGTAGGGCGTCGGCCGCATCGGCCCGGCAACCGATTCAAGATCAGGATTACCCTCGCATGCGATCAGAGGCAGCCACAGGTTGCCCGGGTACTTTTGCGGGTGCTCGCGCCAATGCTCGGGACCGTAAATGAGGACTTCACGCGCCAGCACATCCGCATCGAACTGCAATGGCAACTGAATGAAGGGAACCGGCAGCTTCATGGTGCGTTCCTCATCCGGCCCGATACAGCTGCGCACCGCCGGCGCGGAACTGCGCCGCCTTCTCCGCCATTCCCTCGGCGAGCGCTTCGGTTTCGCCGACGCCGTGCTCCTTGGCGTAGTCGCGCACATCCTGGGTGATCTTCATCGAGCAGAACTTCGGCCCGCACATCGAGCAGAAATGCGCGCTCTTGTGCGCGTCTTTCGGCAGCGTCTCATCGTGGAATTCCTTGGCCTTTTCCGGATCCAGGCCGAGGTTGAACTGATCCTCCCAGCGAAACTCGAAGCGTGCCTTGGACAGAGCGTTGTCGCGCGCTTGTGCGCCCGGGTTGCCCTTGCCCAGATCCGCCGCGTGCGCGGCGATCTTGTAGGTGATGATGCCGTCGCGCACGTCCTGTTTGTCGGGCAAACCCAGATGTTCTTTCGGCGTGACGTAGCACAACATCGCGGTGCCGAACCAGCCGATCATCGCCGCGCCAATCGCGCTGGTGATGTGGTCATAGCCTGGCGCGATGTCGGTGGTCAACGGGCCCAGTGTGTAGAACGGCGCCTCGCCGCATTTTTCCAGCTGCCGGTCCATGTTTTCCTTGATCAGATGCATCGGTACGTGGCCGGGACCTTCGATCATGGTCTGCACGTCGTGTTTCCACGCGACCTGGGTCAATTCGCCCAGCGTGTCGAGTTCGGCAAACTGGGCTTCGTCGTTGGCGTCGGCGATCGAGCCGGGGCGCAGGCCATCGCCGAGCGAGAAGGCGACATCGTAGGCCTGCATGATCTCGCAGATTTCCTCGAAGCGCTCGTACAGGAACGACTCCTTGTGGTGCGCCAGGCACCATTTGGCCATGATCGAACCACCACGCGACACGATGCCGGTCACCCGTTTCGCCGTAAGCGGCACGAACGGCAGCCGCACGCCGGCGTGGATGGTGAAGTAATCCACGCCTTGCTCGGCCTGCTCGATCAACGTGTCGCGAAACAAATCCCAGGTCAAATCCTCAGCCACGCCGCCGACTTTCTCCAACGCCTGATAGATAGGCACTGTGCCGATGGGAACCGGCGAGTTGCGGATGATCCACTCACGCGTCTCGTGGATGTGCTTGCCGGTGGACAGGTACATCACGGTGTCCGCGCCCCAACGAATCGCCCACACCATTTTTTCGACTTCCTCGGCGATGGAACTGGTGACCGCCGAATTGCCGATGTTGGCGTTGATCTTCACCAGGAAATTGCGGCCGATGATCATCGGTTCCGATTCCGGGTGATTGATGTTGTTGGGGATGATCGCGCGACCGCGCGCAACCTCGTCGCGTACGAATTCGGGCGTGATGAGCTGCGGGATAGCCGCGCCGAACGACTCGCCCGAATGTTGTTTGCGCAGGTGCGTCTCACGGATCGCATCGGACTTCTGGTTTTCGCGGATCGCGATGTATTCCATCTCCGGCGTGACGACGCCGCACCGCGCGTAGTGCATCTGCGTGACATTCACCCCGGATTTGGCGCTGCGCGGCTTGGGAAGATTCGGAAAGCGCACGTCGGCTAGTTCGCGCGCATGCGCGTGCCGCCGCGTGAAGGGCGAAGTGAAATCGGCCAGTGCCTCGGTATCACCGCGCTCGGCGATCCACGGCGCGCGCAGCGCCGGCAGGCCGGCGGCGAGATCGACGCGGAAGCCGGGGTCGGTATACGGACCGGAGGTGTCGTACACCACGAACGGCGCATTCTGCTCGACGCCGAACATCGATGGCGTGTCGGCCAACGTGATCGCGCGCATTGGCACACGCAAGTCCGCGCGGGAACCAGTCACGTGAATCTTGCGCGAACCCGGAATCGGACGCGTGACCGTTGCGGAAAGCTCGGCTGTTTCGCGCAGCAGCGCGGTAGGTAGGGCGTTCATCGGCTTGTCATCCTGCGTTCGTGAGTAGACACACGACAGAGTGCGGATTCCGAAGCGGAGACGCTGCGCCGATAAAACATCAGCGCCGCGAAGCTCCCTACGCCGGGATCAACCGGATCAGGTTCGAAGGGTGTATCTCAGCCCGCTGTGCGCAAGCACCCCCGCTTCCGGCACCATTGAACCACGAAGCGGCGGTGATGGCGAGCGCGGCGGCCTAGTCAGCGGTCCCCTGGCGCGTCGCATACGCGCGCACGAACAGATCCACCGTGGCCTCGATGTGTGCGTCGATTTCGTGCTGCTTGAGCGCCGCACAGCAGCCCAATTGCATGCGCGCGTGTGCTTCGCCCTTGAGCAAGCAGAAAAACTGCGTGGCGGCGCGCGGCGTGTCGGCGATTGCGAGCTTGCCGGCGTCCACTTCCGCGCGCAAGAACGCCTCGAATGCGCCTTGCACGCGGGCCGGGCCGGCATCCCAGAACAGTTGCCCGAGCTGCGGCGACTTGCGCACGTTGGCGACCACGGTGCGATGTACGGCCAGCGCTTCGTCGCTGGTGACGAGCGCAAAAAATGCGCGCGCGATATGCCGCAACTGGCCACGCAGCGGACCTTTGCGGTCGGCAAGAAAAATCTGCGTGGGCAGCTGTTCTTCGCATTTGCAGCTCACGGCCTGAGCGAACAGTGCATTCTTGTCGCCGAAATGGCTGTATACGGTGAGCTTGGACACACGCGCGCCAGCGGCGACGGCGTCCATACTGGTGGCGTTGTAGCCGCGCTCGACGAACAGGCGCTTGGCCGCATTCAGAATCGCGGCCCTCTTCTCCGGATCCTTGGGCCGGCCTGGTCCCGCATTCCTGGCAGCGCTGGCAGTACGCGTCATGGGCGCAAACATTGGAAACGAAACGGCATTATGCGCCGCCGGCCGTGGATGTACAGCCCGTGCCGACGCCGATGCACGGGTGTAAAAAACGGTTGCGGTGACTTTTGGCACTTCGGTGAACCGGGGCCGCAGCCGCATCTTGCGATTGCCGGAAACGTGCCGAACCCCTATCCTTTTCCGGCTTTTCCGGTCGGAAACCCCATGATGCTGAATCTCGAACTCGCCCGCCACAACATGATCGAGCAACAGGTGCGCCCGTGGGACGTGCTTGACGCGCGCGTGCTCGGCGCATTGCGCGTGCTGCGGCGCGAGGATTTCGTGCCGCCAGCGCAACACAATCTGGCCTTCGCCGACCTGTGCCTGCCGCTGGGGCACGGAGAGGTGATGATGAAACCCGTTCTCGAAGGCCGCGTGCTGCAAGCCGTGTTGCCGCAGACGGACGAGGACGTACTGGAGATCGGCACCGGATCCGGATTTCTCACCGCCTGCCTGGCGCGTCTGGCCGGCACGGTGACGAGTGTGGAGCAACATGTGGACCTGGCCGACGCCGCGCGCGCGCGTCTGGCTGCCGCCGGCATCGCCAGCGCCCAGGTGCAAACCGCCGAGGCGGTACGCGCCTTCGATCCGGGTCGCACGTTCGACGTGATGGTTGTCACTGGCGCGGTGTATGAATTGCCGCGACACTGGCGCGGCTGGATCCGGCCCGGCGGCCGCATTTTCGCCATCGCGGGACAGTCGCCGGTGCAGCGCGCGATTTTGTACGCTTGCGCGGACGACAGCCAATGGACCGAGACCGCCCTGTTCGAAACCGATTTGCCCTATTTGCGCCATGCCGAACCGCCACAGCGATTCGTGCTGTAAGCGGCAGCACACGATTCATCGAGGAATGAAAATGATCAAACCGATTCGCATGACTGCACTGGCTCTGGCTCTGGCGCTGACCTGCGCTGCATTGCCGGCCGCGGCCGAGGACCTGATGCAGATCTACCAGCAAGCGCGGCAGGCCGATCCCACCCTGGCCGGGGCCGACGCGAACAAGGGTGCGGCCGAGGCCGGCGTCGGCATCGCCCGCGCGCCGCTGTTGCCGCAGCTCGGCGCGAGCTTGGGCTACACGCACAGCGATGGCGGCAGCTCCAGCATCAGCCCGCAACCCACCGGCGGCGGCAATTACGTACTCGTGCCCGAATCCGGCACCAGCCGCGACCGCTCGCGCCAGGCGCAAGGCACGCTGAGCCAGACCCTGTTCAACTGGGCCGACATCACACGTCTGCGTGGCGCGCGCGAAACCGCGCACGGCGCCAGCGCAAACTATGATGCGGCCGTCCAGGATCTGATCGTGCGCACCGCCACGGCCTATTTTGGCGTGCTCACCGCGGACGACCAGCTCACCTTCGCCAAGGCCAACGAGAAAGCACTGGCCAAACAACTTGATCAAGCCGAGCAGCGCTACAAAGTGGGCCTGTCGGCAATTACCGATGTGCATGAAGCACGCGCCAACCACGATACTGCGGTGGCCCAGGTGATTCAGGCGCAAAACGCTTTGGACACCGCGCGCGAGGCGGTGGAACAAATCACCGGCAAAGACTTCGGTGATCTGAAGAAACTGCGCGACGACCTGCCGCTGGTCAAGCCCGATCCGGACAATCTTCAGGCTTGGGTGGATACGGCGCTCAAGCAGAGTCCGCTGCTGGCTTCCTCACGCTTCGCGCTCAACGCCGCGCGCGACAACGTCTCGGCCCAGCGCGCGGGACACTATCCCACCCTGTCGGCCTCGCTGGTGCGCACCGACACGCCCTCCTGGGGCACGCGTACAAGCAATTTCGGCAGCGCTACCCTCGGCAGTTTCCCCGGTAATGGCTTGTCCGGCGACACTACCATCGGTGTCGTGCTGAACGTGCCAATCTTTACCGGCGGACTCGTAACCGCGCAGTTGCATCAGGCCGTGTTCCAGCGCGACGCGGCGCAAGATCAGCTCGAATCGACCCGACGCAGCATCGTCGCCGGCACACGCAACGCCTACCGCGCCGTGCTCGCCGGCATCAGCGAGGTGGAGGCCACCAAACAGGCGGTGATTTCGGCGCAGAGCGCGCTCGACGCCACCCAGGCCGGCTTCGAGGTTGGCACGCGCACCATCGTCGACGTGCTGCTCAGCCAGCAACAGTTGTTCCAGGCGCAAAGCAGCTATTCGCAGGCGCGCCACCAGTTCGTGCTGTCCGGGCTGCAGCTCAAGGATGCCGCGGGCGTGCTCGACGGCAAGGATCTGGAAGCGGTCAACACCCTGCTCAATTGATGCGCTGGCGGCTGCCCCGCACGGGGCAGTCGCGATTTGACAGCGTCACGAGCCCGTGCGCTCCGCCGCCGGGTTCTCCAGCACGTTGTTCACGATCTCCACCGTGCGCAACACGCCGCCCTGCTCGCGCTCGAACGCCATGCGCGCCGCCGCCCCCAAACGCTTGCGCAATGGCGCATCGGCGAGCAGATCGATCACGGTAGCACCAAGCTGGTCGGCATCCGCGATGCGCAACGCGGCACCGGCATCGATCAGGCTGGCGGTGATCTCCACAAAATTGAATGTTTTCGGCCCGACCACAACCGGCACCGAGAGCGCCGCCGGTTCCAGCACATTGTGGCCGCCGATCGGCACCAGCGAGCCGCCGACGAAGGCGACATCCGCCGCAGCATAGAAACGCAACAGCTCGCCGAGCGTATCGACCACGAAGCATTGCGTATCCGACGTGGCCGCGCCGTCCTCGCTGCGCGTGCGCGTGGCGAAACCGGTACTGCGGCATGCCTGCACGACTGGCTTGAAACGCTCCGGATGGCGCGGCACAAGCAACAGCAGGGCATCCGGAAACCGGCGCAACACTGCTGCGTGGGCGGCTAGCACAGGGTCTTCCTCGCCTTCGTGCGTTGACGCGGCAATCCAGACCAGACGCCGCGCGCCCCAGCCGGTGCGCAGTTCACGCGCCTGCGCCACCAACTCCGCTGGTACGCTCATGTCGTATTTCAGATTACCGAAGATACCCAGGCGCTCGGGTTCGGCGCCCAGATCGCGCAAGCGACCGGCGTCGGTCGCAGATTGCGCGGCGATGTAGCGTGCGCTGGCCAGGGCATTGCGCGCCAGCGGCCGCACCGGACCGTAGCCGCGAAAGCTTTTTTCCGACAGCCGCGCATTGGCCACCACCAGCGGGATATCGCGTGCCTGGCACTCGAAAAACAGGTTCGGCCAGATTTCCGTTTCCATTACGACCGCCAGGCGCGGACGCACGCGGTCGAGAAAACGCCGGATCGAGGCCGGCAGATCGTATGGCAAGTACACATTGAACACGCGCTTGCCGTAGACGCGCCGCACACGCTCGGAACCGGTCGGCGTTACCGTGGTGATCACGAACGGTGCATCGGCGTAGCGCTGCATTAACGCATCGATCAAGGGCATCGCCGCATTGACTTCGCCCATCGACACGGCGTGAATCCAGATGCTGCCGGTGATACCCGGCGCCGGGAAGAAACCGAATCGCTCACGCCAACGCGAAAAATATTCCGGATAACGCAGACCGCGCACCGCCAGCCGGTACAGGATCACCGGCGTGAGCAAATACATGGTTGAGGTATAGATGAAACGGCGCAGGTGCATGTCGAGATTGCGGCGAACGGTTGCGAAGTATAAGGCTACAATCGCGCCAATGACTCCTCTGCGCTTGCTGTCCGTGCGTTACTGGCCATCCTGGATCGGCCTAGGTGCGTTGCGTGTCGCCGCCAGACTGCCGTATCGCGCGTTGTACGCAAGCGGCCGCGTACTCGGCACGCTGACCGCGCGCCTGCCCGGCGCGCGCCGGCGCGTGGCACAGCGCAATCTTGCGTTGTGCTTTCCGCAGTGCAGCGATGCGCAACGCGCGGCACTGTTGCGCGAGAATCTCGCGGATCTTGGCCTGCTGGCAATGGAATTCTCGCTGGCCTGGTTCGGTTCCGATCGCGCGATCGCGCGCGTGCCGTGCCGGATCGAAGGGCTGGAACATCTGCAACAGTGCCAAACGCAAGGCCGCGGCGTACTCTTGGTTGGCGCGCATTTCTCGCATCTGGAGCTATGCGCGCGGCTGGTGTCGCAACGCATTCGCATTGCCGGCATGTATCGCGTCATGGACAACCCGGTGTTCGAACGTGCCGTGCTGCGCGCGCGCCTGCGCTACGCCTCGGCGATGTTCGCCAAGGACGAATTGCGCGCCTGCGTGAAACACCTCAAAAGCGGCGGCACGCTGTGGTACGCGCCGGACCAGGACATGCGCGGCAAAGACGCCGTGTTCGCGCCGTTTTTCGACGTGCCCGCCGCGACGATCACCGCCACGTACCACCTGGCGCGCCTGTCCGGCGCCGCGGTGATCCCCTTTTTTCACCGGCGCAGCGAAGATGGCGGCGGTTATGCGATCCGGCTGGAAGCGCCGCTGGCTGATTTTCCGTCGACCGACATCGTCGTCGATACCACACGCGTGAACGCCGCTATCGAACGCATGGTGCGCGAGGCACCAGAACAATACCTGTGGCTGCACAAGCGTTTCAAGACGCGACCTGCGGGAGCGCCGCCGACTTATTGATGCTTGCGCCGCGCCATCCGCTGTGCTTCGTATACTTTTGCATATTTCAAGAACACGTAAAACGCGCCACTGACAGCGCTGATGTATCCTGCCCAGCCGTTGAGAAAATAGCGCTTGAAAACATATTGGCGCACAAAAAAAACCGGTGGATAGGCGAGCATGCGCACGCCGAGAAAGCGTTGCCGCCGGCGCAGCTTGTCGGCAACCAGACCGCTGGAATAGGCGTTGATCTTGGCGACTTTCGTGGCGATGTCCGGCTCGCCGTAATGCACAAACACCGCATCACGCAAGGTGCGCACCGGACCGTCGACTTGCGGCGCGGCGTGCACCGGCACCTGGTTCATGCGACCGCGGCGACGGTCGAACAGGCGCAGATGCGTGTTGGTCCAGCTCCAGCGATGCTGGAACGTCCAGAACATCTGCTCGCGCCGCGGCAGGCGGAAACCCGCCACCACCGGATGCTCCAGCGCACGCGCAATCGCCGCGCACGCCGGTTGCGTCAATGCCTCGTCTGCATCCAGCAACAGCACCCAATCGTGCACGGCCTTGTCGATGGCCGATTGTTTCTGCGCGGAATAATTTTCGAACGGTTCGACAAAAATTCTTTTTGTATACTTTCGTGCAATTTCGTGCGTGGCGTCGGCACTGCCCGAATCCAGAACCACGATGTCGTCCACAAACCCGGCGCTGGTCAGACACCGATCCAGCGTCGCCGCGCTGTTGAATGTGGTGACGACCAGTGAGAGCGGTTCACGCGCCATCGTCGTCCGCACCCAAACCCGCGCAATACAGCGCAATCAACCACCAGAACAGCAAGCCCCACCACGCTGAATAGAACGCCAGGTGCGTGTTCAGCGGAAACGTCATCGCTGCCAGCGCCAGCGCGGGCGCCAGCGCGCGATCGCGAACGGATGAAGACGCACGCCACCACGCGCGGACCGCCCAGAATGCGCCAAACAGCCACAACACCAATCCGGCGATGCCGGTTTCGCTGAGCACTTCCAGTACGATTTGGTGCGCGTGATAGGCGCCTTCGCCGGTTTGCGCGTCCACGAACGCATCGCCCGGTTGGGCATAGCGCGGATAGGCATAGCGGAATCCGCGAACACCAACGCCGGTGATTGGATGCGCCGCGCTCATTGCCAGTGCCGTGCGCCAGATGCGCACACGCCCGGCACTGGCGTTGTCGATGGCCTGCTCGGAACCTTGCAACGCCAGCAGGGTGCGGTCGAAGCGTACGTCAAAGCGCCCCGAAGCCTGCCAGGCCACGACAATGGCGAGTACAGCAGCAGCAGCCGTGGCCAGCGCCCACACCGCGAAGCGCAACGGTGTGCGCGTGTGCATCCAGACGAACGCCAACGTCACCAACGCATACATGATCCAGGCCGAGCGCGAACCGGCCAGCAGGATCGGCATCAATTGAAATGCGAACGCGAGTGCCAGGCCGCGCCAACCCCAGCGCGCTCGCGCCGCGACGAAAATGAATGGCGACAGCACTGCCAGCACCGGCCCGAGTTTGAGATTGCCGGCGCCGAAAATGCCCGATAGCCGATCCGCGGTTTCCGCACCTGCGAGACTGAAGCCGGTCAATATCTGCACCCAGGCATCGAGCAGCCAGAGTACGAGGATGCCCGCGCACGCGGCCAGCAAACGCGGCCACCACGCTGCTTTGCGCAAGGTCAGACACGCAAACAGCGCAAACGGGAAAAAGCGCAAAAGTGCCGCGGCCGTGCTCCAGCTTTTTTCCGGCGCCGCGGCGCCAGGCGCCGACAGCAATGCAGCCAGCCAGTAGCATGCGAACAGGATTGTCGCCAGGCGCACACCGGCATGTGCGCGCAGAAGCGGACGTTGACCCCAAGCGAGAATCAGGCCGGCGCCGGCGGCGATCGCCAACGGCGCTTCCGACGTGCGGCCCAGCGGCAACAACACCAGCACGCCGAGCAACAGCCACAGCGGCCACATAGCTAGGCCGCGACCTGCATGTACAAATCCAGCGTCGCCGCCTGCATGTCGGCGAGGCGAAAGCTGCGCAGCGGGGCAATTGGCGGTGCCAGACGCAACAGTTCGGCAGCGCGTTCGATCAGGCGCACGATGTCGCCCGGCGGCGCGCGACCTTCCGGGTAGAGTTCTGCGAGCAGTTCACCGACGCCACCATGTGCGTAGCCAAGCACCGGGCGGCACAGCGCGATCGCTTCGATCACCGTGCGACCGAATGCCTCGGGCCGGGTCGACAACTGCAGCACCAGATTCGACACCGCGAAGATCTCGCGCACGTCCTCGCGCGGTGCGCTGATTGCCAGGCGCGCTGCGACGCCGCGTTGTTCGGCCATTGCGCGCAATTCGCTCACGTAAGCCTCGCGGCCGGGTTCGTCGGCGCCGAGCAGGAGCAGGCGGCAATCCATACCGCGCGCGCTGAGGCCGGCGAGCAGATCGATCGCATCGGCGTGCCCCTTAAGGCGCGTGCCGCGACCAGGCAAGGTCAGCAACGGGCCACCTGCCAGCTGCGGAAATTGCGCAAAGAAGGCGTCGCGCCAGTCCTCATCCGGTGCGTAGCCGAACGGAAATTGAACCGGATCCACACCGCGCGGAATCACGGTCAGCCGCGCCGGGGCGATCTGCGGATAATGCCTAAGTACGTGGTCGCGCACCGTGTTCGACACGCAGATCACGCGCTCGCCGCGGGCCATGATCGCACTGTACCAGCCGGGTGAATTCAGCCCGTGCACGGTGGTGATGAAATGCGGCTTCGGCGCGGGCTGGCCGCGCAAGGCACGCCACGCCAGCCAGGCCGGCAGGCGCGAACGCGCATGCACCATGTCGGGGCGCAGCTGCGCAAACAGGCGCCGCAGCGTGCCAACATGGCGCAAGGTCATCAGTGATTTGTGGCCAATATCCAGCGCGATGTGTTCGCTGCCTTGTGCCAGCAGTTGTTCGAGCAGTCCCCCGCCAGCACTAACCACGATGGAGCGATGCCCGGCTGCGACCAGTGCGGCGGCGATCTCCAGCGTCGAACGCTCTACTCCGCCGGCGTTGAGGGCCGGCAGCACTTGCAGGACGGTCAGGCGCCGCTGCGACACATGCCCGCCTTCACTCGACCAGGGTGTACACGGCCGCGCAATACGGACATTGCGTGGTACCAAGCGCTTCGACCGGCAGATACACCTTCGGATGCGAATTCCACAGGCTCATGGCGGGCATCGGGCACGATAGCGGCAGATCGGCGCGGGTTACAGTGTAACGATGCTCGGCATTGGCCGGGACGGCACCGGGCGCGTTGCTTGCGGGGAGGATGGCGGCGGTTGCGGACATGCGGGAAGACCTGAAAGCGATTCGACCGAGGTTGGCCGATAGTCCAAGTCTAGCAAGATGCGCACCAATTGGCGTATCCGCAGCCAACCAGGTCACATCGGCGCCGCGACCCGGCGCCGATTCCCTTTCCTGCGGAACCGGGTAAGATTGCGCCGTCCAATCATTTTTCGGGGAGGAAATCAACGTGGACATCAACAAGCTCATTGCACGCGTCAAGAACATTCTGCTCGCGCCGAAGACCGAATGGCCCGTGATCGCGGGCGAGGCGGAAACGACGCAGAGTCTGTATCTGAATTACATCCTCGTTCTGGCCGCCATTCCGGCGGTGTTCGGCTTCATCAAGAACAGCGTGATCGGCACCACATGGTTCGGCGTCACCGTGCACACCGGCATCGGCGCCGGAATCACCGGCATGATCGTGCAATACGCGCTGACTCTGGTCATGGTGTTCGTCATGGCGCTGATCGTGGATGCCCTCGCCGGCACGTTCGGCGCGCAGAAAAACCAGGTGCAAGCGCTCAAAGTCGTGGCCTATGCCTACACCGCAGGCTGGATCGCCGGCGTCGGCGTGATTCTCGGCATCGGCATCGGTGCGTTGATCATGCTGGCCGGCGGCATCTATTCGATCTACCTGTTGTACCTGGGCTTGCCGCACACCATGAAATGCCCGCCCGACAAGGCCGGCGGCTACACCGCGGTGAGCATCATCTGCGCGATCGTGCTTGGCTGGATCGTCATGCTGGTCGTAGTTGGCGTTGTCGGCACGTCGATGTTCGGCGCCAGTCCGAGCGGCTTCCAATTGGGCAGCAACGACAGCAACGTCAGCATCGATGCCAACAGCACGCTCGGCAAGCTCGCCGCGATCGGCGCGCAGGCCGCGAAGGCCAGCAAGCAGATGGAGGTGGCGCAGAAATCCGGCGACGCCAACGCTTCGGCGCAGGCGGCCGGCGCAGTGCTTGGCGCCGTGCTCGGTGGAGGGGACAAGGTTGAAGCGTTGTCGCCCGACGTACTCAAGGGCTTCGTGCCCGATACACTGGCCGGTTTCAAGCGCACCTCGCTGTCGGCACAGCGCAACGGCGCGCTGGGCATGCAGGTGTCCGATGCATCGGCCTCCTACTCCGACGGCAATCGTACCCTGAATCTGGAGATCGCCGACACTGGCGGCGCCAAAGGCCTGACCGCGCTGGCCGGCGCGGTTGGCGTGGAATCCTCGCAGGAATCCGACCACGGCTATGACAAGACCTACAAGCAGGACGGCCGCCTCGTCCACGAGCAATGGGATACGCAAAGCAAATATGGCGAATTCGGCATCGTGCTCGGCGATCGTTTCAGCGTTAAGGTCAGCGGCTATGCCGACAATATCGACCAGCTCAAGGCGGCCGTCGGCAGCATCAATCTGGCCGGACTGGAAGCACTGAAGAATCAGGGCGTGACCAAGCAGTAGCGCTCTCGGCTACGCGACACGGACAGGTTGCACGCTGTCGACATCCACGTGCGCCGGTAAAATCCTTGCCGTATCCGCATCGGCAGCGGCATGATGCAGCAATTCTTGCCGGCCTGCCTTTGCCGTGAACCCATCCGACTCACCCTGCGCCGACGTCTGGGTACTCAGCGACGGTGCCGCCGGTAACGAGCGCCAGGTGCTGGCGCTTGCCGGCACGATGCGCCTTGCGCCAGATGTGCTGCGCATTGCCTTGCGTGCACCGTGGACGTGGGCCGCGCCGCGCTTGACTGCCGGCCTGCGTCTGGGGGTGAACGCCGCGCTGCGCACCCGGCTGCGTGCGCCGTGGCCAAAGCTGGCGATCGGTTGCGGCCGCGATGCGGCCATGGTCGTGCGCTGGTTGCGCAACGCCAGCGGCGGCAGCACCTTTACCGTGCAGATTCTGGATCCGCGCATCGATCCGAAACACTTCGATCTGGTGATTGCGCCGCGTCACGACGCGCTCACCGGCACCAACGTGATCCAGACCCTCGGTGCACTCAATCCGGTGGATGAAGCCTGGCTCGCCGACGGCCTTGCGCAGTTTTCCACATTGGCGCAATTACCGCAGCCGCGCACGGCGGTGCTGATCGGCGGCCCGCGCCGCGGCCTGGACATGACCAGCGCCTGGTTCGAAGCGCTTCTCGCCCGCGTGAATGCGCTCGTCGCCCATACCGGGGGCAGCCTGCTGGTTTCCACCTCGCGACGCACGCCGGATTCCTGGCGTGCGCTTTCGCGCGCATGCCTGCGCGCGGATTGCGTGCATTTCTGGAACGGCGCGCAAGACGGCGAAAATCCCTACCGCGGTTATCTCGCTGCGGCTGATCGCATCGTGGTTACGCCCGATTCGGTGAACATGCTTTCGGAGGCGTGCGCCACTGGCAAGCCAGTGCTGACCTGGTTACCAGAATCGGCGCGCGGCAAGCTCCCCGCGTTGCATGCCGAACTGCGCGCACAAGGCTGGCTGCACGATCTTGCAGCGAATGTGGATTTTTCCAATTTGCCGCAACCACCACCGCTGCGCGAACTCGCCGCCGTCGCCAGCAAGGTCTGGCATGTGCTGGAATCGACGCGACCACAACTGGCGGCGGCGCTTGCGCCGAATTGAATCAGGCGAATTGCAATCCGATCGACGCCGCCACATCCAGTACCGCCGCGCCATGCCGCGCCAGCTCCGCATCGCGCGCAACTACACGCGGACGCGCGTCCAGCGTGCAGTCCAGCGCGCGCTTGAGCAGCGCGGCATGTGCCGCGGCCAGTGCGCGCGCGCGCGCGGCATCGAGCACACCGGTTTCTGCGCACAGCGTGATCAAGTCCGCGCTGTTGCCGCTGTCGAACAAACGCGCGTGCCGGTGCGCGTGCAGCAAGACCAGCGTCTGCAGGATGAATTCGATGTCCAGCAACGCACCGGCGCCCTGCTTCAGATCCAGCAGCGTCGCCGTGGAGCGGTCGCGTTCGGCGCGCCAGCGCGCGCGCATGTCGCTCACTTGGCTGCGCACGCGCTGCGCATCGCGCGGCTGCGCCAGCCAGTGCGCACGCTGCTGCAAAAATCCGGCGCATACACCGGCATCGCCGGCAATCGGCCGCGCCCGCACCAATGCCTGGGTTTCCCAGATCCAGGCCCGCTCGCGCTGGTACTCGGCGAACGCATCCAGCCCAACCACGAGCAGGCCTTTGCCGCCATCCGGGCGCAGGCGCACATCCACGTCGTAGAGTTTCCCCGCCTGCGTGGTCGTGGTCAGCCAGTGCACCACGCGCTGGGCGACGCGCGCGAACCAGCGTGCGCCCTCCAGTGGCCGGACGCCGTCGCTGTCGGTCTGCGCGAGCGCGCTGTCGTAGACAAACACCAAATCCAGGTCCGATGAAAAACCCAGTTCCGCACCGCCCAGACTGCCGTAGCCGATCAGCGCCACACTACCGGGTAGTGCGCCGTGGGTGCGCGCGATATCTGCCTCGGCCAGCGCCAGCGTACGCGCGGCGACGGATTCGGCCACGCCGCTGAGCGCGCGCGCCGCGACCACGGCATCCAGACCGTCGCGACAAGCCAGACCGATGCGGAATCCGGCGCTGTGTTTTTCTTCCTGCAGGATTTCGATCGTGGCTTCCGCATCGCCGGCGTCGACATGCACAAGCCGCCGCCCGATCTCCGCATCCACGTGGGCACGGTCGGGCAACGCGGATGCCGATTGCGCGCCGAGCAAGTCGTCCAGCAGCAGTGGATGCTCGATCACACGCTCGGCAAGCAGTGCGCTGTCCGCAAACACGTCGGCTAACCGCGTGCGCGCGGCCGGGCGTTCTTCGAGCAAGGCCAGATAGGCCGAGCGCCGCAGCACCGCATGCAGCAGGCGCACGAGCCGCTGCAGACAGGCATCCGGGGCAGCCGTGGCCGCGGCGGACTGCAACAGATGCGGCAACAGCCGGTCGCGCCGCGCGCTGGCCCGCGCCGATAACGCGCGTGCCGCGGCGCCGGTGCACAAGGCGGTCAATTGCGCATGCAGCGATTCGGTGTCGACGAAACCTAGCTCCGTCAATTCGACCGCTTGCGCCTTGCCGCGCAACAGGCGCTGCCAGTACGCGGCCGCTGCCTCTGCGCGGTGCGCCTGAGGCGCCGCGCGCTCGGCACCGAGGCGCTCGCCGAATTCCTCGGCAACCGTGGTGCGCACGTGCGCTAGTTCCGCCGCAAGCGCAGCGTCATCGGCAAAATCCAGCGTCGCGGCAAGTCGCGCGCGCACGAGCGCTTCTTCCGGCAGGTCGTGGGTCTGCTCATCGCGCAGCATCTGCACACGATTTTCCACACGACGCAAAAAACGGTACGCCTCGCGCAGCCGCCGCGCGCTGGCCGCCGGCAACGCGCCAATGCGTTCGCACGCGGTCAGCGCGGGTAGCAGGCCGGTTTCGCGCAGGGCCGGTTCGCGGCCACCACGGATCATCTGCAACAGTTGCACCACAAATTCGATTTCGCGAATGCCCCCGGGCCCGAGCTTGAGATTGGCGACCAGATCCTTGCGCGCGACTTCGGCATCGATCAACCCCTTCATCTCGCGCAGGCCGGCGAAGGCGGTGTAATCCAGATACTTGCGGTAGACGAACGGCCGCAGTGCCTCAAGCAAATGTTTGCCGGCGACAATGTCACCGGCCACCGGCCGCGCCTTGATCCACGCATAGCGTTCCCAGTCGCGACCCTCGCGCTGGTAGTACTGCTCCATCGCCGCAAACGGCAAGGCCACGCGGCCGGCATTGCCGTACGGGCGTAGGCGCAGATCCACGCGATACGCGAAACCTTCGCCGGTGATTTCGGCCAGCAGCTTGACCAGGAGCTGGCCAAGCCGCGCAAAATACACCTCGTTGGCGAGCGGGCGTTCACCATCGCTCGTGCCGTTTTCAGGAAACGCCAGAACCAGATCGATATCCGAGGAAAAATTCAGCTCGCCGCCGCCGAGTTTACCCATCGCGATCACGACCAGACGTTGCGCTCTGCCGGCGGCGTTGCGCGGTGTGCCGTGGCGGTGCAAGAGGATGCGTTCGCCGAAGCCGAGTGCAGCATGCAGGCACGCTTCGGCCAGCGCGCTGGAACCGGCCAGGGTTTCCTCGACCGTGTCCAGGCCGTTGACGTCGCGCCAGATCAGGCGCAGGGCCTCGGCGCGGCGAAAGCGACGCAGCGCGGCCATCGCCGGGGCTTCGTCCACGTCCGCTGCCAACGGCTGCACGCCGGCATGACGCGGGTCGGCCATGCGCGCCAGCGCGTCCGCACCGAGCAATTCCGGCTCGCGCAGAAAACTGTCGAACGCGAAATCGCTGGCCAGGAGCACGCGTTGCACCTGCTCGGCCACGCCCGCATCGTCGTGCAGCACCACGCCGGCTTCGCGGCAGCGCGCGAGCACCCGCGTGTAGCGGGCCTGCACGAAGCGACTCAATGTTGCGGACGCGGGCATGCGAGGATTGTAAGGGAACCTCTGATTAACCTGCTGCGCTCGACAGCCTTCGCTTGCGACGGTTATTCAGCGGTTCCCGCAGCGGGCAAACAAAAGCCCGCCGCGATTGCTCGCGGCGGGCGCCCTCCCCCTCATACCAGCGCGCCTTTCATACGCGAATCGCAGCGATTTGCCACGCCGCGGCGCAGCATTGCGTACGTCCGGCTGTCGCGGAGTAAGATCGCGGTGAGGTACCCATGTCCACAAGCGGAACCAGCCCGGCAACGCCCACGCAATCGGCCGATGCGCTGTTCGACGCCATGTATGCCCGCCTGAAGGCGATGGCTGGACGCCAGCTCGCCGGGCGCGAACGTGGCACGCTTGATACCACGGCACTGGTGCACGAATTGTATCTGCGCATCGACGCCCAAGGCGATTTGACGTTCACCCATCCGGCGCAATTTTTCGCCTACGCCGCGCGCGCCATGCGTCATCTGCTCACCGACCGCGCGCGCGACCATCTGCGCCAATGCGCCGGCGGCGGCTGGGTCGCGGTGACCCTGACCGGCAGCGACGGTCGCCTCGCCATCGACGATGCGCAAAGCGCACTGGCACTGGACGCGGCGCT
>JBOHYL010000175.1:0-21633 GCA_050737915.1 Rudaea sp.
CTCCAGCGCTGCGCGGTTCGGCACCGGCAAGGTGCCCGGCAATGCGACATCGACAATGCTGGCCTGCGCATTCGGTTCCGCGCCATAGGCGGTGGATGCACCGGAGAACAGTTTGCTCGTGGTGGCAAGCTGGGCGTGGATTTCCAGGCCGATGACCGGTTGCCATTGCCCGTGTGCGGTCATTGGCGCTCTCCGGGTCGGCGCAGATGCCAGTCACTGGCAAGCTGGAATTGATGCGCCGCTGCCAGCAAGCGCGCTTCCGCAAACGCGGGTGCGATCAGTTGCAGGCCGACGGGAAGCCCTTCGCTGAATCCCGCCGGCAGTGAAATCGCCGGCAGGCCGGCCAGATTCACCGCCACGGTATTGACGTCGGCCGCGTACATCGCCAGCGGATCGCCGGTTTTTTCGCCAAGCTTGAATGCCACTGTCGGCGCAGTTGGACCGGCGAGCAAATCCACGCTTTCAAATGCGGCGGCGAAATCGTTCGCGATCAGGCGCCGTGCCCGCTGCGCGCGCAAATAATACGCATCGTAATAGCCGGCCGACAGCGCGTAGGTACCGGCCAGAATGCGCCGTTGCACTTCGGCCCCGAAACCCTCGCCGCGGCTGCGCGTATACATATCCTCCAGAGAATGCGGCTCGTCACAGCGATGACCGTAGCGTACGCCGTCGTAACGCGCGAGATTGCTCGAAGCTTCCGCCGGCGCGATCACGTAATACGCGGGAATCGCCAGCGCCGAATGCGCCAGCGAAATATCGACCAGGATTGCGCCGAGTTTTTCCAGCTCGCGCAGCGCCGCCTGTGTGGCCGTGCCTACACCGGCCTCGACGCCAGCGCCGAAATATTCACGCACGATGCCGATTTTTAACCCTTTGACACTTGTGGACAATGCCGCAACGTAATCGTCCAGCACACGATCCATGCAGGTCGAATCACGGGCATCGGGTCCCGCGAACGCAGTGAACACGTGCGCGCAATCGGCCGCGCTGTGCGCGAGTACGCCGGCACAATCCAGACTCGACGCGTAGGCGATCATGCCGAAACGCGACACGCGGCCATACGTCGGTTTCAGGCCGGTGATGCCGCAAAATGCAGCGGGCTGGCGGATTGAGCCACCCGTATCGGTGCCGGTGGCGAACGGCACGATGCCGGCGGCGACCGCGGCGGCCGAGCCACCGGACGAACCGCCCGGCACACGCGTCGTATCCCAGGGATTGCGCACCACGCCGAAATACGAATTCTCGTTGGATGAACCCATCGCGAACTCGTCCATGTTGGTTTTGCCGATGGCGACGGCGTGTGCCACGCGCAGTCGTTCCACGACGGCGGCATCGTAGGGAGGCACGAAGTGCTCGAGCATGCGCGACGCGCAGGTCGTGCGAATTCCATTTGTGCAAAAAATATCCTTGTGTACAAAAGGAATGCCGGCCAGCGCTCCGCCCGCATCGTTTGCGCGAGCCGCATCGGCATGGTGCGCGGCGGCCAGCGCGGCGGTTTCATCGAGCGTGATGAAGGCGTTGAGGTCGGACCTCGCATGCGCCGCCGCGAGCGCGCCCTGCGCCAGTTCGACCGCAGAGGTTTCGCCAGCGCGCAATGCGCGTGCCAGCTGGGCGATGTCCGCATCCATCGGGCGCTTACCCGAGTACCTTGGGCACGGCGTACAGTCCGGTGCGAGCGTCCGGCGCGAGCGCGAGCAAGGCGTGTGCGCGGTCGGATTCGGTCGCCGCATCCGTACGCCATACCAGCGTCTGTGCGTGTGGGTGCGCCATCGGCTCGACGCCGTCCAGCACCGCCGGGGCCAGACGATCGGCCAGTTCGAGTACGCGCGCGAGGTCCGCGGTCACGCTCGGCAGTTGCGCCGGATCGACCGGCAGACGCGCAAGCCGGCAGATGTGGCGGACGGTGGCAGTGTCGATGGACATAAGGTAGCACTTCCGGGCAGGCGACCATAACACGGCACGATCGGCCCCGATAAGCCGGCAAAATGTCGACAACACCGCATTTTAACGGCATTTTTCCTTGCGTACGCGGCGCCCTGAAACTACACTGTCGCGCTTTTCACACATCCCTTCCGGCTTCATCGAGCGCTTCATGTTCAAAGGTTTCCGCGGTCTATTTTCCAACGATCTGTCGATCGATCTGGGCACGGCCAACACCCTGATCTACGTGCGCGGCCAAGGCATCGTCCTGAACGAGCCTTCGGTCGTGGCCATTCGTCAGGATCGTGGCCCCGGCGGCCCGCGCGCAGTTGCCGCGGTGGGCAGCGAGGCCAAACGCATGCTCGGGCGCACGCCTGGCAATATCGTCACCGTGCGTCCGCTCAAGGACGGCGTGATCGCCGACTTCTCGATGACCGAGGAAATGCTCAAGCATTTCATCAAAAAGGCGCACAAGACACGTGTGTTCCGGCCGAGTCCGCGCGTGCTGGTATGCGTGCCGTGCGGATCAACCCAGGTCGAGCGTCGCGCGATCAAGGAATCGGCCGAATCGGCCGGCGCGCGCGACGTGTATCTGATCGAGGAGCCGATGGCCGCGGCGATCGGTGCCGGCATTCCTGTGCACGAGGCGCGTGGTTCGATGGTGCTCGACATCGGCGGTGGCACGTCCGAGGTCGCTGTGATCTCGCTCAACGGCATCGTCTATTCGGCTTCGGTGCGCATCGGCGGGGACCGTTTCGACGAAGCCATCATCAACTACGTGCGCCGCAATCACGGTACCTTGATCGGCGAATCCACCGCCGAACGCATCAAGGTCGAGATCGGTTGCGCGTTCGCGCAAGACGAGGTCAAGGAAATCGAGATTTCCGGCCGCAACCTCGCCGAGGGCGTACCGCGCATGTTCGCGATCAATTCCAACGAGATTCTCGAAGCCTTGCACGAGCCGCTCGCCGGCATCGTCAGCGCGGTCAAGTCGGCTCTGGAACAAACGCCGCCAGAGCTGTGCTCGGACGTCGCCGAGCGTGGTATCGTGCTGACCGGCGGCGGCGCCCTGCTGCGCGACGTGGACCGGTTGATCTCGGAGGAAACCGGGCTGCATGTGCACGTGGCCGACGATCCACTGACCTGCGTCGCGCGCGGCGGCGGCCGGGCACTGGAGTTGATCGATCAGCACGGCAGCGATTTCTTCGCGGCGGAATAACCGCGAAGGGAGAATCGGAAATAGGGAATGGGAAAAGCCCGAGCGAAATGATGCGCCGCTGTTGATTTACGATTGCTCATTCCCGATCTCCGATTCCCGACACCGAAGTGGCACTCACCCGCAACGAATCGGCCCCGCTGTTCACCGCCGACACGGCGAACACGCTGCGCCTGATTGGTTATCTGGCGCTGGCCATCGCGCTGATGGTGACCGATCACCGCAATGGCTGGCTGCAACGCATCCGCTACGTCGGTGCAGCCGCGGTCGAGCCGATGTACCGACTTGCCGCCCTGCCCTCGGAACTGGCGCGCGACGCCGGCGACGCCGTCGCCGATCGTCAGCATCTGCATGCGCGCAATGCCCAACTCGAACGCGAACTGCTGCTGGCACGGGCGCGTCTGAACCGCCTGCAAACGGTACGCGAGCAGAACCAGCGCCTGCAGCAGCTGCTCGACGTGCAGCGCAGACTCGACCTCGGCGTGCAACTTGCGCACATCATCGATGTGGATACCGATCCGTTCCGCCATCGCGTGCTCATCGACGCCGGCGCGCACCAGGGCGTTGCCGACGGCGAAGCGGTGCTGGACGCGCGCGGTGTGATGGGCCAGGTGATCGAGGTGCTGCCAAACACGTCCACCGTGATGCTGATCACCGATCCGGCGCACGCTTTGCCGGTGCGCGACGAGCGCACCGGGCTGCGCGCGATCGCCCGTGGCAGCGGCGCTCTGGACCGGCTGGAACTGCCGAATATCCCGATCAGCGCCGACATCAAGCCCGGCGATCGCTTGCTCACCTCCGGCCTGGGCGGGCACTTCCCGGCCGGATTTCCGGTCGGCACGGTGCGTTCGATCCGCAACGACGCCAGCGGCATGTTCGCGGTTGCGCAGGTCGTGCCGAGTGCGGCGCTGGACCGCAGCGGCGAAGTACTGATCCTGCACCGCCTGCCCGATCCGGTCGGCCCGCCCGCACCGGCGCCCATCATGGGGCCGCCGTGGGTCGCGCCGGGCGCGCAGCCATGAATCGCACAGACGCCAACAGCCTGCTGTTCTGGGGTGGGATGCTGGCTTGCTACCTGCTGCAGTTGATGCCACTGCCGCAGGGCCTGTTGCCACTCAAGCCGTATTGGCTGGCACTGGCGCTCACCTATTGGGCGCTGGAAGCACCGGAACGCGTGAGCCTCGGCCGCGCCTTTGTGCTCGGCCTGATCGGCGATGCATTGACTGGCGAGATGCTCGGCGAACAGGCACTGCGACTTTGTATACTTTGTTTCATCCTGCTGCGCTTCCGCGCACGCCTGCGTTTTTTCCCGATGTGGCAACAGGCATTGGCCGTACTCATACTGCTGCTGAACGATCGCGTCGTCTTGCTCGCGGTGCGTGCGATCGCCGGCCAGGTTGCGCCACCGCCGAGCTATTGGCTGGCACCACTGGTGGGCATGCTGGCCTGGCCGTGGGTGTTCCTGCTATTCGACGACCTGCGCGCCCGTGTGCGTGCGCGCGACTCGTGAAGCACCGCCGCGCCAGTGCCACGCCGATCAAGGACGCCCCGCGCGAGGCGGCGCAGTTCCGTCGGCGTGCGTTGGTCGGCTTCGTGCTGATCGCGCTGTGTCTGGCTGGCCTCGCCGCGCGCTTTGCGTATTTGCAGATTACTCGCCATGACGAGTTCGCCGCACGCTCGGACCAGAACCGCATTTCGTTGCGCAGCATCCCACCTACGCGCGGCCTGATCTACGATCGCAACGGTGTGTTGCTGGCCGAAAATGTCGCCGCGTTCCGTCTCGAAGTCGTGCCCGAACAGGTCAAGGACCTGCCGGCAATGCTCGCGCAGCTGGGCGGCGTGATCGCACTGTCCGACGACGATATCGAGCGCTTCGACGCGCTGCGCAGGAGCAAGCGTCCGTTCGACAGCATCCCGCTGCGCTTCAAGCTCAGCGAGGACGAGATTGCGCGCTTTTCCACGCAGCGCTGGCGTTTTCCCGGTGTGGATGTGGTGCCGTATCTGACCCGCGCCTACCCGCACCGCGAGGATTTCGCACACGTAGTCGGCTACGTCGGCCGCATTGACGCGGCGGACGCGGCGACAGTCGATGCCGATACCTACGCCGGCACCACGCATATCGGCAAGACCGGCATTGAGCGCCGCTACGAGGACGAGCTGCACGGCAGTCCGGGCTACGAACAGATTGAGGTGAACGCGGACAAGCGACCGCTGCGCACGATCCGGCGTGTGGCGCCGGTGCCCGGCAAGAACCTGTATCTGACTCTCGACGTACGCCTGCAACGCGTGGCCGCGGCGGCACTGGAAGGGCGTCCCGGCGCGGCCGCGGCGATCGATCCGCGCAACGGCGAGGTCCTCGCCCTAGTCAGCGAGCCGAGCTTCGATCCCAACCTGTTCGTCAACGGCATCGGCCGCGCCGACTACGCGGCACTGCTCGACAACCCGGACAAACCGCTGCTCGATCGCGCCATCGCCGGCGGCTTCACGCCCGGCTCGACGATCAAGCCGTATCTGGGCCTGGGCGGTTTGGAGCTGGGTTTGCGCAAACCCTCCGACACGGTGCTGTCCACGGGCGAGTTCTTCATCCCCGGCCAGGCGCGCGGCTATCGCGACGACGTGCGCGGCGGCCAGGGCCTGGTGAACCTGCGCCAGGCAATCACGCGTTCGGTCAACACCTACTTCTACTCGCTGGCGCTGGACATGGGCATCGATCGTTTCAGTGCATGGATGGCGCATTTCGGTTTCGGTCAGCCCACCGGCATCGATCTGCCCGGCGAAGCGGCCGGAGTGCTGCCCTCGCGCGAGTGGAAACGTGCGCACATGAGCCAGACGTTCTTTCCCGGTGAAACCGTGATCGCCGGCATCGGACAGGGCTACTGGGTGATCACGCCGATCCAGCTCGCCAGTGCACTGGCGACGCTCGCCGACCGCGGCGTGCGTCAGGTGCCGCATTTGCTGCGCGCGACCCAGGCCGGCCTGAACGCGCTGCGCGAACCCGTGCCGGTAGCTGCGCCCGCGCCGAGCTTCATCCGCAATCCCGATAACTGGAACGTGGTACTGCAAGGCATGGTCGATGTCGTCAACGATCCGTCCGGCACCGCGCACGGACTCGGCGACGGCTTCCCGTACGTCATCGCCGGCAAGACCGGTACCGCCGAACGCTACTCGCGCACGGGCGAGGAGTGGCAGAACATCATGACCGCACCGACCAGCCGCCACGAGGTATTGTTCGAGGCCTTCACGCCCGCCGACACGCCGCGCATTGCCGTGGTAGTCGCGCTCAAGGCCGGCCATACCGGTGCGCACGATGCCGCGCCGATTGCGCGCACGATACTCGACGCCTGGCTCGCGGACGACGACACAGGCCGCGCGCCATGAATGTCCTGCTGCGCCTGCGCGCCTGGTTGCGGCACCGACTGCGCGAACCACGGCTGGATGTGCCGCTCGTGTGTGCTCTGCTGCTGCTGGCGCTGTGCGGGCTGACGACGCTGTACAGCGCGAGCGATCTGGACGCGCATCTGGTGCTCAATCAGGCGCTGCGCTTTGCGCTCGGCGGCGTGCTGTTGCTGCTGCTGTCGCGGGTGCCGCCGAACGTGTTGCGCAACTGGACGCCGTGGCTGTACTTCGCCAGCCTGCTGCTGCTGGTCGTGGTTGCGCTGCTCGGTCAGGGCCGCGGCGCGAACCGCTGGCTGAACCTGGGCGTGCTGCGCTTTCAGCCCTCGGAACTGGTCAAGCTGACCCTGCCGATGATGATCGCTTGGTATCTGCACGCACGCGCGCTGCCGCCGCGCTGGCTCACGCTCGCCGCTGCCGGTGTGCTGATCGCCGTGCCTGCGGAGCTCATCGCCAGACAGCCTGATCTGGGCACCGCGCTGCTGGTCGTGGCCAGCGGCGTGTTCGCCGTATTCCTCGCCGGCCTTGCCTGGTGGCGCATACTTGCCCTGCTTGGTGCCGCCGCCGCGGTCGCGCCGCTCGCTTGGCATTTTCTGCACGAGTATCAGCGCAACCGCCTGCGCATGTTCCTCAACCCCGAATCCGATCCGCTCGGCAACGGCTGGCACATCATCCAATCCGAGATCGCGGTCGGCTCCGGCGGTCTGTTTGGCAAGGGCTGGCATCATGGCACCCAGTCGCGGCTGGAGTTCCTGCCCGAGCACACCACCGATTTCGTGTTTGCGGTGTTCTCCGAGGAATGGGGCCTGATCGGCGTCGTTGCGTTGCTCGCGCTGTACTTGTTCATCGTCGGACGCGGATTGCGCATCGCCGCGAACGCGCGCGACACCTACTCGCGCTTGCTCGCCGGCTCGATCAGCATGGCGTTCTTCGTCTATGTGCTGGTCAACGGCGGCATGATCACGGGTCTGCTACCAGTGGTCGGCGTGCCTTTGCCGCTGATCAGCTATGGCGGCACGTCGGCGGTGTCGCTGCTGGCCGGATTCGGCATGCTGATGTCGATCCATGCGCATCGCAAATTGTTGCCGCACTGATGCCGCATCTTTTTGCGACAGTCCAGGTTCTCGGCGATACTCTGGACACGGTTGTTTGGCGGATTCCCTAATGCGTGGATTGGCGGTTGCGTGCAGTTTTTCGATGCTGATGTTTGCGGGCGGCGTGCACGCGGCCGTGTCCGCCGCCGATCCGGGCGCGGCCGAGCGCGAGTTCGCGCAGGAAATGGCGCACGAACACGGCCTCGACGCCGATGTCGTGCTGGCAACCTTGCACCGCGCCCGCTATCGGCAAAGCGTGATCGACACAATTTCGCGCCCGGCCGAATCCAAGCCGTGGAAAGACTATCGGCAAATCTTCGTTACCGAGCGGCGCATCGCCGACGGCGCCGGGTTCTACCGCGACAACCGCGATCTGCTCGAACGCATTGCCCACCAGTACAACGTGCCGGCGGAGATGATCGTCGCCATCATCGGCGTGGAAAGCAATTATGGACGTACACCGATGCGCTATCGCGTGCTCGATGCGCTGGTGACGCTCGCGTTCTACTACCCGCCGCGCCAGGATTACTTCCGCAGCGAACTGGCGCAACTGCTGTTGCTGCATTCGGCGGCGTTTCCGTGGACGCCGGACGAACTGACCGGCTCCTACGCCGGGGCGATGGGATGGACGCAGTTCATGCCTTCGAGCGTGGCCAAGTACGCGCGCGACGGCGATGACGACGGCAAGATCGATTTGTGGAATTCGTTGCCCGACATCTGCGCCAGCGTGGCCAATTATTTCGAAGCGCACGGCTGGACGCCCGGCGCGCCGGTCGCGACGCGCGCGCGCGTGGCTGCGGATGCGCGCACGGTCGATCCGAAAAATCTCGCGCCGGTATATCCATTGCAGCAACTGTCCGAATGGGGGTACGCGATCGACGCCAAGCTCGACGCGCAAATGCCTGCAACCCTGATTCGCCTCGACGGTGCCGACGGACCCGAGGTCTGGATCACGTTCCACAATTTCCAGGTGATCGCACGCTACAACAAAAGTCCGTTGTATGCGCTCGCGACATACCAGTTGAGTCAGGCGATCGCCGCGGCGGTTCGCACTCCATGATGCACCGGGGTGCCCGCGCCGCGCTGGCGCTCGCCGTGCTCGCGCTCGGCGGTTGCTTTCACCGGCACGCGATGCGGCCCGCGCCGGAGCCGCAAGCCACGCAAGCCGCGCACAACTCGCGCTACGCGCAGACGCGTGACTCCACGCCGGGCCAGGTTCCCGACATCAGCAAGATTCCCGAACCGGCGCCGCGCGATGAGCCGCGTTCGGTGTACGGCAACAAATCACCCTACGCTGTGCTCGGCCAGAGTTATCGTGTATTGCCGACCTGCAAAGGCTACGACGAGCGCGGCCTGGCCTCGTGGTACGGCAACAAATTCCACGGCTACACGACATCGAACTTCGAAAAGTACGATATGTACGCCTACAGCGCGGCGAGCAAGGTACTGCCGATTCCGTGCTACGTGCGCGTAACCAATCTGGAAAACGGCCGCAGCGCGATCGTGCGCGTCAACGACCGTGGCCCGTTCGTCGCCAACCGGATTATCGACCTGTCCTATGTCGCCGCGGTCAAACTCGGCGTCTGGCCCAAAGGCACGGCGATGGTGGAAGTACGCGGCATTGACCCGGCGCATCCGCAACGCGGTGCGGAACCCGCGCGCAGCGCCGCGGTCCCAGACTCGCCACAAATAACGCACAAACCTGCGTTATATCTGCAAGTCGGTGCGTTCGCCGATGCGGTCAACGCTGAACGCGCGGCAGCGCGCGTACGCACCGCACGGCTTGGCAGCGTGCAGGTGGTGGACGCGCAAATCGACGGGAAAACCCTGCATCGCGTGCGCCTGGGTCCGCTCAAGGACGCGGCCCAAGTCGATGCGCTGGCGCCGAAACTGCGCGCATTGGGGTTGGGTGAAGTACGCGTAACGATAGATAATTAGTGGACCCGGTTGAATCCGACGCCCTCCGGGAGCGGATTGACCGGGTCTGGACTACCAATCGCAAATCCATTGGAATCAATGATGAAGTTTTTACGCTATTTCGCTTTTGTCGCATGCTTGATTTGTTTCATTGCGCCAGTGTGTGCACACGCCAAACCACAGCATCCGCAGACACCGGCCAAGCCCGCGGCCGCAACGACACCGGTCGCACCAGCCAACGTACCGACGCCGAATGCGCATCCGGCGCCCGCACCCGGCGCGCTCAACGTGCCGACACCGCCGCCGCCGACCTTCGATGCCAAGAGCTGGGTGTTGATGGACTACGCCAGCGGCCAGATCCTGGCCGAGAAGGACGCCGACGCGCGCGTGGAGCCGGCCTCGATCACCAAGATGATGACCGGTTACATCGTTTCGGCGGAGCTTGCAGCCGGCAAGATCAAGCTCGACGATCCGGTGTTGATCAGCGAGCACGCCTGGCGCGCGGGCGGCGCCGGCACGGATGGCTCGACCACATTCCTGAAACTGAACTCGCAGGTGCCGCTCAAGGATCTGCTTTACGGCATGATCATCCAGTCCGGCAACGATGCTGCGATCGCGCTGGCCGAGCATATCGCCGGTTCGGAAGACACCTTCGCCAACTTGATGAACGAATATGCGGCCAAGCTCGGCATGACCGGTACGCATTTCGTCAACGCAACCGGCTTGCCCGACCCGAATCACTACTCCACAGCGCGCGACATCGCCGTGCTGGCGCGGCACGTGATCCACGATTATCCGAACGAATACAAGATCTACGCGATCAAGGAATTCGAGTGGAACGGCATCACCCAGCACAACCGCAACGCACTGCTGTGGCGCGATGCGAGCGTGGACGGCCTCAAGACCGGCCACACCAAGGAAGCCGGCTATTGCCTGACCACATCCGCCAAGCGCGGCGATCAACGTCTGATCGCGGTAGTGATGGGCACGCCCAGCGACAAGCAGCGCGCGGACGACAATCAGACCCTGCTCAATTACGGTTTCCGCTTCTTCGAAACGCACAAGCTCT
Organism: Rudaea sp.; assembly: GCA_050737915.1. Classification (GTDB taxonomy): domain Bacteria; phylum Pseudomonadota; class Gammaproteobacteria; order Xanthomonadales; family Rhodanobacteraceae; genus Rudaea. The sequence continues at coordinate 10,610 of JBOHYL010000175.1, forward strand.
ATGCGGCGAACACACCGCTGGCTACACCGCAGTTGTGGAAAGGCGCGCAGAGCACCCTGCCGCTGGGCGTGGCAGAGGATGTGCTCGCAACGATTCCGCGCGGCCGTTACAACGATCTCAAGGCCAGCCTGAAATTGCCGGGACGATTGATCGCGCCATACCAAAAAGGTCAGTCGGTCGGCACACTGGAAGTCTCGCTGGATGGCAAACCGCTGCTGCAGCGCCCGCTGATCGTACTCACCGACGCGCCCGAGGCCGGTTTCTTCGGTCGTCTGTCGGACAGTGTCTGGCTCTGGTTCAAGGGCGACCAGAAGGTGGAAATCGCGACCACGCCCAATACCCAATGAAAGCCGCGCAATGAAATCCCTGGACGATCTGCAACCGCAAAACCCCGGCCAGGGTTTCCAGTTTCCGGGCGCGTTCGAGGTCACTGCGATGGGCCGGGCCAACGCGGGGCTGGAAGCGCGCGTGCCGCACATTGTCGCCGGACTTGGACTATCCGTCCTCGACGGCAGCCTGCGCACGCGGCCTTCGGCCGAAGGCAACTATGTTTCGGTCAGCGTGACCTTCACCTGTCCCTCGCGCGAAAAATACGACGCCGTACACGCAGCGCTGCGCGCGGATGCGGACGTGCGCTGGACGTTGTGAACGCACCGCCGCTGCTCGTGCGCCGGCTGCCGGGGTTGTCGCCCTACGAACCGGTATGGCGCGCGATGCAGGCGTTCACGGACGCGCGCGATGGCGCGACCGCGGATGAATTGTGGATCGTCGAGCATCAACCGGTATTCACGCTCGGTCAGGCCGGCAAATGGGAGCATGTACTCCAACCCGGCGAGATTCCGGTGATCGCGGTGGATCGTGGCGGTCAGGTAACCTATCACGGACCCGGCCAGATCGTGGCCTACCCGCTGGTTGACCTGCGCCGCGCCGGCATCGGCGTGCGCGCCTACGTGCAGCGCATCGAACAGGCCGTGATCGACACCCTGGCCGAATGGAATATCGCGGCCGCGCGCAAGGCGGGCGCGCCAGGCGTGTACGTGAACGGTGCCAAGATCGCGGCGCTCGGCATTCGGGTGCGCCGCGGCTGCACGTTTCACGGCCTCGCCTTCAACGTGAACATGGATCTGGAGCCGTTCCAGCGCATCAATCCCTGCGGTTTTCAGGGTCTGCAGGTCGTCCAGGTGGTAGACTTGGGCGGCCCGTCACGGCTGGCTGACGTGGAATCCGTACTTGTTGGCGAATTGGCCCGGCAGTTCGGACTGCAAGCAACGCCGGTCGACTCCCCACTGACTTTTGGCGCTGGCGCCGGACTCGCGAACGGCGCTAGCGTATCTGCATGAACACGGCTCAGGACAAAACCATCCCGATTACCGTCGTCGCCGACGTGCCGGCGACCAAGCAACTGGGCGAGGACAAGATCGCGCGCAACCGTGCCGATTTTTCCGGAACTGGTTTCGATGCGGCCACGCCGGTGTTGCGCAAACCGGCATGGATCCGCGTGCGCATTCCGCCGGGCAATGCGGTGGCGCGACTGAAAGCCAAGCTGCGCGCGAACCGACTGGTGACCGTGTGCGAGGAAGCCTCGTGCCCGAACATCCACGAATGCTTCGGCAAGGGCACAGCCACGTTCATGATACTGGGCGAGGTCTGCACACGGCGTTGTTCGTTCTGCGATGTCGCCCACGGCCGGCCGCTGCCGCCGGATGCCGACGAACCCCGGCACCTGGCCTCCACAATTCGTGACATGGGTCTGCGCTATGTCGTCGTCACCTCGGTCGACCGCGACGATTTGCGCGACGGCGGTGCAGCGCATTTCGCCGAATGCATTCGCGAAGTACGCACAGCCAATCCGGACATCCGCATCGAAATCCTCACGCCGGATTTTCGCGGCAAGGGCCGCATGGAACGCGCCCTCGAAGTGCTGCGCGAAGCCCCGCCCGACGTGTTCAATCACAATCTGGAAACCGTACGCGCGCTATACCCAAACGTGCGTCCGGGCGCCGATTACGACTGGTCGTTGACCCTATTGCAAAGCTTCAAGAAACAGCATCCGGACATTCCGACCAAGTCCGGCATCATGCTGGGCCTTGGCGAAACCTTCGACCAGGTGCGCGGCGCATTGAACGATCTGCGCGCGCACGCGGTCGATATGGTCACCATCGGCCAGTATCTGCAACCCACGCCCCACCATCATCCGGTGCTGCGCTACTGGACGCCGGACGAATTCAAGACGATCGAACAACTCGGCTATGCGATCGGCTTCCAGCATGTCGCCTCGGGTCCGCTGGTGCGCAGCTCCTATCACGCCGACCGCATGGCTCACGAGGCGGGCTATGTGGAAGTTGCATAACTTTCCGGAAAACGTCGCTATGTGGAAAAACACCTTCATCCGCCATCTGGCCGGGATCGCGTTGGTACTCGCTACCACCGCAGTGCTGGCCAAGCCACCCGCGGCGCACGATGTCGCTCTCAAACCCACCGCCGAACAGACGCAAGCGGCGCTGCTGGCCACGCGCTTTCTCACCCGTCTGCATTACAAGGCGGAGCCGCTGGATGCGGCGATGTCGCAGAAGATCTTCGATCGCTATTTCGACGCGCTCGACGGCGATCGCCTGTTTTTTGTACAAGCCGACATTGACCGCTTTCTGCCCGACCGCGACAAGCTCGGCGACGATATCTACGACGAAAATCTTTCGGTGCCGTTCGCGATATTCAATCTGTACGAGCAGCGTGTGACCGAACGCACGCAGTGTGCGCGCGCGCTGCTCAAGAAAAGTTTCGATTTCGACAAGAACGAAACCTACACCTACCAGCGCGAAAAAGCGCCATGGGCCAAGAGCGAGGCCGAGCTGAACGACTTGTGGCGCAAGCGCGTGAAAAACGACTGGCTGCGCCTGAAACTGGCCGGCCAGGACGACGCGAAGATCCGCGAAACCCTGGACAAGCGCTATTCCAATTATCTGGAGCGCATGCGCCAACTCGACGGCCAGGACGTGTTCCAGACGTTCATGAACGCGTATGCGATGTCGATCGATCCGCACACCAATTACCTCGGCCCGCGCGCGAGCGAGAATGTCGACATCGCACTGAAGCTGTCGCTGGAAGGCATCGGCGCGGTGCTGATACGCGACGACGACTACACCGCGATTCGCGAGATTGTACCGGGCGGCCCGGCGTCGCTGTCGGGCAAGTTCAAGGTCGGCGATCGCATCGTTGGCGTCGGTCAGGGAGCGAGCGGCGCGGTGACCGACGTGGTCGGCTGGCGGCTGGACGATGTGGTCGACCTGATCCGCGGTTCGAAGGACACCACAGTGCGACTGGAAGTGCTGCCTGCCGATGGCGGCCCCGATGGCAAACACCTGCTGATCGCGCTGGTGCGCAAGAAGGTCAACATCGAAGAACAAGCGGCCAAGAGTTCGGTGATTCAGATCAAGGACGGCGATGCGATGCGCCGCGTAGGCGTCATCACCCTGCCCACGTTTTACGAAGACTTCGAAGCGCGCCGGCGTGGCGACAAGAATTACAAGAGCGCCACGCGCGACGTCGCCAAGCTGCTCGCAGGCCTGAAAGCGCAGCACGTCGACGCTGTACTGATGGACTTGCGCAACAACGGCGGCGGTTCGCTGTCTGAGGCGATCGACCTTACCGGCCTGTTCGTCGGCCACGGCCCGGTGGTGCAGGTGCGCAATGCCGGCGGTCGCATTGAAGTTGGCCGCAACACGGATACCACTATGGTCTGGAGCGGCCCATTCGCAGTGCTGGTCAATCGCAATTCGGCGTCCGCATCGGAAATTTTCGCGGGCGCGATCCAGGATTACGGACGCGGCCTGGTCGTCGGCGAGCAGACCTACGGCAAGGGCACGGTGCAGAATCTGGTCGATCTGGACCAGATGGCGCAGAGCGAGAAGCCCGCCTACGGCGAGCTGAAGATGACGATCCAGCAATTCTTCCGCGTCGACGGCGCCTCGACCCAGTTGCACGGCGTGACCCCGGACATCGCGTTTCCGATCACCGGCGATTTCGCCCAGAACGGCGAGGCGACCTACGACAATGCGCTGCCGTGGGCCTCGATCGCGGCCGCCGATTACACGCCCACTTCCGACCTCAAACCAATCGTGCCAATGCTGCTATCCCTGCATGATGCGCGCGTGACCAAGGAAAAACCCTGGCTGGCGTTCGAGGCGGACGTGACCGACTACCGCAAGCTGCGCAAGGAAACCTCGATCTCGCTGAACGAGAAGGTTCGTCGCGCCGAGCGCGACGAGCAGGAAGCCAAGCGCAAAGAGCGGCATCCGGTGCTGACGCAAGCGCAAAAACCGGTCGGCGACGTGCAGCAGATGATCTCGGAGCACAGCACCCACGACAAGCTCGTGGAAGACGGGTTCAACGGAAGCGCCGCCGATTCCGCCAGTGCCAAGCGCGCGCATATCGACGAGGCAAAACCCGTCGTTACTCTCGACAAGACCAAGGCGACAGCACAACCCGCCGCCAGTCACAACCAGGACGACGGCCTGCAGCCGGATGAACGCAGCATCAAGACCGACCTCGCCGACGAAAAAGCGCGCAAGGCCGAACAGGATGTGGTTCTGGACGAAGCCGCGCACATCCTCGCCGACGAAGTGAATCTCGTGCGCAGCGATACCAAGCTCGCCGCGCGCGTGCTGCCGCACGCAGCGCTGGACAAACCCATCGACTGATTTTCTCCGTTCATCCTGAGCGTAGGCGCGAAGGCCGAAGTAGCAGGACAGTCAGCATTTCGACTTCGCTCGCTGCGCGAGTTACGCTCAACGCGAACGGATTTTGTAACGCTCGCTCAGCATCGCGAAAAGGGCACGCAAACCCTGCGCCTCGCCGCCTTGCGGGCGGCCGGCGCGATTGGTGTCGTTCCAGGCGTAGACATCCAGGTGCATCCACGCCTGGGTGTCCGGGACGAAACGCTGCAGATACAACGCCGCGGTAATGGCGCCAGCCTGGCGCGAGTTACCGGAATTGGCGATGTCGGCGATGTTCGACTCGAGCATGCGCGCGTAGGGTTGCCACAATGGCATGCGCCACAGCGGATCCTGCTCGGCCACGCCGGCGCGCAAGGCAGCATCGGCGACGGCGTCGCGATTGGCAAACAGGGCCGGCAATTCCGGGCCGAGTGCAACGCGCGCCGCGCCGGTGAGGGTGGCGAAATCCACGACCAGATCGGGCTTTTGCTCCACCGCATACGCCAGCGCATCGCACAGCACCAGACGCCCTTCGGCATCGGTGTTGTCCACTTCCACACTGATGCCGGCGCGCGTGCGGATCACTTCGCCCGGCCGGTAGGCGTCACCGGATACGGCATTTTCGACCGCCGGCACGAGCAGGGTCAGATGCACCGGCAGCTTCGCCTGCATGATCAGACCAGCCAGTGCAAGCGCGTGTGCCGCACCACCCATGTCCTTTTTCATCCAGCGCATGCCGTCGCCGGTTTTCAGATTCAGGCCCCCGGTATCGAAGCACACGCCCTTGCCGATCAACACCAGATGCGGGCTGCCGGCGCGGCCCCAGTCAAGCTCGACCAGGCGCGGCGCGCGGTGACTGGCGCGACCAACGGCGTGGATGGTCGGGAAATTCGCCTTGAGCAAGGCGTCTCCCACCCATTGCCGGAAGCGCGCGCGGTGCGCACTAGCCAAGCCTTTGACGGCAGCTGCCAGTTCCGCTGGACCCATATCCTGCGTCGGCGTGTTGATCAGATCGCGCACGCTTGCGATTGCATTGAGCAGCGGCGTCACCGCAGCGAGTGTGGCAGCGTCGACCGCGAGATTCGCCGGCGCGCGCGCAGATTTGCGGTAACGCGAAAATCGATATGCACCCAGCCCCCAGCCCAGTGCTGCGTGCAGCGGATCCAGAGCCACGCCTGTCGCGCCGATGCAGTAATCGCCCGCAGGTAAACTTTGCGGCAATGTGGACAATGCGTATAGATCGTCGCCACGCGCAATTCCGGCCAACACCGCACGCAGCTGACCTTGTGCGTCAGGCAACGGACAAAACGTGCCGGCTTCGGCGCGGAAGCCACTGGCCGCCACCCAGCCTGCAGCGCCAGCGCCCAAGCTGCGTACCACCTTCGGCAGGTCGGTCGCATTCACTGTCACCAGTTCCACGGCCTGCCTGCGGCCACGTGGAGAAAGAATCAATCCGTGCATTGTTGTCCCTTCCGCTGCAATAGTTTCAAGACGTTAAGCCAACAATCTGTGGCTTTACTTCCGATGTAAGCAGGGACTATGCCAACGTATCTGCAAGCTCCTGCAGATCGCGCACGGCAAGGTGCGGCGGCGGCAGCCGCGACCACACCGCGCCGCTGCGATTGACCCACGCTGTGCGCAGACCGGCGGCCTGCGCACCGGCGATATCCAGATCGGCGTCGTCGCCGACATGCAGCACGGCTTCCGGCGGCAGATTCAATCGTGCGCAGGCGGCGTGAAAGATCGCCGGGGCCGGCTTGCCCACGCCACAATCGCGTGCGCTGACCTGGAAGCGGAAATAGCCGGCGAGGCCGATCCGCTGCAGATCGGCATTGCCATTGCTCAGACTCACCAGGGGAAAACGTGCACACAGACGCGTCAACGCCGGCACGGCGTCGGCATAACACTCGACCTCGTTGCGCGCGGCATAGAATTCGGCGAAGGCCGCATCCACATGCGCCTGGGTATAGCCATGCGGGATCAGGGCCCGCTGCAGTGACAAACAACGTTGCGTGGTGAAATCGTGTGCCAGATGCGGATTATCGGCCGCGACGCGATCACGCAACGCGCGCAGCGCCGGCACCGGATACGCCGCCGCCGCACGCGGACAATGTCGCTTCAACCATGCATCCAGGCGTTGCTCGGCGCGAGCGATGACCGGCTCGATCGGCCACAGGGTGTCGTCCAGATCCAGACTGATGGCGCGGATAGGCTGCATCGCGCAGCTCAATGTTCTTCGGGCTTGGGCTGCTTCTCGGCCTTCAGGCGAGCGGCCTCGGCCTTGAGGGCCTGCGTTTCCGGCGCAATCGGTGCCATGCGGGTCACGTAGTCGACGGTAGCATTCGGCGCGGTAGCCGGGCGGCCATCCAGCATCAGCATGCCTTTCAGGTGCGCGTCCACATAGGCAACGCGCGCCTCCTGCTTGGTTGTCATCAGGTCGGGCGCATCCGCATACGGCACCAGGTCCTGTTGACGCAGAATCTCCTTGCCGGCATCACCGCTGGCGAATGCGACAAACTTGGCCACCTGCGCATGGCGCGGATCGTCCTCGCGCGAGGCGAGGTAGATCGCCGAATACAGCGGATATGTGCCGTCGGCGATCGTTGCGGTCGACGCGCGCACGCCTTCGACGCCGAGCATCTTCACTTTCGGGTTTTTCGCTACGCCCGACAGCGTGCTCATGCCCAGGCCATTGGCGTTCAGTGCGATATCTTCCTCAAGCTTTTCCGTATTCACGTACATGCGCGAGACCGATACGGTCTGATCGCCGTAATGGAACAGCAGCTTGCGCGTGGAAAACTCGACACCGTCCAGCGGTGCGGCCACGCCGTCCAGAGTGATCGGCGCATCCACGCCACCCAGATCGCGCCAGTTGGTGATGCGGCCGAGGTAAACATCATGCAACTGCTTGAGCGTGACATTGCTCACCGGGTTGGATGTGGCGACGATCGGCACCAGCGCATCCCAGGCGACCGGATAAAAAATCGTGCCCTGCTCTTGCGCACGACCAGGCATGGCGTCGCGCGCACTGCCGGCCACGTCCGCCGTCCCGTCATGCACAGCATCCAGCCCGGAGATCGTGCTGAACGGTTGCAGCACCACCGTGCCCAGCCCGGATTTTTCGAAGGATCGGATCAGCGCCGAGTAAACACGCGCGGTGGAGTGGTCGCCGCGCAGGATGATGCGATCGGCAGCCAGCGCGGCTGCGTTGGCTGCTGGCTTTGCGGCGTGATGCCGGGCCGGCGCTGCGGCACATGTCGCGGCGCAGAGAATCAGGAAAACAAACAGCACGATACGACGGGCAATGCTACGAATCGACACGAAAAATCCTCAGAAACGATAAACAGCGGCGAAGGAGCCAACGCGCCGCGTGGGGAATGATGCTGCCTGACCGTCGCCGGTAGGCAGGGTCCGCAGTTTACACTTTCGCGCACGCGCATTCCGCGCGTAGCCCCGCCCTCAGCGCTGCCTCAGCGCAGCGGCACGAAGAGCGCGTCACGGCCACGCGCCACCGACAGCAAAACCTGTCGCGGATTGCGCGCAAGCAGACCGCGCAATTCGTCGAGACTGGCAACGTCGACCTGATTCACCCCTACGATCAAGTCACCGGGTTTGAGGCCGTTGTCCTGGGCGCGGCTGCCGTCAGCGACGCGATCCACGCGAACGCCGGCAAGACCGTCGCGACGGTTGCGCGTGTCAGCCTCGGACAGTTCCGCCCCGCGCAGACGTGCGTCGACGCTGTTGCCGGCCGCGCTGGCCACATGCTCGGCACCCAGCCGTACCTGCACGCGCAACGGCTTGCCGTCACGCAGCAAATCCAGATTCAGTTTGGTCCCGACCGGAAGGATGCCCTGCGCGTTCTGCAGATCGCCAGCGTTGCGTACCGGCTTGGTGTCAATGGCGGTGACAACATCGCCCGGTTGCACGCCAGCTACTGCAGCAGCCGAGCCGACGCGCACGCGCGTGATCACGGCGCCGGCTCCAGCGCGCGCACCCAGTGCGGCGGCAAGATCGGGCGTGACGTCCTGCGCCTGCAAGCCGAGCGAACCGTGCGTGACCGTGCCGGTGGCGATGAGCTGGCGCATGACCTGTGCGGCCAGGTTCGACGGAATCGCGAAACCGATGCCGACGTTGGCGCCGGATGGCGAATAAATCGCGGAGTTGATCCCGACCAGCTCGCCGCGCAGATTGACCAGGGCGCCGCCGGAATTGCCGGGATTGATCGAGGCATCGGTCTGGATGAAGTTCTGGTAGCCCAGACCGCGCAGCCCGCTGCGGTTGAGCGCCGAAACGATGCCTGAGGTGACCGTCTGGCCGAGGCCAAATGGATCCCCCAGCGCGACCACGAAATCTCCCACCTGCAAGCGGCTCGAATCCGCCAACGGCAGGGCGGTGAGGTTTTCCGCGGGAATGCGGATCACTGCCACATCGGTATCCGGATCCGTGCCGACCACCCGGGCCTTGAGGGTGCGCCCGTCGTGCAAGGTCACGGCAATGTCGTCGGCACCGGCGATGACGTGGTTGTTGGTCAGCACATAGCCTTGGGCCGCGTTGATGATCACGCCTGAACCCAGCGACTGTTCGATGCGTTCGCGCGGCAGGTCCTGCATGCCAAAAAACTGGCGGAAAAACGGATCGTCCATCAATGGGCTGCGCACCCGCACCCGGGTCTTGGAATTGATATTCACCACCGCCGGCATCACCCTCTGCAGCATCGGCGCGAGCGACGGCAGCGGCTGGCCATCGACCGCGATCGGCAACGTGCCGGCACGGACCCCGGCTGGGCCCAGAAAAACAATGGCCGCCACGACCAGCAAGCATCCGGTAACGGCGCGCAACACGATCTGACGCATGCGGAAAATCGGCATCCTGTGGTTCCTCAGAGCAGTGGAGTCGGCGCAGTACAGACCATTTTTTCCGGCGCCGGTTTCGCGTCCGCCTGAGCTGAGGCACATTTTCCGCGAATGTTCGCCCGTTGCGCGAAAATCCGCTTGCAATCAATTGAATATCCGCGCGAAAAAAAACCTTTTGACATTGACTTTCGCATGGCGTACTTTCCCTATTCAGACACAATATCTTGTGTTTGAGTGTGACGACGCGGCCCAAATCATGGGTTTTCCGCTAGGTGGCTTGCGCTGCGCCGAAGCGGAAAATTGGACGGATCGCGCCGCGCGGGGGCGGCAACACGGCCATCCGGCCAAAGGGCGGGCAAACGGCATAACACAGGCAGGAAACGCCAACACGGGAAAACCACCGGTTTGGCGCGGGCGGGCTTTTTTCCGCAAAAAGATACCGCACCCGCCACACCGGGCGTGGTCAAAAACAAGAAACCAACGCGTCGCAAGGCGGTATTTTGGGAGGATGAACCAGCAATGAGCACCGTACGTATCGAGGCACTCAACCGCGACGCCGCCGCGCCAATTCCGATGCAACCCGCCTCCTGGGACATCTGGGACAAGAAATACCGCCTCAAGACCAAGCAGGGCGATGCGGTCGACACCAGCATTGATCACACCTACCAACGTGTGGCACGCGCGCTCGCCGACGCCGAAGGCACGCCCGAGAAACGCAAATACTGGTACGAGCGCTTTCTGTGGGCACTGCGCCGCGGCGCAATTCCGGCCGGGCGCATCACCTCCAATGCCGGCGCGCTCGAACACAAGCCGGCCACGTCCACGATCAATTGCACCGTATCAGGCACGATCGAGGATTCGATGGACGGCATCCTGGAAAAAGTCCATGAAGCCGGGCTCACACTCAAGGCTGGCTGCGGCATCGGCTATGAATTTTCCACGCTGCGCCCGCGCGGCGCGTATGTGTCGGGCGCAGGCGCGTACACCTCCGGGCCGATGTCGTTCATGGATATCTACGACAAGATGTGCTTCACCGTGTCCTCCGCCGGCGGCCGCCGCGGCGCGCAGATGGGCACGTTCGACGTGAGCCATCCCGACGCCAAGGATTTCATCCGCGCCAAACGCGAGGACGGCCGCCTGCGTCAGTTCAATCTGTCGCTGCTGATCACCGACGGTTTCATGCATGCGGTCGAGAACGACGAAGACTGGCCGCTGGTGTTCCCGATCAACGCCAAGGAACAGGACGAGATCGACCTGACCGACGCCGCCAGGATCACCTGGCGCGACTGGCCGACGCAAAAGAACTACGTGACCCGCGAGGACGGACTCGTCGCGTGCAGGATCTACGGCCATCTGCGGGCGCGCCACCTGTGGGACATGATCATGGTGTCGACTTACGATTACGCCGAACCCGGCTTCATCCTGATCGACCGCGTCAACGAGATGAACAACAACTGGT
>JBOHYL010000176.1:0-2219 GCA_050737915.1 Rudaea sp.
GTTCAAGACGTACCGACGTGCCGGTCGAGCCCTCGGTGGGGCGCCCTACCTTCTGCATGATGCCGAGCAGGTCCTGCACATGGTGGCCGACCTCGTGCGCGATCACGTAGGCACGCGCGAAATCGCCGGAAGCGTGAAAGCGGGTGTCCATTTCCTTGAAGAAATCCAGATCCAGATACACCAGCTGATCGGCCGGACAGTAGAACGGCCCCATCGATTCCTGTGCCGCGCCGCAGCCGGAGCTGGTCTGGCCGTGGAACAGCACGAGTTTCGGCCGCGCGTAGGTTCTTCCCATCGACTGGAAATACGCGCCCCAGACATCTTCAGTGCTGCCGAGGATTGAGGAAACGAACTTTTTTTGCGGATCGTTGAGATTGGCTGCCTGACGCTGCCCCGGTGCCGGCGCGGATTGCTGCACACTCGAAGTGCTGCCGCCGCTGAGGAACAGATTCATGATCAGCGGACGCGTCTGCGGGAAGATCAGGGCGATGATGACCACGATGATCGTGCCGCCCAGTCCTAAATGAAATCCGCCGAAGCGCATTCCGCCGCCGCCACCGGATCCACCGCCGCCACTGCCATCGTCCTCGACGACGTTGTCGCTTTCACGCCCTTTCTGCCAATCCATAGGGTTCCCGTTGTCGGTCAATGCATCGGAGCGCAACACTACTCCGGGATGAGTTGTTGCTGCAAGCTGTTAGTCACTTGGTGCCTGGATCGCGACGAACAACGGTCACCGATCGGAACGAAGCAAGGGCTCAATCCGAACTTCAATGCGCGCGCTTGAATTGCTGTCCACAGCTTGCGTTGATTTATCGTCGCCATTGGGTACGGATGCCACGATACGCAGTGATGGCAATCCGGACTCCACCAGCTCGTGCGCCACCGCCGCCGCGATGCGCTGGGATGCGAGGCGATTGGCCGACTCGATGGCGGGATTTCCTGCGTGAACACTGATCACCACCAGAGTTGCGCGGTACTCGATCAGGATCTTCGTCAACCGGCCGAGAATATCTCGCGTACGCCCATCCAATGGTTGACTGTTGTCTGTGACCTCCTGGTTCGAAATTTCAAGCAAAATTGCAGCCTTTTGCCGATGCAGTCCGCCCGGATTACCCAAGGCCTCGAGCAAACGGCCTTGGAGCACGTCCAAAAAATAACCTTGATCGTCAGCGGCGATTGATCTTCCGCGCAGCCGGGATAGCTTCGCCTTCGCAAGGGCTGTCTCAGCGCCGAGATTTTCCTGTTTAACAATCGGGATCTGCGGCGTCGCAAGCGCGGGCGGCACCCGCTTTGGTGGCGTATTGCCCGATGAGATCGAGGATGCGGGTTTGGCGGGTTCGCCCCGCTGCAACCACTGGCATCCAGTCAATGCCATCATCGCAGCCAGTAGTGCGAAGGCGACGACGATTCGGGTGTTGCTGCCTCTATCGTCACGTCGTAATTTGCGTTGTTCGTTACCAATCATGATGGGATTCCGCAACCACTTGTCGTTCCTGGGCGCGCAAGAAATCTATGTATTCACCTATCGACAGCGGCTTACTGAACAGGAAGCCCTGACCATAGGGGACGCCATGCTTGACGAGCCATTCTGCCTGCTCAAGCGTTTCAACGCCTTCGGCGATGATCTCCAGATTCAGGGTTTTCGCCATCTCGATCACATGGACGATCACCTGGCTTGTCGCGGCTTCCGTGCCGATGGCGTCGACAAATGATTTGTCGATCTTGAGCACGTCAAGATCGAAGGTCTGCAAGTAGGAGAGGCTGCAGTAGCCGGTACCAAAATCGTCAATGGCCACCTGATGGCCGCGCTGACGGAATTCGCGAATGAGTGCGCGCGACACCTCGCTGTTGAGCAATGCGCGCTCGGTGATCTCGAGCTTGACCGCTCCCGCAGAAAGTTTTGAGGCAGCCAAACTTTGGATCAGTGCGTGCCCGGTACGCTCGTCTCTGAGATCTTCTGGCGACAAGTTCACATTGACGGTGACATCGGGAAATTCCAGATGGACACGACGCATATCGTCCATCGCGATTTTCAAAACGGTCTGGGTCAAGTCATGGATCAAGCGGGCTTCCTCGGCGATCGGAATGAAGGCGACAGGGCTTACCGGCTCACCGTTCTCGCGGTTCCAGCGAGCCAGCGCTTCGCTGCCGACACAGCGGCCCGAGGCAAGTTCGATCACTGGTTGGTATTCCACGTCGAGGCGGTTGGCGACAAG
>JBOHYL010000177.1:0-29214 GCA_050737915.1 Rudaea sp.
GGCAAGAAGAAAGTCGTGCTGGAACTGGGCGGCAACGCCGCGTGTATCGTCGATGCGGATCAGGCCGAGCGCCTGGATTTCGTCGTCGAGCGCATGATCTTTGGCGCATTTTACCAAAGTGGACAAAGTTGCATCGGTGTGCAACGCATTCTGGTGCAGGAGGATTTCTACGAGCGCTTCCGCGATGCGTTCGTGACGGCGACGAAAAAGCTCGTGGCCGGCGACCCGAAGGACGAAAAGACCTTCATCGGCCCGATGATCGACGAAAAAGAAGCCAAGCGACTGGACGACTGGATCGCCGAAGCGGTGAAATCCGGAGCCAAGCTGCTGTGCGGGGGCAAGCGCACGGGGGCGATGCTCGAAGCCACGGTACTGGAAAACGTCGATCCGAAACAGAAAGTCAGTTGCATGGAAGCGTTCGGCCCGGTTGCGTTGTTGCGCAAGTACAAGAATTTCGACGAGGCGCTGCGTATCGTCAACGATTCGGATTTCGGCCTGCAAGCCGGTGTGTTCACGTTCGACATGCGCAAGGCCATGCGCGCATGGGACGAACTGGAGGTCGGCGGCGTCATTATCGGCGACATTCCGAGCTTCCGCGTCGACAATATGCCGTATGGCGGTGTCAAGGATTCGGGCCTGGGCCGCGAAGGTATCCGTTATGCGATCGAGGATATGACGGAGCTGCGTCTGCTGGTTTTGCGCGACGCCTAAGCTCCCTAACCCCGCCTGTCGCCTTCAACCGTTCCACGGCTATCCGAAATCCCGTACCCTTCGTGCATGGATGCGACGTATCCGGACGAAAAATTGATGCTCGCCTACGCGCACGGCGATTTGCGCGCCTTTGACACGCTCTACGCACGCAGCCGCGGCATGCTGTATCGCTATATCCTGCGCAGCGTCCGCGATCGCGCCAATGCCGATGAGTTGTTTCAGGAGACCTGGAGCCGGCTGATCGCATCGCGGGAGCGCTATCGGATCGAGGCGAAGTTCAGCACCTGGCTGCTGCAGATTGCGCATAATCTGATTGTGGACAGTTTCCGGCGTGCGCGACCGCAAGCCGGTGCCGAGGAAACCGAAACCGTGTTGCGCGAGCTGGATGCGCCGGAAAGCGATCGGCCCGAGCAGGTGCTGGGCGAATTCGAGCAACGCCGGCGCCTGCAACTGGTGCTTGATACCTTGCCGGAGGTGCAGCGCGAAGCTTTCGTGCTGCGCATGGAAAGCGGACTTGGCATCGAAGAAATCGCGCGCATTACCAGTGCGGGTCAGGAAACGGTGAAATCACGACTGCGTTATGCGTTCGCGAAAATCCGCGAGAAATTTGCCGAATGAACAGCAACGAACCATTCGAACGCGACTTTGAGCGCTTTGTCGGCAACGACGATTCGCCGCTGGCCGCGCTGTATCGCAAACTGCCGCAGCCAGAGCCGGATGCGCAGCTCGATGCCGCCGTACGCGCGATGGCATACCGCGTTGTCGCAAAGACGGCGCAGGCACCGACGCGCCGTCATCGCTGGCTGCCCGTGCTCGCAACAGCCGCCACACTTGTGCTAGCGGCCGGGATTGCGATTCGCATGGGTCCGCACACCGGTACCACGCGGCAATCCATACCTGCCGCTGCGCGCGATGAAGGAACACCAGCTCGCGACACGATGCAGCCTGCGTCACCGCCGGTTTCCAATGCGCCGGTGGCAGCTCCTGCGCCAGCACTGCAATCCCTGCGCGCGACGGCAGCGCCCAAGCTGGCACCAACGTCACCTGAGCCAACTGCACAGACCCGAGCGCCACTTGCCTCCGAGCCGACCGGAAGCAGCGCAGCGAAAGTGGAAAACTCCGCTCCGAACGCGTTGCGTGTACGCGCCCCGCAGACGTTTCCTGCTTCCGCCGTGCAGCAACAAAAGGCACAGCTCAAGGGCGAGGCAGAAGCACTAGCAGCCGGTCGCCCGGCGGAAGAACAAAACACCGCCACGGCCGGCGCGCGTGCAAGATCGGCTGCGGCGCCGGCTTACTCTACCGAATTGATCCGCAATTCCCGGCTGTATCCGGAATCGTGGATCGCGGCGATCCGGCGCCTGATTCAAACCGGCCGCGATGAGGAAGCCAAACAAAATCTCGACTACTTCCGCAAGAAGTATCCCCACTATCAATTACCGGCGGATCTAGAGCAATTCATCGAGCAGTCGCGTTGAGGCATACGGATTCCGGGGTTAAGGAACCTCTGATTAACCGTCGCGAGCGAAGACAGATTGTGTGCCGCCGGAGCGGAGAAACCGGAGTTTACTTGTGGGTAAATGAGGATTTCGAGCACCGCCGGCACGCAAGCTGTCGAGCGCAGCAGGTTAATCAGAGGTTCCCAAAGCAGGTCATTCCCGCACTGTCGACTCTTGCGTCAAGCCCACCTGTAACCAACCCAGGTTGAATCCGATCGCAGTCGCCGCAGGATTGGCCCAGACGTAGTCGATAACCTGACCGTTGGCGTCGTCGATGACGTTCAGTTGCAGCACGTCGAGCTTGCGCTCCGGGTAGCTGGTGCGCGCCAGTTCCAGCGAATAGCCGCTGGCGGCGCCGTCGCGCCAGTGCAGTTGCTCGCGGCCGCCTTCGCTGGACAGACGCAGGTTCTTCTGCACGTGCCAATCCTGATTAGCGGACTTTGCATTCGGGCCGCCACCGTTGATCGCGGCCCAGCCGTCGAACCAACGTACGCGACGCGCATCAATGCCTGCGCCGGCACCGCGCGCTTGATCGGCAAACGTGACCGAATGCAGCATGTCGGCGTCGAGCGTAAAGCGCAGCGGCAGTAGCGCTGCGGATTCGCCGAGCCCCGGCAGCAGCGCGCTGCATGCCGCCACGTCGGCAGTTGCGTGGAATTGTGTATTTTTCCACTCGCCGCGCTGGGCGCAGGGCGCCAACTCCGCCCATTGCTCGGCGACGAATTTGAATTTCCTGCCATCGAGCGCAGCCGTCGCCGCAGCCGGATCGATTGCGCGATACGGCGTCAACACCACGCCATTGCCATCGCTCGCTGTACTGAGCAGATACAGCCAAACGGCGTCGGCCGAATCTTTCGCAGCCACGGTCTGCAGACGCCACAGCCACAGGCTGCCGCCGTGATCGCGCGACAGCGCTCGCCATTGTTCGCGCAGATGCGGCACAGCCACGGCCGTGCCAGCCTGGGTGGCGGTAGCGGCCTGCTGTACCTGCTGGTGATTGTCGTATGCGCCAGCGATCGCGGCATCTAGGCGCGCCAGCGCATCGCCAGCCGGCGCAGCATTGTGCACCGGCAGATTCTGGCAGCCGGACAACGCGATCAATGCCGCAGTCAAAATCCACTTGCGCATGCAACTCTCCCGAAGTGCGAGGCGGCAAGCATACCGTCTTTACGGAACCGGCCGCAGTCGCGACCACTCCGCGCACCGGTTATGCTTGGCAGCATGCCGATTCAACCCGCCGACCCGAGCATGCGACGCCGCACTGCGGCGATTTTGATTGCCACAACGATCGTACTGCTGGGCCTGTTGCTAGGTTTCGATCACTGGCTGAGCCGTACCGCTGTCAGTCTGGATACCTCGGCGCTGGCAGTCAGAATCTCGCACGTTCTCTACGCGACGGTCGTGCTGATGGCGGCGTGCCTGCTGCTGCTCGGCCGTCATTTGCTGCTGCGCGGCCGCCGCATCGTGCGCGACCGCCGCTACCCGGCCAACGACGCACGTCCGCTGCGAGACACACCAGTACGTGAAGGTGACGAAGCCATGCGCATCGGCAATGCGAGCCGCGCCGCCGGCCTGGTGTGCTGTTTGCTGGGATTGGCGGTCGCCGTCGTCGGCTTGCTATGGGTGCGCGGCTTCATGTAACGGCGGCGAATTGCCGCACGATGTCGGCCAGCGCCGGATCCTGCATTGCGAAGTGCAAGGTTGCCTTGACCAGGCCCGGTTTGCTGCCGCAGTCGAAGCGCGTGCCGTCGAAACGGTAGGCGTACACGTCCTGCTGCGCGAGCAGTGCCGCGATCGCGTCGGTCAACTGGATTTCGCCGCCCGCACCGGGCTTGGTTTTTTCGATCAAATCGAAAATCCGCCCGGGCAGCACGTAACGACCCACGATGGCGAGGTTCGACGGCGCCACCTCGGGTTTTGGCTTTTCAACGACGTGACGAATGCGCGCGGCACGGTCGCCGTTGGTTTCCGCATCGACGATGCCGTATTTGTGCGTATCCGTGCGCGGGACTTCCTCAACCGCGATGGCGCCGGCGTTCGCGCGCGCGGCGAACTGCGCCATCTGGCGCAGCGCGCCGGCACCCCCCGCTTGTGAAGGGCCCGTCCAGATCAGATCGTCCGGCAGGATCACGCCGAAGGGTTCGTCGCCGACCACGGCTTTTGCGCACAATACCGCATGGCCCAGGCCCAATGCTTCGGCCTGGGTGACGTACACGCACCGCACATGCTTTGGAATCACGTTTTGCACGCGCGCGAGCAGTTCGTGCTTGCCGGCGCGAACGAGGTTTTGTTCCAGCTCGTAGGCGCTGTCGAAATAATCTGCGATGGCGTGCTTGTAGCGATTGGTGACGAAGATCAATGTGTCCGCACCGGCGTCCACGGCCTCGTCCACTGCGTATTGAATCAATGGCTTGTCCAGCACCGGCAACATTTCCTTGGCCACGGCCTTGCTGGCAGGCAGAAAACGCGTGCCCAGCCCGGCGACGGGAAACACGACCTTGCGCAACGCGGCGTTCATTCAGGCTCCTTCGGCATTGCGGCTGATCGGGATGATATCGGCGCTCGCGGCTTCGTCGCGCCAGGAAAAATCCGGCAGCAGGCCAGTCAGGCAACGGCGCAAAGCGTCTTCGTCATAGTCGTACACGGCTTGCGCTGACTGACGCAACTGCGCAACGAGCAGGTCCCACGACATCTTGCGCGGTTGCGCGAGAAAGATCTTGGTGTGTTCCGTCGCCAGGTAATTCTCCTGATCGTGAAAAAGCTCTTCAAAGAGTTTCTCGCCGGGTCGCAAACCGGTGTAGACGATGGCGACGTCGCGTTCGGGAAGCTTGCCCGCGAGCCGGATCATCTGTTCGGCGAGGTAGCGGATTTTCACCGGTTCGCCCATATCCAGTGCGAAAATCTCGCCACCTCGACCGAGTACGCCAGCCTGCAGGATCAGCTGGCAGGCTTCCGGAATCGTCATGAAATAACGAGTGATCTCCGGATGCGTCACCGTAACCGGTCCGCCGTTGCGGATCTGCTCTCGGAACAATGGCACCACGCTGCCGGCCGAGTCCAGCACGTTGCCGAATCGCACGGTGACGAAGCGCGTTGCCGAACGCGCGGCCAGATTCTGGCAGAAGATCTCGGCCACGCGCTTGCACGCACCCATCACGCTGGACGGATTCACCGCCTTGTCGGTGGAAATCAGCACAAAGCTGCCAACGCCGTGCTTGTCCGCCACCTGCGCCACGACTTGCGTGCCGAGCACGTTGTTGCGAAATGCCTCGCGCAGTTGGGTCTGCAGCAACGGCACATGCTTGTACGCAGCCGCATGCAACACCACCTGCGGTCGCGCGCGTGCGAATACGCGTTCGCAGGCAACAGCGTCGCCGCAGTCGCCGAGTGCGGCGTCGATCGGCAAATCCGGAAATTCGCGGCGCAGCTCCTGCTCGATCCGGTACAGATTGAATTCGGATAACTCCAGAATCGCGAGCGACTCGGCGCCCAGCCGCGCGACCTGACGGCATAGCTCAGAACCGATCGAACCGCCGCCACCGGTGATCAGCACGCGCCGGCCGGACAAACCCGCGCGCATCGCCGTCCAATCCAGTTGCACCGGATCGCGACCAAGCAAATCCTCGATCGCCACTTCCTTGAGCTGACCGGCGCCCATGCGACCGGCTACGACATCCTGCAGACGCGGTACGGTGCGAAACGGCAAGCCGGTCTGCTCGCAGCGTTCCACCACGCGGCGCATCTGCGCGTTGCTCGCCGAGGGCATGGCGATGAGCAGCATTTCGACAGCCGATTCGCGTGCCAGATCAGCCAGCCGGTCGAGCGTACCGAGCACGGGTATTCCGTGCACCCGCGCGCCGCGCAGTGCGGTGTTGTCGTCAAGCAGGCCGACTGGCCGGTAACGTCCCTCGTGCACGAGTTCGCGCAACAGTGCTTCGCCGGCGCGACCGGCGCCGAGCACCAGTACGCGACGTGCGGGAGCGCGACTGAGCAGTTCGAAGCGGCTGTCCTTCCAGTACCGGTATGCGAGCCGCGGTGCACCGAGCAACAGCACCAGTACGGCGGGATAAATCGCGAGTACGCTGCGCGGCACGGATTCCAGGCGATCGTACAAAAATAATGCAATCGCTATGGCGAGGGCGCCAAGTACGGCGGCGCGCACGATGTTCCACAGATCCGGCAGGCTGGCGAAACGCCAAAGCCCTTTGTACAGTCCGGTCCACCACAACACCGCGCCTTGCGCCAGCAACACGATACCGGCATCGGGCACCAACAGGCGCAGATCCGGCGGACTCGGCTCGAAGCTGTAGCGCAGCCAGTTGGCCGCCAACCAGGCGAGTAGAACCATCGCCAGATCGTGTAGCACCACGGCCAGGCGCGGATGGATCGCGGCGGTCAGTCTACGCACGCGCATTCCGGCGCTCCGATTCGGCTTTGTACAAACACCAGCGTTTTCCACAGATCCACACGATCACGGCCAGCAGATACAACATCGCCGCCGCGCCGATGCCGGACTTCGGCGGCGCACCGTACGGGCGCAGGTTCATCCAGTACAGCAACGGCGCCACAACCAGAAGATTCCAGCCCATGAAGCATGTCACGACGCGCCCGTGCGACATGCCCGACCGCGCCATCCACTGATACAGATGCTCGCGGTGTGCCCGATACCAGCGCCGCCCGCTCAGCATGCGCGACAACAACGTACAGCTCGCATCGGTCACGAATGCCGATGCGGCGACGATGCCGCTGGCCGCGGCGGTGGCTGGCGAGGAATTCTGCCAGATCGCGGCAACCGCGACCAACAAGCCCACGCTGCCGCTGCCGACGTCCCCCATGAACACACGTGCGCGCGGAAAATTGAACAGCACGAAACCGGCGATCGCGGCTGCCCACAGCACGATCAGAAAATGGTGCGCATTGACCGCGTTGCGCTGACACAGCACCGCCAACACAACGAGCACGAAGATCGCCTGCAGCGACAGCAGGCCGTCGATGCCGTCCATGAAATTGTGCAGGTTGATCGACCACACGCAAACGAAGCCGAGCAGAGTAATGATCCCCGCCGATGGCCAAAAACTGGAGTCCAGTCGTGGTGTGGAGGTGGCCAGCGGAAACAGCGCCGCAAGCAACGGCAGCAGCCAGATCGCAACGGCGAAACAATGCACGAGCAGACGCACACCTGCCGGCAATGGGCGATGATCGTCGATCCAGCCGACAGCCGCAACGAGACCAATCGCAATGCACAAGCGCAGCGGCGAACCCAGCGCAGGCACCGCGTGAGTCAGGGCAAGGATTCCGGCGAGTGCTGCGATGACGATGCCAATGCCACCGCCACGCGGCGTCGCCACAGTGTGCAAACGTCGCTGCCCTGGTTGATCGACCAAGGCGAGGCGACGCGCATAGCGCAGCGCGAGCCACGCGACGGTCGCGGCCAGGGCAAAACTCGCGGCCAGCCAGAGCCAGTAACGCAGGGTCCAATGTTCGGAATACCAGTACATGCGAGGCGCAGCGCCGGATCAGGCCAGCATGCAGTTTACACAATGCCAAGCGCTCAAATAACCGAACCCGGAGAAAAACCGTCGTGAGCGAAGGCAGCTTGTGCGAACACGGAGCGCAGAAAGCGCAGTGTACGTGCAAAGTACATGAGCATTTCGAGCACCGGATTCGCACAAGATGCCGAGCGCAACAGGTTTTTCACGGGTTCACTCGCCGGCCACGCCGTGAATCGGCCGCACCGATCCCCAGGTCTTGCAGCTCGGGCATTGCCAGTGATGCGCCTTGGCGCCAAAACCGCACTTGCTGCACCGGTACATTGCCTGACCTTCAATCAGCTTGCGGGTCAGATCCTGCAGGATCAGCAAGTTCTCACGCGCCTCGCCCCGTGAGGTGTCCAGCGTCGTGCCGATGAGCGTCATCAGTCCGCGCACCGACGGGCGCTGGCGCAACTGGCGAGTCAAAAATTCGATGGCAGCCGCCTCGCCGCGCGTGTTTGCATAAAGTTTGGCCAGCGCGATCACCGGCGAGACACCTTGCGAACGCTCGATGATGTCGACCAGAAATCGTTCCGCTCGCCCCATCTGGGAAAGACGCGCGTAGCAATCCAGCAATGGCGTGAGCACTTCGGGAACGTAATCCACATCCAGCGTGGCCACGCGTTCGAACGCCTGCGCGGCGCCTTCGGTATTGCCTTGCTGCATTTCCAGATGACCGAGCACGATATAGGCGCGCACGCATTCGGGCTGGCAGCCGAAGGCGCTTTCCAATTGCGCGTGCGCAGCGTCGAAATCGCGCACTCCGCGTGCCTGCTCGGCAAGTTCACAATAAAACTGCGCGATGGTGGGACCTTCGGAATCGCCGCTGATCTTTTCCAGCCGGCGTGCGTGGTCGATGGCCTTGTTCCAGTCCTTTTCGTGCTGGTAGATACCGATCAGATGGCGCAACGCCGACGGTACGTGAGCATCCATCGCTACCAGATCGCTGAACAGGATTTCGGCGCGGTCGAGCAGACCGGCACGCATGTAATCCTCGCCGAGTTCAAGCAGGGCAACGGTTTTTTCGTCGTTGCTCAGGTTCGGGCGCGCGATCAGGTGCTGATGCACGCGGATGGCGCGATCGACTTCGCCGCGACGGCGGAAAAGGTTGCCCAGCGCCAGGTGGGTCTCGACCGTGTCGCGGTTGAATTCGGCGAGTTTGAGGAATACTTCAATGGCCTTGTCGGGCTGCTCATTGAGCAGATAATTCAAGCCACGGAAATAACTCGAAGACAATTCGCTCACACCGGCACGGCGCGAGCGCTCGCTGCTGCGGCGGCCGTAAAACCAGCCCGACAGCGCAGCCAGCGGCAGCAGCAGAGCCAGTACCGGCAGCAACAACGGCGGCAATGCACTCATGGACGATCAATATCAGAACGAGCGGACGCGATGCGGATACGCCACGATCGCGTCTCAGGTGAGTGGTTCATGCCACCGCGCGAATCGGCGCATTCACGCGCTCACGCAATTCCTTACCCGGCTTGAAGTGTGGCACGTGTTTTCCGGGCAGCGCAACCGCGGTGCCGGTCTTGGGATTGCGACCCATTCGCGGTGGGCGGAAATGCAGCGAGAAGCTGCCGAAACCACGGATTTCGATGCGTTCGCCGTTGGCCAGCGCCAGACTCATCTGTTCCATCACGCTCTTGACCGAAAGTTCCACGTCGTTGAAAGCCAGATGGTTCTGGCGCGCGGCCAAGGCTTCGATCAACTCCGACTTGGTCATGAGGGGGTTCCCCGGTGCTGTTCGTGGTCAGGACCGCGTGCCGGCATACGGCCGCGGTGGAACGGTCCGCGCCAATCGGCACGGACCGTCCGCAATCACTCCGACTTGTTCATCTGTTCCTTGAGCAAGGCACCGAGCTTGGTGGTGCCACCACTGCTGGACTGGTACTCCTCCATCGCCTGCTGCATTTCGTCGTCGTCCTTTGCGCGGATCGACAACTGCAGCACGCGACCCTTGCGGTCCATGCCGGTGTACTTGGCTTCGATTTTGTCGCCCACCTTCAGGTGCTGACTGGCGTCCTCGATGCGATCCTTGGCGATGTCGCGCACCGACAGATAGCCTTCTACGCCCTCGCCCAACTCCACGGTGGCGCCTTTGGCGTCGACTTCCTTGACCGTGCCGGTGACGATGGTGCCGCGCGGATGCGCGGCCATGAACTGGCCGAACGGATCCTGTTCGAGCTGCTTGATGCCGAGGCTGATGCGCTCGCGTTCCGGGTCGACCGCCAGCACCACGGCTTCGACGGTGTCGCCCTTCTTGTATTGGCGCACGAGATCTTCGCCGGTGCTCTGCCAGGAAATATCGGACAGATGCACGAGTCCATCGATGCCGCCGTCCAGGCCAACGAAAATTCCGAAGTCGGTGATCGACTTGATCTGGCCGGAAACCTTGTCGTTCTTCTTGTGGATCGCTGCAAACGACTCCCACGGGTTGGCCTGGGTTTGCTTGATGCCGAGCGAAATGCGGCGGCGCTCCTCGTCCACGTCGAGCACCATCACTTCCACTTCATCACCGACCTGGACCAGCTTGGCCGGGTTGACGTTCTTGTTGGTCCAGTCCATTTCCGAAACGTGCACCAGACCTTCGACGCCCGGCTCCAGCTCGACGAAGCAGCCGTAATCGGTGACGTTGGAAACCTTGCCGAACAGGCGGGTGCCGGACGGATAGCGGCGCGCGATCGCGACCCACGGATCCTCGCCGAGCTGCTTGAGACCGAGCGAGACGCGATTGCGTTCGCGGTCGAAGCGCAGCACGCGCACTTCGAGCTCGTCGCCGACGTTGACCACCTCGGACGGATGCCGCACGCGTTTCCACGCCATGTCGGTGATGTGCAGCAGGCCGTCGATGCCGCCCAGATCCACGAACGCACCATAATCGGTGAGGTTCTTGACCACACCCTTGACCACGGCGTTTTCCTGCAAGCGCTCGAGCAGCTGTTCACGCTCCTCGGAATGCTCGCTCTCGACCACGGCGCGGCGCGAAACCACCACGTTGTTGCGCTTGCGATCGAGCTTGATGATCTTGAATTCCAGTTCCTTGCCTTCGAGGAACACTGGATCGCGCACCGGACGCACATCCACCAGCGATCCGGGCAGGAACGCACGCACATCCTTGATGTCCACGGTGAAACCACCCTTGACCTTGCCGGAGATCTTCCCGGTCACGGTGGCATTGGCCTGCTGCGCTTCCTCCAGTTCGTCCCATACCAGGGAACGTTTGGCTTTTTCGCGCGACAGGCGGGTTTCGCCGAAGCCATCCTCGATGGCGTCCAGCGCCACCTTTACTTCGTCGCCGAGCTTTACTTCGAGCTCGCCCGCTTCGTTGCGGAATTGCTCGATGGGTACGATGCCCTCGGATTTAAGGCCCGCGTTGACGACGATGACGTCGTTGCGGATCTCCACGACGATGCCGGAGACGATGCTGCCCGGCTTCAATTTGTTGAGCGACTGGCTCTGTTCAAACAGTTCGGCGAAACTTTCGGTCATGTTAATTCCAATTTATATCAAGATCGTTGTACAAGTATATGATTTTACTTGACTTCGATCCACCCGTGTATGGTGCATGGCACCGTTGCAATTCCCTGCCGCCGAAGCGGCAGGACCTGTGGAAAGGCTCACGCCTTCCCGAAAACATTCCCTGGCGAAACCGGCGCTCAGCGCACCAGTTTGAGCACCGCGGCGACGACGGCATCGATCGGCATTCCGGTCGAATCGATGACGACGGCGTCGGCGGCGGGCTTCAACGGCGCCACCGCGCGCCCGGCATCGCGCACGTCGCGCGCCTGGATCTCGCGCAAAAGGGCGGCAAGTGTAACCCCCAAGCCCTTTTCTTTCAACTGCTTATAACGGCGTTTGGCGCGTTCCTCGGCACTTGCGGTCAGAAACACCTTGTGTTGCGAATCCGGAAAAATCACGGTACCCATGTCGCGACCGTCGGCAACCAGCCCCGGCGCCTTGCGAAATGCGCGTTGCTTGTCGAACAACGCCGCACGCACCCCGGGAATCGCGGCGATCGCCGAAGCCGCCGCGCCGCAAGTTTCGGTGCGGATTTCCTCGGTCGCATCCAGACCATTCACAACAACCCGGGTATCGCGGCCGTTCTTCGGATCGCGGAACTGGATTCGCGTTGTCTGCGCGCAGCGGGTGATTGCTTCGGCGTCGGACAGATCCAGCCCTTCCATGCCGGCGGCGAAACCAACCGCGCGGTACAACGCGCCGGAATCGAGCATGTGCCAACCGAGCGCGTCGGCAACGCGGCGGCTGATCGTGCCCTTGCCGGAACCGGAGGGGCCGTCGATAGTGAGGACGGAAACAGGTTTGTCGCTTGCGGGCATCCGCCTAGTTTAGCCGAACCGGCGCGCCGGCCATCAGCCTGCCCCGACTTTCAGGCCGAAGCCGCAATCAACAGCCGTTTCCACAAAACCAGGAAACGAGGTCGCAACATTGGCGCAATCGCGAATGCGAACCTCGGCCCCGGCGCACTGCGCTGCTACCGCAAGACTCATGGCGCAACGATGGTCGCCGGCCGCATCCGCGTCGCTGCCGACCAATCGGCCGCCTTTGATCGTGGCACCGTCGGGCGATTCCTCGATGCGGATGCCCAGCGCACGCAAGGCACGCGCCATCACTGCAATGCGGTCGGACTCCTTGACCCGCAACTCCGCGGCACCGCGGATGCGCGTCGTGCCCTGCGCCAACGCGGCGGCGACGAACAAGATCGGGAATTCGTCGATCATGTCCGCCACGGCTTCCACCGGCACGTCGATTCCATGCAGGGGCGCGTGCCGCACGATGAGATCGACTACTGCCCCACCGCCGCATGTGCGCGGATCGGATTGATGGATATCCGCGCCCATCGCTTGCAGCACACGCAGCAAGCCGGTGCGGCGTGGATGCATGCCGACGCCGCGCAGGCAAAGCTCCGAACCGGGTACGAGAGTCGCAGCAACGAGGAAAAAGGCGGCCGAGGAAAAATCTGCCGGCACATCGATATCCGACGCGTGCAAACGATGGCCGCCTTGCAGTTGCCCCCAGCCGTCGCCGAATTCCACCGGCCAGCCAAAATCGGCCAGCATGCGTTCGGTGTAATCGCGGGTGGGATGCGGCTCGCACACCCGAGTCGTGCCATGCGCATACAAGCCGGCCAGCAAAATCGCCGATTTCACCTGTGCGCTCGCCACCGGCACGGTGTAATCGATACCGTGCAATACGCGACCGCCACCGAAGCGCAGCGGTGGCAGGCCACCCTCACCCGCCCGGATTTGCGCGCCCATTTTCATCAACGGTTCGATGACTCGCTGCATTGGCCGCCGCGACAGCGACGCATCGCCGATCAGCGTCGAATCGAAGGTCTGCGCGGCGAGAATTCCTGACAACAAACGCATGCCCGTGCCAGCGTTGCCGCAGTCGATCGCCGCATTCGGCCCGCGCAGGCCGTGCAAGCCGACGCCATGTACGACGCGTGTGCCGGATTGCGGCACGTCGATGCGCACGCCCATCTGCGCGAACGCCTCCGCGGTGGCGAGTGTGTCCTCGCCTTCGAGAAAGCCGTGGATGTGCGTGACGCCTTCAGCCAGCGCAGCCAACATGATCGCGCGATGCGAGATCGATTTGTCGCCCGGCACACGCAGTTCACCACACAGTGGGCCGGACGGCGCACCGATCCAGTCGCTCACGACAAAGCCTCGAGCAGACGCTCGTTTTCCGTGCGTGCACCGACACTGATACGCAGAAATTCCGGCAAGCCATAGCCTGTCATCGGCCGCACAATCACGCCGCGCTCGAACAAGGCGCGTTCGATCGATGCGGCGTCGCGGACAAAATCAGCCAACACGAAATTCGTCTGCGACGGCAGCACACGCAGTCCACGATCTCGCAAGCGCTGCGCAAGCCATTCGCGTTCGGCGCGATTGAATTCGCGCACGCGCCGCAGATGGTCAGTGTCCCTTAGCGCAGCCTCGGCCGCCGCCAGCCCCAGTGCGTTTACGTTGAACGATTCGCGCAGGCGCTCTAGCACGGCTATCACATCCGCACGTGCCAGTGCGTAACCCACGCGCTGCCCGGCCAGACCGTAGGCTTTGGAAAACGTGCGCGTGACGATCAGGTTTGCATGGCGATCCAGGTATCGCAATGCCGTACCCAAACCCGATGCATCCACATATTCGTGGTACGCCTCGTCGATCACGACCAATGTCGTCGTCGGCACTCGGGCAAGCAGGCCCTCCAGCGCCGCATCGTCGAACCACGTGCCGGTGGGATTGTTCGGATTGGCGATGTAGACGATGCGCGTATCGGTACGGATCGCCTGCGCCATCGCATCCAGATCGTGACCCAGCGGCATCGTGGGGTGGTCGCGACGCAAGGCCGGAACACGCAGCGGATTTGCGCCAACCGCTGCGGTTGCGATCGGAAATACTGCGAAGCCGAATTCGGAAAATACGATGGACGTTTCAGCGCCGGCAAAACATTGCGCAATCAGCATCAGCAGTTCGTGCGAGCCATTTCCCAACGTGATTTGCGCAGTATTCACTCCAAGCTGGCGCGCCAGCGCGGCTTTCAGAGCGCCGCCTTGCGGATCGGGATAGCGAAAAACATCCGGCAGCGCGCTCTGAATGGCAGCGAACGCCATTGGACTGGGCCCCAGAGGGTTTTCGTTCGAGCCCAGTTCGGCCAACGCCGTACCGAAGCGTTTGCGCAACGCCGGCAGATCGTGGCCCGGATCGTAGGCGCGTAGTTTACGCGTCGCGACGTTGGCCAATGTCGCCGCGTCCATGGTCACAACACGGCGACCGGATATGAACCCAGCACCTTGATCTGTGCCGCGTGCTTTTTCAGTTCAGCAAGCGCAGCCTTCATCTGCGCATCATCGACGTGCCCGGCGATGTCGATGAAAAACGCGTATTCCCACTTGGCCTGATGCGACGGCCGCGACTCGATCCGGTTCATGCTGATGCCGTGGCGAGCAAACGGACTGAGCACATTGAATAGCGCGCCGGGTTGATCCTTGATGAATACAAGCACTGAGGTGCGGTCGTGACCGGATGGCGGAAAAATCTGCCGGCCTAGCACGAGAAAACGGGTGGTGTTGTCGTCGCGATCCTCGATCGGGCTGACAATGACCTTGCGCAATCCGTACACATGTCCTGCCGATTCGCCGGCGATCGCCGCTGCATCGTCGGCATTGCGCGCGCGCCGCGCGGCTTCGGCATTACTCGACACCGCGATCTTTTCGGCCTTGGGCAGATTCACCCGCAACCAGCCCTTGGTTTGTGCGAACGATTGCGCATGCGAATACACGCGTTCGATATCCTCGATGCGACCCGAACGCGAGAGCAGAAACTGGCGCACGCGCAATTCAACTTCTCCGCAAATCTTCAGATTGGAGGAGAGAAACATGTCCAGGGTGATCTGGATGGTACCTTGGCCGGAATTCTCCACCGGTACGATGCCGAAATCCGCGTTGCCGCTTTCGACTTCCTGAAACACTTCCTCGATCGTGGCCAGCGGCAGGCCATGAGCGGAGTGGCCGAAATGTTTGCGCACGGCCTGTTCGCTGAACGTACCCTCGGGCCCGAGATAGCCGACCTTGAGCGGCTCCTGCTGTGCCAGACACGCCGACATGATCTCGCGAAACAGGCGCACCAGCACCTCGTCTGCCAGCGGCCCCTCATTGCGATCGACAACCATGCGCAACACCTGTGCTTCGCGTTCCGGTCGGTAGTAATCCACCGCGGCGGCGAGCTTGCCCTTGGCCTTGCCAACCAGATGCGCCCAGCCGGCACGTTCGGCAATCAGCTGCTGGATCGTGCGATCGATCGAATCAATGCGCGAGCGCGCATCGGCCAACGACAACGGCGCAGCGGCTGTGGTTCTTTTGCGCTTCGGCATTGCTAGATCCTAGTTGGATATGGCACGCACCGTCAGAATGCCGTCGATCTTGTCGATCGACGCGAGCAAGGCATCGCTGGCTGGCGAATCCAGGTCGATCAGCGTATAGGCGAGATCGCCGCGCGAAGCATTGTGCATCTGCGCGATGTTGACTCCGGCCTCGCCAAGCACGTGGGAGAGCTGACCAATCATGTTTGGCCGATTGCGGTTGGCGATGCACACACGAGCTGCACCCGCGCGCGCCATTCGCGTGTTCGGGAAGTTCACGGAATTGTGCACATTGCCGTTTTCGAGAAAATCACGCAATTGATCAACCACCATCAAGGCGCAATTTTCCTCGGCCTCGCCGGTGGACGCGCCCAGATGCGGCAAGCCGATCACGCGCGCATGGCCGAACAGTTCAGCGCTGGGGAAATCGGTGACGTAACGGCCGATGCGGCCATCGGCAAGGCCGGCTTCGAGTGTGCCGGCATCGACGATACCCTCGCGCGCGAAGTTGAGCAGCACGATGCCCGGACGCACCAGATCCAGTGCAACAGCACCGAATATGCCACGTGTGGCGTCGTTGAGCGGCACGTGGAAGCTGAGGTAATCGGATGCCGCATACAGCTCGTTGAGCGAACCGGCGCGAGATACATCGGACGACAGTGCCCACGCACCATCTACGGTCATGTGCGGATCGAAGCCGAACACACGCATGCCGAGCGCATGCGCCGCGTTGGCGACTTTTACGCCGATTGCGCCAAGCCCGACGACGCCTAGTGTCTTGCCGGCCAGCTCCGAACCGACGAAACGCTTCTTTTCGGCTTCGAGCCGGTGATGCAGATCATCCTTGGCATTGAGCCCGCCAATAAAGGCCAGTGCATCGTTCAGATTGCGTGCCGCGATCAGCATGCCGGCCACAACCAGCTCCTTGACCGCATTCGCGTTCGCACCTGGCGCGTTGAACACCGGCACTCCGCGTTTGCTCAATTCGGCTACCGGAATATTGTTCGTGCCGGCACCCGCGCGGGCGATCGCCTTGACCGATGCAGCCAGCGGCTTGCCGTGCAAGTCTGCCGAACGCAGCAGGATCGCGTCCGGATCGGCAAGCTCGTTGGCGATGCTGTACAGCGCTGCCGGCAACCGGTTCAGTCCATTTTTCGAAATATTGTTGAGAGTCTGGATCTTGAACATCAGGAATTTCTCGCAGCGAAGTCTCGCATGAAATCCACCAGCACCTGCACGCCTTCGAGCGGCATCGCGTTGTACAGCGAGGCACGCATGCCGCCGACCGCGCGATGACCCTTGAGCGCCATCAGGCCGGCCGCTTCGGATTCTTTGAGGAAGGCAGCATCCAGCTCCGCACGCGGCAGCGTAAACGGCACGTTCATCCACGAGCGCGCGGATTTCTCCACTGGATTTTTGTAGAAATTCGACTGATCGATGTAGCCGTACAGCAATTGTGCCTTGGCCTGGTTGCGCGCACCGATCGCGGCAACGCCGCCTTCACCAAGCAGCCATTGGAACACGAGACTGGCAAGGTACCAGCCGAACGTGTTCGGCGTGTTGAGCATGGAATCGGCTGCGGCATGCTCGGCATAGTTGAAAATCTTCGGGATGTCCGGCTGGCAACGCGCCAGCAGATCCTCGCGCACGATCATCACGACCAGACCGGCCGCACCGATGTTCTTCTGCGCACCGGCATAGATGATGCCGAATTTCGATACATCGATCGGCCGCGAGAGAATATCCGACGACATGTCCGCGACCAGGGGTATGTCACCGACTTCGGGAACATCCTGAAACTCGACACCGTGGATGGTTTCGTTCGGAGTGTAGTGCACGTAGGCGGCATTCGCGTCGAGCAGCCATGTCGCACGGGGTGGAATCGCCGTGTATTTGCTCTCAGCGCCACTGGCGGCGATGTGCACGTCGGCCAGTGGTTTGGCTTCCTTCGCGGCTTTTTCTCCCCAATGGCCGGTGACGATGTAATCCACCTCCTGCCCGCGGCGCGCGAAATTCAACGGAATCTGGGCGAAATGCTGGGTCGCACCGCCCTGCAAAAACAGCACTTTGTAGTTTTGTGGAATTTGCAGAAGTGTGCGCAGATCGCGTTCGGATTGCTGGGCCAAGGCGATGAAATCCTTGCCGCGATGGCTGATTTCCATCACCGAGGCGCGCGCACCGCCCCATTCGAGCAATTCGGTCTGAACCCGGTGCAACACCGGCTCAGGCAGCGCCGCCGGTCCGGCGCTGAAGTTGTACGCACGACTCATGGGAAGCTCCAGCAAGGGGAGCCCATTATGCCGCAACGCAACAATCAGGCAACCGCACCTGCTCTGGCGCCGCCCTGCTGGGCGAAGCCGCGCTCCAGCACGCGTTCCATTTCCTCGGCCGGCACCGCCGGTGCGTAGAAAAATCCCTGTGCCAGCGTGCAGCCAAGCTCGCGCAACAGATTGACCTGTTCCTGATTGATCACGCCCTCGGCGATCAGGCCAAGGCGCAAATCCTCGGCGAACCGGGCGATGGTGCGCACGATGGCGTGGTGGCGGAAATTGGTCACCATGTCGCGAATGAAACTGCGATCGATCTTGAGCGTGTCGAACGACGAGGTCGCGAAGGAATCGAGCGAAGAATAACCGGTGCCGAAATCGTCCACTACCAGCGACACCCCAAGATCCTTCAGGCCATGCAGCGTGGCCTCGGCTTCCTGACGACCGTGGCGGAACACGGTTTCGGTGATTTCCAGCGCCAGCGTGGAAGGATCCACGCCAGTGCGGCGAAGCACGTCGCGCAGATGCTGGATCAAGCCCGGGTCGGCGAACTGGCGCTCGTCCACGTTGATGCTGGCGCGCAGGCGCGCATGCGCCGGCTGCAACCGCTGCCAGTGCAACAGGCGCTGGCAGGTCTGCTCCAGAACCCACCAGTCCAGCGCCACCAGAGTGCCGGTTTCCTCGGCCACGCCGAGAAACTCGTCCGGCATCAGCAGACCGCGCTCCGGATGTTGCCAGCGCACCAACGCCTCGCACCCCTGCACGGCACCGTTGCGCAAATCCACGATCGGCTGGAAGAACACGCGAAATTCACCGCGCTCTTGTGCGAAACGCAAGTCGGTTTCCAGTTTCAGACGCGCACGCGCAGCCGCGTGCATGGCGTCGTCGAAAATCACATAGGCCGACTTGCCGCCCGCCTTGGCCCGATACATGGCGGTGTCGGCGTCGCGCAGCAGTTGATCCGGCGAATGGTACTCGGTACGGCCCAACACCACGCCGACGCTGGCGCCGGAAAATACGCGATGGCCCTTCACTTCAAAGGAACCGGTCAGCAGGGCCAGCACGCGCTGAGCGAGTTGTTCGGCGCGAGCCCGTGAGCACGCGCCATGCGGCAACAGGGTGAATTCATCGCCACCATACCGCGCGACCAGGCAATGTCCGCCCAGATTCGCGCGCAAGGTATCGGCGATCTGGGTGAGCAGTTCGTCGCCACTGGCGTGGCCGAGACTGTCATTGACCAGCTTGAATCCGTCCAGATCAAGGAACAGCACCGCATAGTGGAAATCGCCGCTGGCTTGCGCGTGCGCGATCGTCTGGGTCAGTTGACGTTCGAAAAACACGCGATTGGGCAGCCCAGTGAGCAGATCGTGCGAGGCGTTATGTTCGAGTTCCTGCTGCACGCGCAACTGTGCGGTGACGTCGCGCACCGTGCCGGATGTATAAAATTTTCCATGCATCTCCACGCCACCGGCGCTAATCACCACATCGATGCGCTGGCCATCCTTGCGCACCAGCGTCGCACTGTAATCGCGGCCGGCCGGCGCGCCGGAATGCTGGTCGCGATAGCGCGCATCCATGCGCTGGCGCGATTCGCGCGGCACCAGCAGACGGAACTCGGCGCCAATCAATTCATCCTCGCGGTAGCCGAACATGGACGCGAACGCCTGATTCACGTAGGTATAACGGTCACCCAGCATCATGTAGACGCCGACCTGGCTATGCTCGACCAGGGTGCGGTAGCGCGCTTCGGATTCCTTCAACGCCACCTCGGCACGGCGACGTGCGCTGACATCCTGGGCCGAGCCTTCCGTCCACAGGATGCGACCATCGCTGTCGCGCAACGCTTGTGCGCGCACTTCGGTCTGGATGATGCTGCCGTCCTTGCGCCGCGCATCGAACTCGAACGTCAACGATCCCTGGCTTTCCGCCAGCTGCCCCAGCACGTCCTTGCGATGCGCCGGATCGGCATAGAAATCGCCGATGCCTCGGCCGGAGGCGAGCAGCTCCGTGGCGTCGGCGTAACCCAGGATCTGTGCAAATGCATCGTTCGCAGCGACGATGCGACCATCCAGATGCGAGCGGAACATCCCTGACACCGCGTTCTGGAATAGCTCGCGATACGTGCGCTCGGCCCATTCCAGTGCCTTGTGCTGGCGGTGTTCCTCGGTGACATCGCGTGCGGTGCCGGTGCTGGCGACCTCGCCATCGAAATCGACTGCGCCGGCGTGCACATGCAACACCCGCCGCGTACCGTCTTTGTGCAGCATCGTCGTGTCGTAGGTCTGCACGTTGTACGAGCCGCTGGCACGCTCGTTGCGGCGGACCATTTGCGCGGCCATCGCCTCGGGCGCAATCAGGCGCATGTAGATGGTGCCGATCAATTCGTCGGCGTGGTAACCGAGGGTCTGCGCCATCGCCTCGTTGATGAAGCCGATGGTGCCGTCGTGGCGGATCAGGAACACGCCGTCGTGGCTGCTGTCCACCAGGGTGCGATACATCGTCTCGGACTGGCGCAGCCGGGTTTCGGCCTCCACCTGTGCGCCGATGTCCAGAACTGAGCCTTCGTAAAACAGCAGATGGCCTTCGGCATCGCGCACGCTGCGCGAGTTCTCACTGACCCACACCCTGGTACCGTCGCGTCGCAGCACCTGCGCGCGTTGGTTCTCGAAATGACCGTCCGCGTGCAAGCGTGCGAGCAAGACGGCGGCTACCTCCGTGTCGACATACAACTCGCTCGCGCGCTTGCCGTGCGTTTCCTGGAGCATCTGCGCTGGTGAGTCGTAGCCGAAGATACGTACCAGTGCGGGATTGACGTCAATCCACCCACCCTCGGGCAGGGTGCGATACAGGCCTTCGGCGCTGGCGAGAAACAGCGAGTGATAGCTGCCCGGATCAACCACTTCGGTCGAATCGCCGGCCACTGCGGGTGCCACGTTTTGGAACACCGCGAGCACGCGACGTGCGCCATCCTCCTCGAAAAATTCGCAATACAAGTTCGCGACGAATTCGACACCGGCCAGATTGCGGAACACCACGCGCTCACCACAAACGCGGCGGTCTCCGCGCAAATGCGCCCAGATCATCGCGCGGGTTCGCAGGTCCTGCCAGAAATCGATTTCGAGCGTGCTGCGCCCGAGCATCGCCTCGCGTTGATAACCCAGCACGCGCTCGAACTCGGGATTCACATCCACAATGCGCCCGTCGCCGGCATCCAGAACAGCGACCAGGCTGGACGAGAAGCGAAACGCACTAGCGAGGTTCATGCCCCCGGGTCCGACACACCAGCAAAATTCCTGCAAACGAGTATAACGCTGCCAATGGGCATGCAGATCGAGTGCCAAGGCCGCCGCTGGAAGATTTCGCGAGCCGCGCCGGTCAGTTGACCCATATCGGGAATAGCGTATGCGAGCCTTCGATCACCCCACTCCCCCGCCATCGTCGATCACGCCAGAGCCGGCGTACCGGCGACGGCGCGACGTACTCAAGCTGCTCGGACTGGGCGCCGCTGCCCTGGCCGGCGGTTGCCGCTCCGAAGCTGCTCCCAGCGCAGCCGCGTCGACGCCTGCGGCCGAACCCATTCCCGGCGGAGCATTGACGATCGCGCGGCGAGTGGATGATGCCGGTGGCGAGGCGCACACCACGTTCAAGGACGCCACTCACTACAACAATTTCTACGAATTCGGCACCGACAAGAGCGATCCGGCCGCCAATTCAGGCTCCTTTCAGTCGCAGCCGTGGAGCGTGGAAATCGCCGGTCACGCCGAAAAGACAGGCCGTTTTGTCCTCGAGGACCTGCTCAAGGGCCGCGCGTTGGAAGAGCGTATCTACCGCATGCGCTGCGTGGAGGCATGGTCGATGGTGATTCCCTGGGTCGGTTTCCCGCTGGGCGATTTGCTCACGCGCTTCAAACCCACCGCGCAAGCCAAATATGTCGCATTCACGACGGTAAACCGGCCCAGCGAGATGCCGGGATTGCGCTATCCAGTACTCGACTGGCCATACCGCGAAGGACTGCGCATGGATGAAGCCATGCACCCGCTGAGCCTGCTTGCGGTGGGCATGTACGGACACGAACTGCCGAATCAGAACGGCGCGCCGCTGCGTCTTGTAGTGCCGTGGAAATACGGTTTCAAGGGCATCAAGTCGATCGTGAAAATCGAATTCGTTGACCGTCAGCCGATGACGACCTGGAACCAGGCGGCCGCGGACGAGTACGGTTTTTATTCCAACGTGAATCCGGCGGTCGATCATCCGCGCTGGAGCCAGAAAACCGAACGCCGCATCGCCGGCACCGGTTTCAACCTGTTCGGCAACCGCATCGCCACATTGCCGTTCAACGGCTACGCCGACCAGGTTGCGCACCTGTATGCGGGCATGGATTTGCGGAAAAATTTTTGATGGCCCTGTTCCGCGACCGTATCGCCGCGTTCAAGCCGCTGGTTTTCCTGCTGTGCCTGTTGCCACTCGCGCATCTAGGCTGGGACGTCTGGCACAACACGCTCGGGACCGACCCGGTCGCGCAACTCGAACACCGCAGCGGCGACTGGGCGCTGCGCTTGTTGCTGGCCACTCTCGCAATCACGCCACTGCGCCGCGTCACCGGCTGGCACAAGGCGGTGCGCTTTCGCCGCATGCTCGGTCTGTTCGCGTTTTTCTACGTCAGCGTGCACCTGACGATATATCTGGTCGTGGATTTGGGCGGGTTCTGGTCGCAACTGCTGGGCGAGATCGTCAAACGCCCCTACATCACCGTCGGCTTCAGCGCATGGCTGCTTCTGATTCCGCTTGCGCTCACATCAACCAAGAGCATGATGCGTCGACTCGGCCGGCGCTGGCAGCAGTTGCATCGGCTGGTGTATCTCGCCGCCTTGCTCGGCACACTGCATTTTCTGTGGCTGGTCAAGGCCGACCATCGCGAACCGGCACTGTATCTTGGCGTGCTGGTCGTGCTGTTGCTGTTGCGCCTGCCGGCAAGCGCGCGGGTGCAGGCGAAACCCGTGCGGGCGCTGCAAACTCAGAACCTCATGTAGAGCAGCACGGCAATACCTGCGGCAATCAGGACCGCCGCGCCGATCAGCCACCAGATGTCGTTGCGGCTGCCCTCGTCGACTGCTGCGGGAGTGTCCGGTCGTTCCAGCGCACGCAATGTCTGGGTGATGTTGGATTCGTGTTCGGGTGATACGGACGCCGCTGCGTCGGGGCGCACCGGCAAGCTCGGCGCTTCGAGCAAAAAGCGGTTGTGGTCGAAGGCGATCTGGTCGTCGGTATACAAAACCGCATTGCGCACCAGCACGCCGTTGACGAATGTACCGTTGGCCGAACCCAGGTCGCGCAAATAGATGCCGTCACCTGCGTTTTCGATCACCGCGTGATGACGCGACATTTCCGGCTCATCCAGGAGCAGGTCGCAGTCGTTGCCACGGCCGATCAGCAGGCGTCCGCGCACGGGCACGATCTTTCCGAAATAGCTTCCGGAGACCCCGCGCAGTACCACTTTCGGCGGCAACTGCCGCATGCGAGTGACCGTTTCGCCGGCATCCGCGGCTGCCGTGGGTGAAACCGGCGAAGGCACATCGGTGCGAATGCTGTCGTCGCGATCAGGCTTGAGCACGAATTTGACCGTGTCCAGACTGACCACATCGCCCAACCGTAGCAGAGCTTTCTCAACGACCGGTCGCGCATTGACATGGATGCGGGCTTGCGCATCGCGCGCAGTGAGTACGACACTGCGTTCGGCGACAACCAGCAGGGCGTGGTGCGGCGCGACCCCCGCCGCCGCAACGACAATGGCGTTATCTGGTGCCGCGCCGATGCTGGTATCGCCCTGCGCGATCAGAACGTCCGGATGCTCACTGTTCGGAAAACACAAACGCATTCGCGCCGTCACCTTGCCGATGGATCACTGTAGCACAGCCGGCTGCGCCTACCAGCGCGCATTGATATCCAGCAATACCGTGTCCGTGTGCCGCGAGGCCTCATCCCTTCCTTCGTGGAACGCGGCCAGCCGCATGCTCCAGGTGGCATCGAAACCGTAACCGATCCACGGCATGATGCCGTGCGCCCAACTGTGGAACCACCAGTCGTCGGAATTGAACGCCGCCATTGCCGCATCACGCTGGATGCGCTGGTCGGCTACGCCGAATTCCCAGCCATGCGGCAGGCGACGGTCACCGAGTACCAAGCTCACGCGCGCACCATCGCGGTCTTGATCGGCACCGAGGTTGCGCAAGAGATCCAGGCGCGCTTCCACAGGCCAGTCGCCCGGGTGCCACAAACCGACGAATTGCACGTCGAGCAAACGGTAATCGCTGATCAAGGAGCCGCCGCTCCGGACATTGGTGCGCGCCAGTCCTTGCAGGGTCAGTTGTTGCAAATGCGAAAAGTCCAGATACGAGACGATTACGCGGGCACTGCTCGCTGCGCCCGCATGCCAGCGATAAGCCGCCTGTGCCGCGCCGATGCGTGAATCGTCGCCATAAGGCAGATTGCCGTTGAAATAACCGGCAGTCAGGTCGAAGCTGTCGAACGCGCCAACGGATACCGAGGATTGCGCGCTCAGGCCGACCGGGCGCAGATCCTCGTCCCACACCATCGGACTTAATTCCAGCGGAAAAACCGCTTTGCCGGCGAGCAAGGACGTGTTTTCGCCCGGATGCCAGCGCACGAACAACTGATCGATCGCAAGATCGTTGCTGCGCTCGTTGAGGTTGTAGCCACGGTCGTCGTCGTTGGAGTTGCTAGCGACTGCGAGCTTGATCGCCGCGCCGATCTCAAGCTCTGGAATCGGCTCGTAGAGCACACCGAAACGGCCGCGAGCGAACACTCGCTGGATGTCGGGCTCGTGAGTACGCGGGATATCGCCGACATGATCCTCGCGCAGCAGCACGTCTCCGAACCACGACCACGCCGATGGTGTCTGTTCCGGCGCAGGCAACACCAGTGGTTCGTCGGCGATTGCTAGCACCGGCACGAACGTCAGCATTGCTGCTATTGCGAAAATGCGCATGACAGACCTCAGCGGGTGCCTACTAACGATAATCTACATGATGAAAGAGGTGCAACTTACTGAAATATCAACCACGCAATTTCTCCAACGCTTGCGCAAGCTCAGCTGCCGATGCAAACCGCTCGGCCGGTTTGCGCTGCAGACAATGCAGGATGATCGCCTCCATCGGCGGCGGAATTTCAGGCCAGAAAGTGGACGGCTTGATCGGCTCAGACTGGGTTTGAGCGATGTAGATTTCCATCGTGTTGCTGCCTGAAAACGGCAGATTGCCGCAGAACATTTCGCACATCAGCACACCACTGGAATAAATGTCCGCGCGTTGATCCACATCCTCGCCAGCCAATTGCTCGGGCGGTGAATAATTCGGAGTGCCAACGAAGGTGCCTTGCTCAGTCTGGCCTGGCCCGCTGCGCCGGATCGGTCGGGCGATGCCGAAGTCCATCAATTTGGCATTGCCGGTCTGTTCCAGAATGAGGTTTTCGGGCTTGATGTCCCGGTGCAGCACGCCGACCGCGTGCGCGGCCGCCAAGCCCGCGCACAACTGGCGTGCGATGCGCAGACCCGCGGTGTACGGTATACGCCGGGTTTCGTTCAGCAGGTAGCGCAAGGTCAGACCACGCACATATTCCATCGAGATGAACGGCTGGCCGTCCATCTCGCCAAAATCGAAGGTACGCAACACGTTCGGATGCGTGATACGGCGCGCAAGCTTGATTTCGCTTTTGAGCCGTTCGAGTTGTTCGCTATCAAGCACTGCGGTCGGTCGCAGCATCTTCAGCGCGACCACGTCGTCCAGTTCCAGATCGTGCGCCTTGTAGACAATGCCCATGCCGCCGGCGCCGAGTTGCGCCAGGATACGGTAGCGCCCGCCGACTTCGCTGCCCGGTTCAAGCACGCGGGTGCGCACTTCCGCAGCGGGACGACTGGAGGGCAGGACCGGAACCACCGTTGGCGCCTCGCGCACGGCACCAGACGCGACCTCGGGCAGATCGCGCAAGGCCGTATCGGACAGCGCATAAAACCGCTTGCCACTCGCCGCGCCGGTGGCCGTGGTGAGTGCGGCCTCGCCTAGCGCGCCCTTGAGCTCGTCCCCGCATTGCCGGGTAAGTAGAATCTGTCCCGGCGCCGCTTCTGGCAATAACCGGTCCAGCTGCAATGTGGCCACCCCGAGCAGCGCACGATCGCCGTTGCGCATCGTGCCGTGCACAATCCCGCCGCAAACCAACGCCCCCGCCGATGGCACCGCGCAGTCCTGGCGAATCCGGCGCAAGGCCTGCAAGGCCCGCGTGAACCGCGTTTCACCGGCGAACCCGCACAGGAAGCGGGCACCTGTGTTCTGCCGCACTGTGGCGCCAGCGGCAGCGGCAGCGGCATCCACCGCACACGCAACGCGGTCGAAATCGGCCAATGCCAGATCCGGCGCCTTGCCGGGTTCGCTGATGCCCAGACCGCGGAATTCCAGACCCAGCAGACACATGTCCTCGTGACGCGCTGGTGCCGGCGGAATCACCGCCGGGTTTTTGGATGATGAGGTGATAGCCTGTTCGCGCGCCGGATCCGGCAAAAATCGCGACAAGTTGCCGACGTAGCCTTCGATATCGCTTTTTTCGCGCAGGTCCGAGAGCAGCGAATCGAACGCGTTCGACAGTCGCGCCAGTTCGTCGCTGCCGGTCATACCGATTCGCGTCTGATAATTGCCGGCTACGGCTTGTTCCGCAGCCAGTGCCATGGTCCGCACCGGGCGCAGGATGCGCATTGCAAACAGATACGAGAGAATCAACGCCAGCAGCATCGAACCTAGGCCGCCGATCACGACCCAGTTGAGGATATCGCGGTAACTGGCGACGATCTTGTTGGTCGAGGTCAACGCCATCACCGCACCTAGCCGGCCAACGCCTTCGCTCGCGGTCGGCAGCAATTGCGCGCCCCATTCCTGGCCGGAAAAACGCAAATGCAGTTGCGACACTGCGTGTCCGCCGGTTGCGGCGGCAATTACCCCCTCGGGCTGCGCAACCATCGCTGCACTCAGGGCTCGGCGCTCACTATCGTCGAGCGAGCTGGCCACCAGTTCCAGATGCTTGCCTACCGGCAACCAGAACGCGATCTGTGCTCCGCTGATCCTGGCCACCTCGCGGCACAACGCGTCATCGACGCTTTGCGCCAGCAACAGGAAACCGACGAGATTCTGATCCTGCGCCAGTGGCATGATCGCGGCCTGATCCAACTTGTCGCCGTGTCGCCAGTAACCGCTGTACGGCGCCGCAGTGGCGATAGCAGGCTTGACCAGCGGGTCGGCGGCGAGCGACTCCTGGAACGCCTCGGTCTGGTCGCTGCGCCCCAATACATTGCCCTTCGCGTCGAGTACGATGCCCAAATCGAAGTTGTACTGACTTTGGCGTTCCTTGAGTAAATCGGGAATCGATTTGGTGTCGACGTCGCTGCTTTCGCTCAAACCCGGCAGGTTGTCCGTGGCTCCACCCGCCTGCGAGACGTAACGCGCGGTACTCGGATCGGCTGCGATCAATTGCAACTTAAGCTGCAATTCCTGCAAGCGACTTTGCTCGAACTCCCGTTGCACCGCGCTGCTGGTGGCCAACGCATCATGCACAGCGCCACGCGCGATCGAATCGCCCTTGACGTAAGTGACGACCACAGCCGCGCCCACCGCCAGCGCAATCAGCAACGCCGAGCCAAGAAAAAATTTGATCGCCAGCGGCAATGAAAATCCGTAGCGCGCAGGAGTGTCAGTATCCGCCACTGGATTGGCGTCCATAGGGTTTACCGAACTTGTTCATGTGCGGCGGGATACGTCGCTGGACCAATTCCATTCGCACAGCGAGCGGCGCAGCGTGCATAGCGGGCGTCATCGCTTCGTGCCACGGCGCGGCGCGCTCGTGCCAGATCACCAGATCACCCGCGACTGCCGGAACATCCGCCAAACGAAACGCGCCGGTTGCGTCCGGATGGGTGAAGTACGGGGTATCCAGCACGAGGATATTGCCGATCATCGAATGATGCACATTGCAGTACACGCGCACATAGCCCACATGCGAGAACGTCACAGTCTTGCCTTCGCCTTCTCCGTACAGACCCGCATCGAAGGCATTATCCTTCGACAGGGAAAATGCATTGTGCAGAATCGGATCGTCATTCGGGAAGCGCACCTTGCTGCCGACCGTGATGGCCAGCGTGCGCGGAACGAACTGCTTGCGCAGCGTACTCATTACATAAGTTGCGTGAGGCGCGAGAACGCGTTGCGGTGTTTTCGGACGAAAGTAGACAATCGCATCCTGGGACTCTTCCGCGCGCAATGGCTTGCCCTCGGCGCTCAACGCCAGGCGGCCCTCGACCGTGGCAGCGGGCAACCATCCCGGCCCCAACAGCAGCATGGCGATCAGCACTGCACGCACGCATTCCCCCCGCAGCGGATTTTGCGGCATCATAGCAAAGCACACCTGCCACCGCGTCCGCAGACACCAGCCATGACGACGATTGATATCCGCCGCAAGCACGGCCGTAGCCTGAAAGCCGCCAGAACCGCCGTCGACAAAACCGCCGCTGCCATCGGCCGGAAGTTCGCCATCGTCAGCGAATGGGACGGCGACACCCTCCATTTTTCGCGCGGCGGCGTGAACGGACGCATCCACGTCGGCAAGACCGAGGTGCACGTGCACGCGGAACTGGGCTTTTTGCTCGGCGCGCTAAAACCGATGATCGAAGCAGAAATCGAGAAACAGCTCGACGCGAATTTCGCCTGAGACACCGCGCGTTTGCGGAACGCCTTATAATCGGCACTTTCCCCGCTGCGGAGTCCGCCATGTCATCCTCCATCGTCATCGCCGGCGCCAAGCGCACCGCCATCGGCTCCCTGCTTGGCCAGTTCACGGGAGTGCCAACGACCACGCTCGGCGCCACTGCGATCCGCGCCGCGCTCGAGCAATCCGGCATTGCACCGGCGGAAGTTAGCGAAGTAATCATGGGCTGCGTGCTGCCAGCCAATCTCGGCCAGGCGCCGGCACGCCAGGCCGCGCTCGCCGCAGGCCTGCCCAAGTCCACCGGCTGCACCACGATCAACAAGGTCTGCGGCTCGGGCATGAAGGCGATCATGCTCGGCCACGATCTGATCCGCGCCGGCTCGGCCAGCATCGTCGTCGCCGGTGGCATGGAATCGATGACCAATGCGCCGCACATGGTCGCTGCGCGCACCGGCATCCGCTACGGCGAGGGCAAACTCATCGATCACATGGCCTGGGACGGGCTGACCAATCCGTATGACGGCCAATCGACGGGCGTGTTCGCCGAAAATTGCGCGGACTACTACAACT
>JBOHYL010000178.1:0-24762 GCA_050737915.1 Rudaea sp.
CCCGCCGGCCATTGCGACTCCGGCTTGAACTGGATGATGGTCTCATCCATCGACAGCGGCGCCGGATCGGTGGCGGTATGCGCGCGGCCCATCTTGCCGAACGCCGATTTTACTTCCGGCACACTCATGATCAG
Organism: Rudaea sp.; assembly: GCA_050737915.1. Classification (GTDB taxonomy): domain Bacteria; phylum Pseudomonadota; class Gammaproteobacteria; order Xanthomonadales; family Rhodanobacteraceae; genus Rudaea. The sequence goes on from JBOHYL010000178.1 coordinate 135, forward strand.
CTTGTCGGTCTGCTGCAATACCTGCCGCGCCTTGTCGGCCGAGATACCGGGGCGCGCCGAGGGCATGTACATCAGATCGCCCTCGTCCAGCGGCGGCATGAACTCTGAACCCAATCGCGATGCCGGCCACGCGCCGGCGCCGATCACCACGATGCCGGCGATCAGCAGCAGCCACGGATAGCGCACCACGCGCTCGATCACCGGTTTGTACAGCGCTGTCAACAGACGATTGACCGGATTGCGCTGCTCGGGCGTGAGGCGGCCGCGGATGAAATACCCCATCAACACCGGGATCACCGTCACCGCCAGGATCGCCGCCGCCGCCATCGAATAGATCCAGGTGTAGGCCAGCGGCGAAAACATGCGCCCGGCCTGACCGGTCAAACTCAGAATCGGCACCACGCTCAAGGTGATGATGAGCAGCGAGAAGAACAGCGGCGGCCCGACTTCCACGGTCGCGTTCATCACCCGGCGCCAGTGGCCGCCGCCCGCGTCGTCGCCACGCTCGGTGTGTTTGTGCAGGTTCTCGATCATCACGATGGCGCCGTCGACCATCGCTCCGATCGCGATCGCGATGCCGCCCAGCGACATGATATTGGCGTTGAGCCCCTGCACGCGCATGACGATGAACGCCATCAGGATTCCCACCGGCAGGCTGACGATCGCCACCAATGCGGAACGAAAGTGGAACAAGAACACGCCGCAGGTCAGCGCGACGACCAGGAATTCCTCGATGAGTTTCTCGCGCAGATTGCCGATCGCTGCCGCGATCAGTTGCGAGCGGTCGTAAGTCGGCACGATTTGCACGCCCGGCGGCAGGCTGCCTTTCAGTGACTCGAGTTTGGCCTTGACTCCGTCAATGACCTTTTGCGCGTTCTCGCCATAGCGCATCACGATTACGCCACCAACCACTTCGCCCTGACCGTTGAGTTCGGTGATACCGCGGCGAATTTGCGGCCCCAGCCGCACTTGCGCAACGTCCTTGAGTTGCACCGGCGTGCCGTTGCGGTCGGTCGTCAACGGTATCTGCAGCAGATCCTTGATGCCTTTGATGTAACCGCTCGCGCGCACCATGTATTCGGCTTCGGCCAGTTCGATCACCGCGCCACCGGTTTCGTGATTGGCGTTGGATATCGCCGTCTTCACCCGATCCAGCGTGATGCCATACGCGCGCAGCTTGTCCGGATCCACGACGACCTGGTATTGCCGCACCATGCCGCCAGCGGTAGCCACTTCCGCCACGCCCGGCACCGTCTGCAACTGGAATTTCAGAAACCAGTCCTGCAGACTGGTGAGCTGGGCCAGGTCGTGCTTCCCGGTTTTGTCGATGAGCGCGTATTCGTAAACCCAGCCGACGCCGGTGGCATCGGGACCCAGGCTCGGGTGCGCGTCGGCGGGCAAGCTTGCGGACACCTGGTCCAGATATTCCAGCACCCGCGAGCGTGCCCAGTACAAGTCGGTGCCATCCTTGAAGATGACATACACGAAGGAATCGCCGAAGAACGAATAGCCGCGCACCACGGTGGCGCCGGGCACCGCGAGCAGCGCAGTTTCCAGCGGATAGGTGACCTGATCCTGCACCACCTGCGGCGCCTGCCCGGGATAGGGCGTCTTGACGATCACCTGCACATCGGACAGGTCCGGGATCGCATCCACCGGCGTGCGCTGCAATGTATACAAGCCTGCGAGCACCACACCCGCCAGCGCCAGCAGCACGACACCGCGATGGTTGAGAGACCAGCGGATAATGGCGGCGATCATGGTTTGCCACCGTCGGCATGGTCGGGCGTTGCGGTACACGCCGATTTTCCCGCACCCAGCCGCAGCGCGGCGGCATCGATATTGGCCTCGGAGTCGATCAGGAATTGCGCCGAAGTGACCACCCGTTGTCCGCCATGCAAGCCCTTGAGAATTTCGACCCGATCGCCGGAACTGTTGCCGGCCTGGACCGGACAGACGTCGAAGTGGCCATCGCCAAGCGCCAGGATGACGCGCTCGCTCTGGCCGGTACGAATCAGCGCCTGACTCGGAATGTACAGCACGTCGGCCCGCGCCGCCGTCTGCAAGGTGACGTGCGCGTACATGTTCGGTTGCAAACGTCCTTGCGGATTGGCAAAACGCATCCGCAGCTTGAGCGTGCGCGTCATCGGATTGATGTCCGGATAAACGTAGTCGACCGTGCCCTGCCAACGCTGTCCGGGAAACGCATCGAACTCGGCGACGGCCGTTTGTCCTTTGGCCAGTTGCGCGGCGGCGGCCTGATCCACTTCGGCCTGCACCCAGACGGGGTCGAGGCTGGCCAGTTTCATCACCTGCGTGGCCGGCATCACGTAGGCGCCCTCGCTCACCCCGAGGCCGACCACCACGCCCGCGCTTTCGGCATAGCGTGCTACCCGGTCGCTGATCTTGCGGTTGCGCGTGAGCTGCGCGATCTGGTCGGCGCTGAAACCCAGCGCGCGCATGCGTTGATTGGACGCGGCAATCAGCGACTCGCTGCCGCTCGCCAGCGCGGTCAGATATTCGCGCTGCGCCGTGGCCAGTTTGGGCGAGAACAATTCGTACAGCAGTTGGCCGCGACGCACCGGATCACCCACACTCTTGACCGCCAGCTTCTCGATCCAGCCATCGGCGCGGGTGTTGATGCTGGCAATGGTGTCCTCGTCCCAGGCGACGTAACCGACCGCTTCGATGCTGCGCGCGAGCGGTCCGCGTTCGACCAGCGCGGTGCGCACGCCGAGGTTGTTGACCACCGCCGGGGAAATTTTCACGTCGCTGGCTTCACCGCCACCGCTGTCGTTGGCGTAAACCGGTACCAGCTCCATGCCCATCGGTGACTTGCCCGGCTTGTCGCTGCGGAAGTTGGGATCCATCGGCGCTTTCCAGTACAGCAGCTTGCGTTGCGCGGCGCCTGCGTTGGCGGCGGAAGCCTGGTTCGCACCCCTTGTCTGACTGCGGTGGCCGGCGAAAAAACCTGCTGCCGCCGCCAGCAACACGACGATCGCAGCGAGAAAAATCCATCCTGATTTATTCATGGCGTGACATCCTGAGTGGGCGCGGTTACGGGCGTGTGCAACAACGCGCCGCCGGTCTGATAGTCGAGGGCGGCGAGCTGGGTGAATAAATCGGCGCGCGCGCGCGCCAGTTCCAGCTTGGCCGTCAGGTACTGTCGCTCGGCGGTAATCAGCTTGAGGAAATCGCCATTGCCGCCGCTGTAGTCGGCTTCGGCAGCTTGCAGGTTGAGCTTGCTCAGCGGCAACAGTTTTTTGTCATCCAGCTCGATGGTGTCGGTCGCCTGGGTTGCGGCGGCCCAGGATTGATCCAGATCGCCGAGCAACTGCGCGCGTGCGTCGGCCAGCTTCGCTTCAGCCTCGCGTGCGTGCGCGTGCGCCTCGCCGACCTCGCCGCGGTGATTGCCGCCGAACGGAATATTGATCGCCACCCCCACCACCAGGCGCTTGGCCGGCGCATCCCAAAGGCTGTTGTAGCCCGCCATCAATTTGAAGTGCGGATAGTTGTCCTTGTTCGCCAACGCGACCCGGTCGCGGCTTGCGGCGAGGCGGGCGTGCAGACTTTGCAGCATCGGATAGCCGGCCAGCGCGGCCGTTTGCAGCGATGCGTAGTCCGGCAGCGGGCGCCGCGCGGGCAGATCTTCCGGCGCGGCAAGCGCAGTGTCCGGAGACTGGTCCAACAGGGTGTTGATCTTCGCCTGGACGACACGGCGCCGGCGTTCGAGTTCAAGATTCTGGTTTTGCAGACGGATGAGTTCCACCTGCGCCTGCAGCACGTCCTGCTGCGGCGCCTGCCCGGATGCGTAGGCGGTTTCCGCGACCGCTTCGAGGCGCTTCACCAGCGTCAGGTTTTCCGCATTGACCGCGAGCGCGCGATGCACGTAGTACCACTGCGCGTAGACGCCGCGCGTGGCCGCGGCGAGCCGCAGGCGCATGTCGTCGACTTGGCGATCGGCCGATTGCGCGTCGGCACGCGCGGCACGGACGCGCAAATCGAGGGTGCCGGGCCAGGGGATCGCCTGACTGATCTGTGCGTTCTGATTCAGACCCTGGCGCGGTCCACCGGCGGTATTCGGCGCCGCCATGTAGCTCAGCATCGGATCCTCCAGCGCGCCGGCAGATTCCACCCGCGCCCCGGCGGCATCGGCGGCGGCGCGCATGGCGGCAATCCCGGGATTGTCGCGAAAGACCTCATGCACCAGCCGTTCGACCGACAAGCTTGTCGGCTCGGGCAGCGGCGAAGCGGCCCTCGTGGCCATGCACAAACCCGTGCTCAACAGCAACCCAGCCAGCACCCGAGCCAATGCCGCGGGAATATCACCACACCGGCAAAACGTCGCCGCACGCACAAGCATGCGCGCTGGCCCGCACGCATGACGAACACACCCTTGATTGAACATGATCGCTCCGAAACCTCATCCATCCCGACTCATGCGTGCGCGCAGGCACGCACAACCGCGCCAGGCGCGGCACCGGAAAACTTCGAGGATCAGGCGATGGGAGGTCGGGTTGGCGGCGCGTGAATGCAGATATCTGGTGGCGCCACCCGATGCGCCAGCCGTGGCAGAAGTGCCGGTAGGGCATTGACCGCAGTCATCGGCACCGCAATGAACGCCATTGCCACGCAGCTTGAGCACGCCAGCGTGCAATTACCGGTGCACCCGGGGTGCGGGTGGCACGGGCCTACCGGTTGTACCGCAGTCGTGTGCGTGCAATGCGCATCAACTGCGTGACCACAACACGGTGCGGGCGTTCGCACAGACAGGGTCGCGCCAAACGCACCGGCGCCGCCCTGCACGATCAAGGCGAAACTCAACAACAGTTGGGCAAGGACATTTTTCATGTGGCGCAGCGAGAGTACTGCAACCAGACCGGGGCGTCGAGCGGATCCTTGCAAGGCAAATCGGTATACTTGCGCGGCACCACCGCCGTCGGAGTGTTACAGGCATCGCATGAAAACCTTCGCTGACAGTATCGCCCTTGCGCTACTGGTTCTCATCCTCACCGCTTGCGCACCGCAGCTGTCGCGGCCCGAGCAGCATGCCTATTCGCCATTGATTCTGATTTCCTTCGACGGCTACCGTGCCGATTACATCCAGCGCGGTCTGTCGCCCAATCTGGCCGCGCTAGCCGCCGACGGCGTGCGCGCGCAGGCGCTGCGTTCGGCGTTTCCCACTCTCACGTTTCCCAATCACTACACGATCGTCACCGGGCTGTATCCAGACCACACCGGCATCGTCAACAACCGGTTTGTCGATCCGGTCAGCGGCAAGAAATTCGTCTACAAGGATCCGAAGACGACGGCCGATCCGCACTGGTGGGGCGGCGTGCCGCTGTGGGTAAGCGTGGAAAAGCAGGGCAAGCACGCCGCGACGATGTTCTGGCCCGGTTCGGATGTGGCGATCGACGGCGTGAGACCCGAACACTGGCTGCCATTCAACGGCGCGATCAGCCCGGATGCACGCGTGGATCAGGTGCTGCACTGGCTTGATCTGCCGCCCGGCCAGCGCCCGGACTTCATTACCTTGTATTTCGAGCAGGTCGATCACGCCGGCCACGATGCAGGACCGGACTCGGCCGAAGTCGATGCCGCGTTGCGCGAAGTTGACGCGGCGCTTGGTCGGCTCGTCACCGGACTCAAGCAACGCGACATGTTCGCACAGGCAAATATCGTCGTAGTCTCCGACCACGGCATGACCGCGACCAGCGAAAAGCGCCTCGTCGTGCTCGACAAATTGGTGAATACCAACGATGTCAACGTGATCACGGCTGGCGTAGTCGCCGGATTGGCAGCCAAACGCAGCCATGAAGCCGAAGCCGACCGTGCCCTGCTCGTACCGCATGCACATATGCGCTGCTGGGAAAAATCGCAGATCCCGGCACGCCTGCATTACGGCACCAATCCGCGCATCCCGCCGCTACTGTGCCTGGCTAACGACGGCTGGCTGATCGAAACGCAGGAATATCTTGATCGTCCCACCCATCACATCTCCAGCGGCGAACACGGTTACGACAACGCCGACCCGAAAATGCAGGCGCTGTTCGTCGCCGAAGGCCCGGCGTTCCAGCATGGCCTGATCGTGCCGGAATTCGACAATGTGGATATCTATCCGTTGCTGACGCATATTCTCGACATCAAGCCGGCGCCGAACGATGGCGATTACGCCGTGGTTGCGCCGATGCTGAGTCCAGCCGTTCGCTGAAACGATTGTCGATGATCGATTCGTTCAACAGCCTGCATGTACTGATGGCGTTGCAACGCACCGCCGGCATCGTGCTGTTCGGTGGCTTTGCACTGGTCCTGGCTGCGGAATGGTTGTTGCCGGCCATAGGTGCGCGCCGAAATCTGGCACGTATCGGGCACGGTGCGCACAATCTGCTGCTCTGGCTGATCGGCATCGCGGTGTTGTCGGTGGTGTTCGGCGGCACCATCTGGCTGATTCTGCAGTGGTTGCAGTTCCGCCGCATCGGCGTTCTGTATTTTCTGCCGCTGCCGGTCTGGCTACACGCGGTCGCGGCGTTCGCATTGCTCGATGTCAGCGACTACATCTTCCACCGCATGAGTCACAACGTACGTTGGTTGTGGTTGCTGCATTGCGTGCATCATTCGGATCCGCGCGTTGACGTGACCACGAATCTGCGCCAACACCCGCTGCACATCGTGCCGACCGAGCTATGGAAACTGGTCGCGTGTGCCGCAATCGGCGTGCCGGCCTGGGTGTTTCTGATCCACGAGATTCTGAACTTGGGATTCGCGCATCTGCACCACGCCGCAATCTGCTGGCCGCACTGGCTCGACCGCGGTCTGCCTTGGTTGGTGATTACGCCGCGCATGCACTGGAGCCATCATTCGCCCGATCCGGCGCGCACCAATTCCAACTACGGCGTGATCCTCTCAATCTGGGATCGTGCGTTCGGAACGCTGACGCCCGCGGTGACTGGTAACCCGGAATTCGGATTGCGTGCGCTGGACGCGCCCCGCTGGCACAGCGCTTGGGGCATGCTGGTCACACCGTGGCGCGCACGCAAATTGCCGCAGCTGTGACTCAGGCGCGCTTGCGATTGGCGAAGTACGTGCCGATGCCAAGCAGCAGCAGACACAGCACGGTTAGTAACTTCGGATCCAGCAGCGGCGTAGACGCGAGCGCAGCAATCAGCGCGCCCATCAGGGAAGTCAGAGGTCCCGTAGTCCCGCTGCAACTGAGGCTGAATCCGCCAATCAAACCAACCGAAGTGCAGTTACCGGTCAATTGCGCGCTCTCGGCACCTGCCCCACTTGCTGTGTATTGAACGATCACCGAGCAGGTAGGCGAACCGGTATCGAGAACGGTTGAGCCCGGCGCACACGTGCCGCCGACGATGGCAAAGTCCCCCGCATTGGCACCAGCGGTCGCCAAGGTGGCGAGTTGGGCGCCGACACTACTGCTGCCGCTGAACGTTAGCGTGATCGTCTTGGTAGGACCCGCGGAGCCGATCCCGGGCGAAAAGAGTGATGTGGCCGAGCCACCGATAATGGAAGCCGCCGGAACTCCGGCAAACGCCGGCACGGTCGCGCACAAGGCGACGAAGGGGAAAATGCGGCGGACCCAATGAAAAATACGCATTGCTCGCTCCCTTACATTCTGCGTCGCGGCGATCATAGCACCGCCGCAACGGCACGCAAGTGGGGCGATTCAGCCCCCGCCCGCCAGCCGCACGACGGTTTCGCGATAGCACGCCGCGATGCGTTCTTCGTCGCGATGATGGAAATCGCGCACGACCCAAGTCCCGTCCACCATGACGTCGCGCACCAGGTTTGCGTTACCGGCGAACAGAAACGTGTCGAGTACATTCTCCGTGCTGCGCGCTGCCAGCAGCGGTGCGGCATCGTCGAGTACGATGAAATCCGCACGCGCACCATCCTCGATCGCACCGATTGCCGAACCACTGGCTTGCGCACCGCCGAACAGCGCGTCGCCCCACAGGTTTTCACCGACGCTGTCGCTGGATTCGGAAACCGAAATGTTGCGGTGGTGCGTACGCAGGCGTTGGCCGTATTCGAGCCAGCGCAGTTCCTCGACCGGCGACACGGAAATATGCGAGTCCGAGCCGATACCGAACGCGCCGCCGGCTTCGCGGAACGCGGCGAGCGGAAACAAACCATCGCCGAGATTGGCTTCGGTGGTCGGACACAGGCAGACGACAGCGCCGGTTTGCGCAAGCCGACGCGTTTCTTCTGCCGTCACGTGCGTAGCGTGGACCAGACACCAGCGCGCATCGATGGCGGCGTTATCCAGCAGCCATTCCACCGGGCGCGCATTGCGCAACGCCAGACAATCCTGCACCTCGCCGAGTTGTTCGGCGATATGGATGTGGGTGGGCCCATCGGCAAAACCCGATTCCAACACAGCGCGCATCGCGTCCAACGGTACCGCGCGCAGTGAATGCAGCGCAACGCTGACGCGCAATGTGGAATTTTCCATTTTGCGCAATTGTTCCAGCAGCCGCAGATAGCCATCCACATCAAAACCGAAACGTCGCTGACGTTCGGATAGCGGCCGGCCTTCGAAGCCACCGGTCATATACAACACGGGAAGCAGAGTGAGCCCGATGCCGGCCTCGCGCGCAGCCTCGATCAAGGCCAGCGACATCGCCGCCGGATCGGCGTAGGGCCGGCCATCGGGTTGGTGATGCAGGTAATGGAATTCGCAGACGTGGGTGTAGCCGGACTTGAGCATCTCCACGTACAACTGTGCCGCGATCGCGCGCAGCTCTTCCGGACCAACGCGACCGGCGAACGCATACATGGTTTCGCGCCAGGTCCAGAAATTTTCTCGCGCTTCCTGAAAAGTGCGGCCAAGGATGGCCGCTTCTTGCCCTTCGCGCGAATGGATTCGCGCTGGAATATTCCTTTCCGCCAAACCGGCCATCGCGCGCTGGAACGCGTGCGAATGCAGGTTGGGCATGCCGGGCAGAACAAAACGCCCCACGCATTCGGTACCCTCATGCACGCCATCCGTGGCAACGCTGTGCAGCAAACCGGAATCGATCCCCAGACGGACACCGGTGTCCCAGCCGTGGGGTAACCAGACCGTATCCGCGTAAAAATCGCTATATGCCATTCCGCGAGACTCCGAGCGCTTCTGCGCAAGCGGCATCATACCGGGATGCCGTCGCCGAGGTGACGCCGGCCAGCACAGTCGCATCCTGTGCACATGCGCAGTCTGCGATAATAACGGGATGTCGGCTTCCTCCAATCCGCCCGCCAACCGCCAACGCCTGCGCGATTTGCTCGGCAACGAGTTTTTTGCACCGACGCAATGGAAGCGGCGGGTGGCCTTGTGGAGCGGTGGCATTCTGGTCGGTCTGGTCGCGATCGCGTTCGCCCGCTGCAGCACCCTCGCCTACGAACTGTTTCAGCGCATCATCGCGTTTTCGCCGTGGCTGCCACTACTGATCACGCCCTTGTTGTTCGCCGCGCTCGCGCGCCTGACCGCGGGACGCCTGCGCGCGACTCGCGGCAGCGGCATTCCGCAGGTGATCGAGGCGCTGGAAGTTGAAGATCCGGGCTATCGCCAACGTCTGCTTTCGCTGCCGGTGATCGGAGTGAAGATGCTGTGCACCCTGGCTGGGTTGGCCGGCGGCGCGTCGATCGGACGCGAAGGCCCGACTGTGCATGTCGGCGCGGGGATCATGTACTGGCTTGGCCGGCGCTTCGGTTTCGACGACCCCAAATCGATCTCGCGCTTCATCCTCGCTGGTGGCGGCGCCGGCATTGCCGCGGCATTCAATACACCGCTGGCCGGCGTGGTGTTCGCGATCGAGGAACTGGCCGGCACCTACGAACACCGTTTCAGCGGCATCGTGCTGACCGCTGTCATTTTCGCCGGCGGCGTGTCGCTGGGTGTACTCGGCAACTATGCCTATTTCGGTCGCGTCGATGCCGGCCTGCCGTTGCTGGAAAGTGGACTGCCAATACTCTTGTGCGGCATCTGCGGCGGCATCGGCGGCGGCCTGTTCTCGCGCATCATCCTGCTCGGCGGCAATGGCATCCTCGGCCGCATCGCGGGCCTGCGCCGGCATTGGCCGGTGCTGTTCGCCGGCGGCTGCGGACTGGCACTGGCCATCGTAGGCATCGTCAGCGCGCACTTCGGCACCGGCGTTTACGGCACCGGCTACAACGAAGCGCGCGACCTGGTGCAATCCGCGCACGGTGCCGGCACGGCCTTCGGGTTGCTCAAGCTTTCCGCCAATATCCTTTCGTATTGGGCAGGAATTCCCGGTGGAATTTTCTCGCCGGCACTGGCGGTCGGCGCCGGCATGGGCAATACCATCGCAGCGCTGCTGCCCGGCACCGCAAGCGCGCCTGTGGTGCTGCTGGGTATGGCCGCGTTTCTGGGGGGAGTGACGCAAGCGCCGCTGACTTCGGCGGTGATTTCGCTGGAACTGACCGCCAACCAGAACATGGTCATTCCGCTGATGACCGTATGCCTGCTGGCGCGCGCGATTTCCGCCTTGATCAATCCGACGCCGGTGTACCGCGCGTTCGCCTTGCGAGCAATTGAAGAATACGAAAGCCAGCGCGATACCCAGCTTGCTGTCACTCCCGCGACGGAGAACGAAGCGGCGCTCGAAACCCCCGCCGGAGATTCTCCACTGCCGCCATACTCGTGAGGTTGTAATTAAAAATCGTTCTCGATCAATGTCATATTGATCGTATCTCCAGTGAAGTCGACGTTGCTGGTCGGCGAGATCGCGAAGTGCGGTCCATGCAGATCGTTCCACCACAGTGGCATGCCGCCGGCCCACCAGGTGAACCCGACGATCGGCCCCGCGTTTGTACCGAAGTAATCGACATAATCTGCCCACGCCGCAGCGGCGCCGGGATTTCCGGCATACATGCCGATCTCGCCCAGATACATTTTGTAGCCATTGGCCGTCGCCCAGTTCAGGGTAACGGCAATTTGCGTCCGCGCCGCCGTCACTGAAGTGATTTCGTCCGCGTTCGGGCCGCAGGCGCACTGATCCGGATCCAGGTACGTGTGCACCTCGATCACGATATTGTTCAACGGATCGGTCAGTGGCATGCCGTCGCCGTTCGCATTCAGCCATCCATACGCGTTCGAGTGCTGCGTTGCGTCGGTGTCGTAATAATCTGCTGTCCAGCTACTCGCCGCGGTATAGCCGTTGCCGGGAACGAAGATCGTCTGCGTCGAACCAGCATTGCGGATCGCTGTGATCGCGGCTTGCGCAGCGGTAAACCAGGTCGTCGTGGACATCGAGTTGGGTTCGTTCACCAAACCGAACGCCACGCGCGGATTGTCCTTGAACAGCGCCGCCATCCTGCTCCAGAAGTCGGCGAACGCACTGATCGGTACCTGCGCCGAACCGACCAGATCTCCGCGCCAGCGCGCGCCGCCAGCACCACCGCCGGAATCGGCCTGCCAGGGTTCGATCACCACCTGTATGCCTTGCGTGTTCGTCGCGTAGTCGACGATGCGTTTGTAGTTGTCGAAATAGTCCTTGTAGTTGCCGTTCGCCGCGGCCGGGATCGGCCCGTTCAACGTCGATTGCATGGCTTCCCAGCTGAACAGGAAGCGGAACGCAGTCATGCGCTTGGACGCGAAATAATCGATCAGGCGCGTGTCGTACACCGGGTAGTCGGTGTCGGCGATCGGGCCGTTGACCTGATCGAAATTGAAATACGCCATCTCCATGCCGGCGAGATTGGTGCCGCGAAATGCCGCCAACTCGAAACCGTTCGCGAAGATCTTGTCGGCGACCGTGATGCGCCCAATAAGGTCCGATGCGCGAATGGATCCGCACACGACAAGCATCATCCCGGCCAGCAGCCCCAAGCATGATCCCCGATGCATAACTCGCCCCAGCGCAGAGAGAGTACGGTTACTGCCGACGTCACGCTACTCCGCGGCAGGACACGTGTCATGGCTTTTTTATTGCCTTTTCTTCGTTTTCCGGTTGTCGGACTTGCCAGCACCGGAATTCCGGCGGCAAACGGCTGCGCGGCGTCAAGCTGGCGCTTGGTCGGCCAGATAATCATATCGCGCCAAACCGGAAACTCGCCTTGCTGGCGCCCCGGTCCCCTCCCGGACATTTGCCGAAACGCGGCATTTGCGACGACAATCGCACGATGGCGCACAAGTCAATACGCTGATGAAGCCTTGGGACGCACTCCTGCTCGATTGCCGCCTCGCGACATTGCGTGACGACGGTGTGCCATACGGTGCGATCGAGAACGCGGCACTTGGCTGCAAGGACGGGAAGATTGTCTTCGCCGCACCGCAATCACAGCTTCCCGGCAAGTCCGATGCACTGGCGGCGCACGTCGAGTCGCTGCATGGCGCGTGGATTACACCCGGTCTGATCGATTGCCACACGCATCTGGTGTTTGCGGGAAATCGCTCGCAGGAGTTCGAACAGCGCCTCAACGGCGCGAGCTACGAGGAAATCGCCCGTGCCGGCGGCGGTATCGTTTCGACCGTGACGAAAACCCGCGCCACGAGCGAAAATGAATTGCTTGCGCAGTCGCTGGCGCGCGCACAGACCTTGCTGCGCGACGGCGTGACTACGCTGGAAATCAAATCCGGCTACGGTCTGAACCAGGAAACCGAAACGAAAATGCTGCGCGTGGCGCGGCGTATCGGCACGGAACTGGGCATCACGGTGCGCACCACGTTTCTCGGCGCGCACGCCGTGCCGCCGGAATTTTCCGGGCGCCAATCCGACTACGTCGAGGAAGTGTGCGCACGCATGCTGCCAGCGATCGCGCGCGAAGGACTGGCCGACGCGGTCGATGCGTTTTGCGAAAACATTGCCTTTACCCCGAGCGAAACCCGGCGGGTGTTCGAAACCGCGCGTTGTCTCGGCCTGCCGGTCAAGCTGCATGCGGATCAGCTCTCGGACCTGGGTGGCGCGGCTCTGGCCGCCGAGTTCAGCGCGCTTTCGGCCGATCATCTGGAATACACAAACGCAGAGGGCGTGCGCGCGATGGCGACAGCCGGTAGCGTCGCTGTCATGCTGCCCGGCGCATTTTATACGTTGCGCGAAACCCGGCTACCGCCGATTGACGCATTTCGCCAACACCGCGTACCGATGGCAGTGGCGACGGATTTGAATCCCGGCACCTCACCATTGCTCTCGCTGCGGCAGGCAATGAATATGGCCTGCACACTTTTCCGCATGACGCCCGAAGAAGCGTTGTGCGGCGCGACCATCAACGCCGCACGCGCACTGGGCCTGCACGATCGCGGCACGCTGGAAATCGGCAAGCGCGCGGATTTGGTCGTGTGGGATGTACAGCATCCGGCCGAGCTGTGCTACTGGATCGGCGGCGATCTGGCGCGGCGAGTGGTCGTGAACGGACTGGCAATCTGATAAACAAAACCCCGCGCTCGGCGGGGTTTGTCGTTTCTTGCGGGCTAGATCAGGTCGATTTTTTCGGCGCTGCCTTTTTTGCCGCTGGTGCGGCTTTCTTCGCCGCCGGTTTATGCGCAGTGGTCTTCTTCACGGCGACGCCGGATTTCTTCGCGGTGGCCTTGTGCGGGCGCACATTGCCGTAACTGCGAATTGCGATCTTGCCCTTGCGCGTCTTGCGGTCGCCTCTGCCCATCTGATCCAATCTCCGAAAAGTTGCGGCTCATGGCCGGTTGCGAAAACGCGCGTAGCTTACCAGTGCCGCGCGGGAACGCAAGCAACTTGTGGATTGTGCTTAATACCGCTGCTGCGCTTACTAAGCGGTAGCGGGTTCGCCAGCGGGTGGGGCATCCAGATCCGATTCGCCGTGCGTGTGCTCGCAACATGCGCCGTGGCGCAGTTGATGCACCAGATGCAGATTGGTCAGATGCGCCAAGGCGACGCAACTGCCGCCGATGGCCATCAGCACTGCGTGCCAGCCGATATGGACATGGTTGTCGTAGACGAAACCTGCAATCCACAACAGCGCCAGCCCCGGCAGCAACAAGGCAAGCGCACGCGGCGTGCGATGGCGCCGATAACCCAGGATCAACACGGTCAGCGCAAACACGCTGGCGCACAGGATAAAGCCGATTTCGAAGCCATGGTCGGCAAGAAAACCCAGCCCAAGCGCTGGCAACAAGGCCAATACGAACGGCAACGCGGCGCAATGCACGGCGCACAACAGCGACGCGGTCGCGCCGACGCGGTCGGCGGTATGGGTCAGTGCTCTGAATTCAGGCTTACGTGAGTCAGCTATCCGGGACATGTGTACATTATAACATAACGCACATGCCCTGCGCCATCGCGCTGGCGCCGCACAATCTGCCGACCTCAGCACGTAAAACAGCGGGTACTCGGTTCAGGCAGCGGCGCAGCGCTTGCACACCCCGTGCACTTCCAGCGTCTGCGCGCGTGCGCGGAAGCCCAGTGCCCGCGCCTGCGCGCTGAGCAGGCCGGACACGCGCTCGTCGCAGACTTCGGTAGCCAATTCGCAGACATCGCAGATCAGGAACGGCACCTGATGCACCACGCTCGGGTGGTGGCAACCAACGTAGGCGTTTATCGACTGCAATTTGTGAATGAAACCGTTGTCGATCAAGAAATCCAATGCGCGGTACACCGTCGGCGGCGCGGCATTGCTGCGGTCGTTCTTGAGCCGATCGAGCAAATCGTAGGCCTTGACCGGCTTTGGCGACGCGGCGACCAGTTCCAACACCTGCTGACGGATTTCGGTCAGGCGCAGACCGCGCTGCGCACATGCGTCGGCAACTTCGCGCACGAACGCCTTTGCGTTATGCGTGTGATGATGCGAATGGGCGGTTTTGGCGGACATGCTCTGATCAAGTCGGGGCAGAACACTCTGGAATCAAGATTTGCGCGCCCTGATCATAGCACCCAGACGCGCCCCGCAATGTCGGCAGTGCGCGTCGCCCGCTTCCACCGGTTTGCGGCATTGTGGACACGTGGGCTTCGGCTTCTGCACCGGCATGAGCAGCGAGATGATCCAGCCGATCGGGCCGAGTGCTGCCCCCAGGATCGTATCGCGCACGACCGCATTCTTGTACTTTCCGATCCATGCGCCGACTACCGCGCAAACGATGGTGAAGATAATCGCCCAGAGCCACAACTTCGGATCGGTCAGTGCCGCCGTGCATTGATCGAGCAGGCGCTGCGTCGCTTCCGGATCGGTAGCGTCGAGATTGTTCAGCGCGGAAAGATCGCAAGCCATGGATGAATGTCAGCCGCCGGCCTTCGCCAGCGCATCCTCGATGCGCTTGAGCGCGCGTTCGCGCCCGGCCAGAAACACGGTATGGTCGATGGATGGCGATACCTGCGTACCGGTGATCGCCACGCGCAGGGGCTGCGCCACCTTGCCCATGCCCTCACCGATTACTGTAGCCGCCGCTGCGATTGCGTGATGCACGCTTTCCACGTTCCACTCGGGTACGATCGCCAATTGTTCGTGCGCGGCAGTGAGCGCGGCAGCCGCCGTTGGCGTTTTCAGATGCTTGGCAACAGCCGCGTCATCCCATTGCGTAAGCGGCCCGTACCAGATGCTGGCCTTGTCGGCCATTTCCTTGAGCGTCTTGGCGCGATCGCGCAAGGCGACGATCACATCCGCGGCGCGTGGCCCGTCTTCCGGATCGTATCCTTGCTGGCGCAACTGCCAATCGAGTTCTGGCGCGAGCGTTTCCGGATCGCCGGTCTTCAAATAATGCTGGTTGAGCCAGGACAGCTTTTCCAGATCGAAGCGCGAGGCCGCCTTGTTGACGTCGGCGACATCGAACAGCGCGATCATTTCCTCGCGCGAGAAGATTTCCTGATCGCCGTGCGACCAACCCAGCCGCACCAGATAATTGAGCAGCGCGTGCGGCAGAAACCCGTCGTCGCGGTACTGCATCACGCTCACCGCGCCGTGGCGCTTGGAAAGTTTCTGGCCGTCGGTGCCAAGAATCATCGGCAGATGCGCGAATTCGGGAATGTCCGCCTCCAGCGCATGATAGATATTGATCTGCCGCGGCGTATTGTTGACATGGTCGTCGCCACGTATGACTTCGCCGATGCGCATGTCGATATCATCGACGACCACGGCGAAGTTGTAGGTCGGGAATCCATCCGATCGCAGCATGACCAGATCGTCGAGCTCCTCGTTGTTCCACTCGATGCGGCCCTTGACCTTGTCGTTGAACACCACTGAACCCGTGGCCGGATTGCGAAAACGGATGACGCGATTCGTGTCCTCGCGCAGCGGCTCGCTGCGTTCGCGATAAACGCCGGCGTAGCGCGGCTTGACGCCTTTCTCCATCTGTTCGGCGCGCATCGCATCGAGCTCATCCTTCGACTCGTACGCGTAATACGCCTTGCCGGCGCGCACCAGTTCTTCGGCCACCTGCCGATAGCGATCCATGCGCAGGGTTTGATAGAACGGGCCTTCGTCGTGATCCAGACCCAGCCAGCTCATGCCATCGAGAATCGCCTTGACCGCCTCGTCGGTGGAGCGCTCACGATCCGTATCTTCGATGCGCAAGATGAACTGACCGCCGCGATGACGCGCTTCCAGCCAGCAGTACAGCGCGGTGCGCGCGCCGCCGATGTGCAGAAAACCGGTGGGACTGGGAGCGAAGCGGGTGCGGACAGACATGCGGCAATCGACTGTGGAAGTGTTCTGCAAGCGTAGCAGATGCGCGATAATCCGGCCTGCATTCACGCGCTGCCTCACATGAAACTACGCCCTGCCCTGCTTGCCGTCACCCTTGCCCTTGCTGCTTGTTCGTCCGTTCCGTTGCGTCCAGCGGATGGCACGCACGCTGAAATCGGCGTGCTCGAAACCACCGATCTGCATTCCAACGTGATGAGCTACGATTATTACAAGCTCGCGCCGGATGCGTCGCTCGGCCTGGAACGTGCTGCCACGCTGATCCTCTCTGCGCGCAAGGAATTTCCCAACACGCTGCTGTTCGATGACGGCGACACCATTCAGGGCACGGCGCTCGCCGATTACCAGGCGCTGGTCGCCAAGCCGGCCTGCAATCAGGAACTGGCAATCTACAAGGCGATGGATACACTCGGCTACGACGCCAGTACGATCGGCAATCACGAATTCAACTACGGTTTGCAATTCCTGAGTCGAGTGACCGGCACGCCGTTCGACGTGACCGGCATCAAGGCGGAAACATGCAAGGGACCGGATTTTCCATTCGTGCTGTCCAATGTGTTCAGAACAAAAACCGGCCAGCCGCTGTATGCACCGTGGCGCATCCTGACCCGCCACATTCAGGCGCGAGCGCCTGACGGGAGCGAACGCGAGGCCATCATCCGCATCGGCGTAATCGGCTTTACCACGCCGCCGATCATGCAGTGGGACAAGCGCAACCTCGAAGGCAAAGTCACCGTGCTGGGCGTAGTCGAAGCGGCGCGCAAATACGTACCGCAAGTGCGCAAGGCGGGCGCAGATATCGTCGTTGCCATCGTCCACGGCGGCATCAATACCGCGCCATACACCCCAAACATGGAAAACGCCGACTGGTATCTGGCCAAAGTGCCCGGCATCGACGTCATGCTGACTGGTCATTCGCACCAGATTTTTCCCGACCCGCACAATCCGAAATCGCATTACGCGCATATGCGCGGCGTGGACAATGTGCGTGGCTACGTCAATGGTGTGCCGGCGGTGATGGGCGATTTCTTCGGCAAGGCGATCGGCGTGATCGATCTGCATCTGCGCTACGCCGACGGCCACTGGCAGGTGGACAAGGACACCACGCACTCGGAAGTACGTTTGGTTGCGCCGCGTGGCGGCACGCCGGTCAAACCGGATATGCAGATCGCCAGACTTGTTGCTGCCGAGCATGCAGCCACGATTGCCTATGTGAAAACGCCGATCGGCCGCAGCGATTTTCCGATGAGCACGTATTTCGTGGCCGCCGGGGACACGTCCGCGTTGACGGTCGTAAATGCGGCGCAACGCGATTATGTGGAAAAGTATATTAAATCCAATATGCCGAAATTCGCGGGAATTCCAGTGCTTGCGGCCGCCGCGCCGTTCAAGGCCGGTTTCGGCGGCCCGAACGATTACACCGATGTGCCCGCCGGACCGCTGGCGATCAACAACGCCGCGGACCTGTACCTGTATCCGAACACCTTGACCGCGGTGAAGACCGACGGCGCCGGCGTCAAGGCGTGGCTGGAAAAATCAGCGCAATGGTTCAATCGAATCGACCCGTCCAAGACCACGCCCCAGGAACTGGTCAGCCGCCGTTTCCCGACCTACAATTTCGACGTCATCCAGGGCAATGCCGCACACGGTGGTCTGACCTACGATATCGACGTCACGCGGGCGCAGGGCCAGCGCATCGAAGATCTGCGTTTTGACGGCGCGCCGGTGCGTGACGATCAGGCGTTTATCGTCGTGACCAACAACTACCGCGCCAGCGGCGGCGGAGGATTTCCCGGGTTGGACGGACACAACATCGTCCTGTCCGCACCCGACGCCAACCGCGACGTGCTGATCGATTACATCCGTGCCGCCGGCGAACTGACTCGCGCGCGCTACGGTAACCTGCGCAACTGGCACTTCGCCAAGGTCAAGACCGCCGGTCCGGTACTCTTCACCTCGGCCGCCGGCAAGCTCGATCTGGCCAGCTCCGACGGATTGCACAATGTGACATTGTGGAAAGACAACGGCGACGGCACGGCGGTGTACGCCGTGGACCTGGCGCAGTGACTCCGGGCGCGCAGTGCGCGCCCAGATCGTTTGGGAACCGCTGAATAGCCGTCGCGAGCGAAGACAGATTGTGTGCCGCCGGAGCGCAGAAACCGGAGTTTACTTTTAGGTAAATGAGGATTTCGAGCACCGCCGGAACGCAAGCTGTCGAGCGCAGCAGGTTATTCAGAGGTTCCTTTGGTTACTGACAACCGCTTACAGGCACTACCGTCTGTTCATTGATCGTGCCGCTCAAGCCGTTGAACTCACCTTGGGTGAAGTTGTACTTCAACGTCATCGTATTGCAGGACGTGAACGTGATATCCGCCGTTCCCACCTGCGTCTCGGGCACGTCGGACGGTACGTTGAAAATACCGCCGCTGGTGGCGAGGATCGCCACATGGTCCAAATGCAGGTCGCCCGGAGTGTAGGCGGGGTCCCACAGAATGAACCAGCGTTGCCCTAACAAGCCGGTGATCCCTTCGGTTTGCGGCGCGTAGGTGTACCACGCGGCGAAGAATGTCGTCTGCGCCGGCACGATGTCGATCGCCAAACCCTGCCCTGATGTAGCCGGATTGAACCACGCCCCTGAATGCAGTACGTCGTTCTGGTTCGCCGGCAGTTGTGCTGGCGCTACCGCGGGAACCGCACTGCTGCACGCACTCGATGCAGTCAATCGAACATAGGCAATCGTGCCCGTGCGGCCATCATTGAAATGGTAGGTGAGTGCCGCATGCCCGCAATCATAGAACGTCAGCGTCGCGGTACCATCAACAACCGATTGCGTCGCCGGCGACGCATTGAAGTTGCCACCGGTATTCTGATAAATGGTTAACTCGTACGACGATCCGTGGCTTGATGCCAACTCCCCTTCCAGCGTGACCCATTGCGGATTGCCCGACGCATCGTAGGTGAACCAGCCGACGAAAACTCGCCCCGCACCGGCGCCATGCAAATCCGGATACACCTGGATTTCCAGACCCTGCCCCGAAGTGGGCGGGTTGTACCACGAGCCAGTCAGAGCGAACTGGTTCGCATCAAAGGGTGTTGAAGCTACAACATTCTGAACCACGTAAGTGCCCGCGCTCGACCTTTCATTACTACCGGGGGTGCCGATAGCCGCATAAAGGTAATGCACGCGCGCTTCCGCAAAAGTCGCAGTGCAACGGGCAGTCCACTGGTTCCCGATTGTCGTTGCGGTTACATTTTCACATAACGATTCGGAAGTGAAAAAGTCTTCGGTATCACCGTAGAAATCGAACCGATTCACCAGCGTCAGGCCTGCCGGCGCCGTCGCGACCAGTTCTACCGGTTGCCCAACCTGGATCGTATCCGCGGTCGTGTAGAACGTCGTGCCGTTGCCATCCGCGCTGGCCTGCCCAGCCAAAACGCAGCCCAATAGCACCGCCAGTGTCCGCAATGTGCTGCTGGCAGTGCTTGGCATGCGTGCAATGCGCTTATGAGTATTGTGTGTATACATGGTCGTGTACCTTTGGATTGAGGTTGGTCACAGGAACGCAATGACGGATCGAACGATGCGAACGGCGTTGAAGGAAATCGTGTTGGTTACCGGCTGATACGGAAACATGGTTCCGCACGGCCTGACCTGAGCGTCGCTCTGATAGGCGCCGACAATGCGGCTGGCGCCCCAGCCCACGACCACTTGCAGATTCGGATCCCCGTGACCTGCTGCGCTTGCTGCGGTCGAGAGGGTGAGAACGGCTACGGCAACCGCTGACTTGCTGTTCATGATGGTTCCCCTTGCGACTGAAAGAAACATCCACTGGATGGATGGCGCCGCCACTGCCCCCATCGGCGGCGCGAGTACAATCGCTTAACGTTGTCGGGAAATCCTGCTAAATTCCCTGAAAGGTTCTGAAATCTTCTGATACGAGCGACATTGGAAACGGAGCAGCGCCAATACGAGTTCTCCGGCTTTCGGCTGGATGTCATATCACGGGAGTTGTTCGGTCCGGGAGGCGCATCGATACCGCTCACGTCCAGGGCAATCGATGTTCTGGTCTATCTGATCGAACAGCGTGACCGGGTGGTCACAAAGGACGATCTGCTGACCACCGTGTGGTCCGGGCGGGTGGTCGAGGAGAACAACCTGGCCCAGGCGATCTCAACGCTGCGCAAGGCATTCGCCGTCGACGTCGGTGACTATCGCCACATCGTCACGATTCCCGGCCGTGGTTATCGCTTCGTCGCCGAGCTGGCCGCAGGGTCATTTACAGAAAGGCGGCGTGCACCAGGCACAACAGAACCGCTTGCGGCCGCGGAACGCCTTTACCTCGCAGGACGCGATCTGAACGACGCGCCGAGTTTGTCTCGATGCAAGCGCGCGATTGGTGTGTTCAGGCAAGTACTGGACATCGATCCGCGCTATGCACGCGCATGGAGTGGGCAGGCATTTGCCTGGCGCTCACTCACCATCACAGGCGACATGGACCCGAAACAAGCGTTTCCGCTGGCGAAGGCGGCTGTCCAGCACGCCTTCGCGCTCAATCCCAACCTCCCGGAAGCGCACGCAGAGCACGGCTTCAATCTGTTCTGGATCGATTGGAACTGGCGTGGCGCCGAGCTCGCGTGCAAGCGCGCAATCAGCCTCGATCCGCGCATCCCCGAGGGCCATTTTGTGTACGCACACTTGCTCAACAATCTTGGACGCTTCGGCGAAGCGCTGGCGCAGATGCGCCAAGCGCGTGAGCTGGATCCGCTGTCGCCATTGATCAACGCACTGGAAGGCAGCTTCCTTGCTGCGGCGGGCCGCCCGCAAGAAGCGAGCGTGCGTATTGAGCAGGCACTCGAGATCGCGCCGGATTTCTGGATCGCGCTGCTGGCGCGCGCGGGAATGGTAACTGCGCTTGGCGACCCGGCGGCAGCGGTCACCATTCTCGAACACGCAGCAAAGCTGTCCGAGCGCAGTAGTCAGGTGCTGGCCGTGCTCGCTCAGGCTCTGGTCGCGACCGGCAATCGGGCGGGTGCGGAACAGTTGCGTGAAGAACTGCGGGCACTAGCCGAAACTGCTTTTGTGCCGGGCGCGTGTCGTGCCGCCATCAGCAATGCGCTGGGCGACCTTGAGGAAGCGCTTGATCTGCTTGAACTCGCCTTCGAACAACGCGACGTACGCATGACCTTTCTCAAGACCGATGCGCGCTGGAACAATCTGCGCTCGCAGCCGCGATTCGAGGCGCTTATGGATCGCATGGGTTTCACCGCGGGACCGGCGCGCGGAGTTCTGTAGCCGACGCGACGTGCGACGCTTTCCCGCCCTACTCGCTGCGCAGGCGTCACTTCACATGTATCGTGATCTTGCGCGACACCAGCGGCGGATCGAACTGCATGTGCGCGTAATCGGCGAAGTCCAGTTGCAGGGTGTGGTTACCCGGGGTCAGATGGATGCTGTCTTCGGTTTGACCCTTGCCATAGTGCTTGTGGTTGGCATCGGCGGGAATCGGCGCATCCAATGCAGGCAATTCCTTGACGTCGATAAGCAGATGATGATGGCCGGTGTTCGGCGCCGTGTCCCTCGCGGGAGCCACCTTGATGCCACGCACACCGAATACGACATGCACATCCTGACCGACCGTCGCGCCGTTTTTCGGCGAGACGATGAAGACTTTGGCGCCGTGCGGCGCCTTGGGCCGCATCAAGGTCGTGGGTTGGGCGGCATCCGACGCCAGCGCGGCGACGCTGAACAAGGCGAGTGCGGCGGCGAGTATCGCTACATGACGCATGGCTTTTCTCCGGTCGTTGCGATACGGGCATGATACGCCGATGCCATACTGGCGGCTTGTGCCTGCCGTAAACGCCCTCACCTAACGACGATGAAAAAAACGCCCGCCTCCGCCAGCATTCCCTCGACCCTGCAACGATTGACGCCCTACCTGCGCGGTCATGGGGCGCGCGTCGCTGCGTCGTTGAGTCTGCTGATTCTCGCCAAGGTCGCCACCATCGGTGTGCCATTGTCGCTCAAGGCCATTGTCGATCACCTGGATCCGCGCATCGCCTTGTTGTCGGTGCCCATTGCGCTGATCGCCGGCTACGGCTTGCTGCGTCTGGCCGGTACTTTGTTCGGCCAGTTGCGCGATACCGTGTTCGAGCGCGTGGCCCAGCGCTCGATGCGCGCCTCCGGTTTGGACGCCTTCCGCCACCTGCACCGGCTGTCGCTGCGCTTTCATCTGGAACGCCACACCGGCGGCGTGGGTCGCGATGTCTCGCGCGGCACACGCGGCGTCTACAACCTGCTCGGCTGGGTGATATTCAACATCGTACCGACCCTGGTCGAAATCGCGCTCGTCACCGCGCTGCTGTTGCGCGAGCTGGACTGGCGCTACGCCGCCATTACCCTGACCACGATGATGGTGTACATCGCGACCACCATCTGGATCAGCGAATGGCGCACTGCTGGCGTGCGCGCGATGAACGAGGTGGAAAGCCTGTCCAACGCGCGCGCGGTCGACAGCCTGCTCAATTACGAAACGGTGAAGTATTTCGGCAACGAGGACTTCGAGGCGCGCCGCTACGACGCCGACTTGCGCCGTTACGAGGATGCCGCGGTCAAGACCGAGAGCTCGCTGGCCGTGCTCAACGGTGCGCAGGCGCTGGTGATCGCGGCCGGTTTGACCGCGCTGATGGCGATGGCTGCCGCAGGCGTCGCCGCGCACTTGCTCAGCGTCGGCGATCTGGTGCTGGTCAATACCTTGCTGCTGCAACTGGCGATTCCGCTGAACATGCTCGGTTTCACCTATCGCCAGATCAAGCAGGGCGCGATCGACATGGAACGCATGTTCGCCTTGCTCGACGAACACGCCGAAGTCGCCGACTCGCCCGACTCGCAGTCACTGCGCATCGACGGCGCGCGGGTGCGTTTCGAGCAAGTGTCGTTTCATTACGATCCGCAGCGATCAATCCTGCACGATGTGGATTTTTCCATCGCGCCGGGCAAGACGCTAGCCGTGGTCGGCACCACCGGCGCGGGCAAATCCACGCTGTCGCGCCTGCTGTTTCGTTTCTACGACGTTTCCAGCGGACGCATCACCATCGACAGCCAGGATATCCGCGCAGTCACGCAGACCTCGCTGCGCGCTGCCATCGGCATCGTGCCGCAGGATACCGTGCTGTTCAACGACAGCATCTACTACAACATTGCCTACGGCCGCCCCGAAGCGACGCGCGAAGAAGTCGAAGCCGCCGCGCGCGCCGCGCACATCCACGATTTCGTGCGCTCGCTTCCGCAAGGCTACGACACCCAGGTCGGCGAACGCGGGTTGAAATTGTCCGGCGGCGAGAAACAGCGCGTGGCGATTGCGCGCACGGTGCTGAAGAATCCGGCCATCCTGGTGTTCGACGAAGCTACCAGTGCGCTGGATACGCGCACCGAAAAGATCATCCAGGGCGAGCTGGCCGAAATCGCGCGCGATCGCACGACCCTCATCATCGCGCACCGGCTGTCGACGATCGTGGATGCGGACGAAATCATCGTGCTCGAACACGGCCGCATCGTCGAACGCGGCACCCACGCCGACTTGCTCGCGCAGGGCGGTCGCTACGCGGCGCTGTGGGCGCTGCAGCAGCGCACCCGCGCCACCGCGGAGGCGGCCGCGGTGGCTGGCGTCAGCGCGTCTTGAACGCGCACAGACGGTCGATTTTGAAGTACACTCGATGCGCTTTGCAGGCATTGCGGGAACCGGCCAGTGGCCATCGAAAAATACCTTGCTGTAATCGGCCTGAGTGAAGAGGAAACCGCGCACCTGCGCCTGCTGCTGCGCAAGATTTCCGGCGAGCTCAAGCAGAACTGGCGCTGGGGCACCGAAGAGAACGCCGATCTTGTCGTCGTCAACCCCGCCGAACTCGCCGGACAGATTGCGCGCAATCGCGCCTTCAGCGGCGGCCGGCGTTGTGCCGTATTCGATAACGACGAAGCGTTGCGCAGCGGCGAAATACGCCTGCACAAGCC
>JBOHYL010000179.1:0-9570 GCA_050737915.1 Rudaea sp.
ACGTGCTCGCGCTGGAGTTGTACACCGCCGCGCAAGCCCTCGAATACCGCCAGGACATGCTCAACGCCGCACGCACGCTCGCCGCGCGTGGCGACTGGCGCGCATTGGCCAGGAAGATTGCCGGTGCACCGCATGCCGACAGCAAGCACTATGCCCAATTCGAAACCGAGACAAACGCGTTGATGGCGGCGTTGGCGATGGCGGGCGAATTCCACGCCGGTGCCGGGGTGCGCGGCGCATTTTCCGCAATCCGCGAGCGCATCGCGTTTCTGTCGCGCGACCGCACACTGGATGGGGACATCGGCGCGATCTGCGAACTAGTCGCCAGGGGCGATCTCCTTCATTGAGTGCTTTTCCCTGTTGCGCCGCCTGACCTGTAGCAGGCATGACTTCCGGCGCATGCGCTAGTGTTAAGTAAATACTATGTTTGATCTGCGAATATGAGCAGGTTCACTGCATGGACGACACCGACAGCCATTTGTGGAAATTCCACAAGGAACTCTCCGCCGGCATTGTTTCGCTGGTATTGCTCGGCGTGCTCGCGCGTGCGCGGACGCCGATGTACGGCTACCAGATCCTCAAGCGCCTGGACGAAACCGGGGCGGGCGTGCTCAGCGGCAAACAGAGCGCGTTGTATCCGGTGTTGCGCAGTCTGGCCGCCGCCAACCTGCTCGACAGCGAAGTGGAGCCTTCCATCACCGGGCCGCCACGGCGCTATTACCGCATTACTGCGCTGGGCCGGCGCGTATTGCGCGAATGGAGTCTGGCCTGGATCGACACTCGCGATTTTGTGGATTCTGTTCTTGTTGAATAGTGCGGGCACGATGCCTGTTTTGTGATTCTCGATGTTATGGACGGCCGTAAACACGCATTGCTGGAGGACTGTCATGAACCTGCCGACACCGCGCACCATCGCCGAATATCTTGAGCAATTGCGCGCCGCGCTGACCGGCGCGGATCCGGCATTGATCCAGGACGCACTGTACGACGCCGAGGAGCATCTGCGCAGCGAGATGCATGAGAATCGCAGCATGTCCGAAGCCGAGCTGCTGGCGAAGATCGCCGGCAGTTACGGGGCGCCGGAAGAAGTCGCGGAGATTTACGTCAACCAGGAACATCAGGTGGAGCGGGCTTTGCGACCCGCACCGCCGCTGGTGCGACGCACTGCGCTCGGGCGGTTCTTTGCCGTTGGCGCCGACCCCCGCGCTTATTCGGGCTTGTTTTACATGCTGTTGTCGCTCGCCACCGGCATTTTTTATTTCACTTGGACCATCGTTGGCTTGTCGCTGTCACTAAGTCTGTCGATCCTCATCTTCGGTATCGTTGTCGCAGTGATATTCTTCGGTACCACCCGCGTGTTGTCGCTGGTTGAAGGCCGTATTGTCGAGGTGATGCTGGGTGAACGCATGCCGCGGCGGCCGGTATTCGCCGAGCGCAACGTGCCGCTGCGCTCGCGCATCTGGGGCATGTTCACGGATGCGCGCACATGGTCGACGTTGCTCTATTTCGTACTGATGCTTCCGCTCGGCATCGTGTATTTCACCATGGCGGTAACCGGTATCGCGCTCTCGCTTTCCTTTATCCTGGCGCCGCTCGCGCATCTGGGCTGGATGCTGGGCATTGTCCGCATCGACTGGGCTACCGATATCCGGTTCAACGACACCATGCTGGTGCCGTGGCAATTGTCTGATCCGCTGCTGTTCGTACTTGGCATCGCATTGTTGTTCGGCATGCTGCATCTGGCGCGTGGGGTCGGTAAGTTCCAGGGCGGACTGGCCAAGGCATTGCTGGTCAAGTAAGGAAACCTCTGATTAACCTGCTACGCTCGCGACGGTTAATCAGCGGTTCCTGAGCGCGCATCTGCGGGTTTAGCGCAGGGTCGGCGTTGGCTTTTTTGGCGAATTTTATGCTCTTATCGAGCAGCGCGAACGCATGCGCCCGACCGCTAGCCGACGTTGCGCAAGTACTGGCTGCGCGGCACACTGCCACGAAGTGAATGCACCTTACTGGCACACCCTGAGCGGCAAGCCTCCGCGCGTCATCGCGCATCGCGGTGCCAGCGGCCAGTGCCCGGAACATTCGCGAGAGGCTTTCGCCTTGGCGTTCTCGCAGCGTGCCGATGCGGTCGAGCCGGACGTGCTGCCCAGCCGCGACGGTGTCTTGTTCGTGCGCCACGATGTTGATTTGGCCCTGACCACCGATATCGCGGCTCGCGCGCAATTCGCCACGCGCGCGCGGCATGTGGACGGAAAGTCGCAGTGGTGGATCGGAGATTTCGTCGCGGCGGAACTCGATACGCTGCATTGCATCGAACCCAACCCCTTGCGCCGCCGCAACGCAGCAGGCCGATCGCCGATTCTGCGTTTGGCGCAGCTTCTGGATATGGCGCGTGCAGCGTCCTGTATCGTCGATATCGAGATCAAGGATCCGGCATATTTCCATGCGCTCGGACACGCGCCGGCCGACCTGCTCGAAGCGGAGCTGGGTGCTCGCCACTTGCTTGGTGCCGATGCGCCGGTGTGGCTGGAATGCTTCGACCTTGCGCTGTTGCGTACACTGCATGCGCGCTGCGGCAATCGCTGCTTTGCCTTGCTCGAGGCGACACCCGACGAAAATGAACTGCGCTCCCTGGCCGTGTGGACGAGCGGTTTGGCGCCAAGTAAGACCTTTCTGTGGGATGCGGTCGGCAACGATTCCGGCCTGGTGGCACAGGTGCACGCGGCGGGTCTGGAAGTGCACGCCTGGACCTTCCGCGACGATGGTGACTGGTTGCCGTTTGCCTCGCCTCAGGCAGAACTCGTGGCGGCGATGGAGCACGGCGTGGATGCGCTGTTCTGCGACTTTCCGGCTTCCGCGGTGGCGCTGCGCGACTCGCTAGCGCGTCGCGGTGAGGGTGGAGTTGTGCGCTGATCCGCCCGGCGCCACGAAGGGGACTGGCGCTCCGATGCGAATTGCTTTGCGCCATAGCGCAAGTTGCGCTTCGATTCGCGGCGTGGTCGCTAGCTGCGGATACGAATGATCCTCGTGACCGCGGCTTTCCCAGTTATCGACGAGTTTGCGCGCTTTGGTGAAGGCCCCGGTGAACGTGGCGTTGTGGTTCAGGCCGTCGACGAAGAACGCGCGGCCGAAATCGGTGATGTCCGAATTACTGCCGCAGCCAAACGAGCTGCGGTCGCTACGCGCGGCAGTGACGATCATCGTGCTGTCGTCCTTCAGGGCGCCTATGAATCCGCCGGAATAACACGCCGAAATCACGACCACCTTGTAGCGGATTTTCGTCTTGGCGAAGATGTCGGCCAGGTCTTCCGGCGCGATCTGGTCCAGCGGCAGCGGATTCATGTTCACGTACAGCAAATGATCTTGCGTGCCGTGGCTGGTCAGCAGCAGCACGAGGATGTCCGTGTCACGATCCATGTTCTGCGCAACCGCATCGATCGCGGATTCCAGATTCGTAAGCGTCGCCAGTGGATAGCGCGACAACGTTGCTGGATTGTTGACCAACAGCAGTTCGTGTCCAGCGACGGCGAAACGCTTTGCGAACAGGGTGGCTGCGTATTCGGCCTCGTTCCGGAACACGTCTTCCTCGGCATCCCCGGCGAACCCGATGAAATACAGGTTGGGGCTGCCGGGTCTGCGTGGCGCCAGCTTCGTGATGGCATCGTGCAGCATCTGCGGCTGCGCGTAGACGACTTGTTCCGGGGTGTCGGCGTTGTCGGGCCAGTTGTCATCGCCGTCTGCGCCCGCATCGGCGTCGGCAGCGTCGTTACCCGGATTGGCGGTCGCTACCGCGGCAACGGCAGCTGGATGCGCGATTGGCGGCGATTCGCGCCGCACCAGCAAGGCGGCGGTCAACGCGCCGCTAGCGAAGCTGAGAACGAAAACGATGGCAAGCAGACGACGCATTATTCAGTCCAACGCGATGGCGTCGAATGCGTGCACGCACGGGTGCGAGCTGGTAGCTTGGCACACTGCCGGCGGCCGCGCCAGCAGGGTTGTTTTCATGCCGGCGCTGCGTGCGGCATCGAGTTCTTCGACGATGTCGGACAGGAACAATATGTCGCCGGGCGGATTGCCGATCGTGCTGGCAATGCGGCGGTAGGAATCGGCTTCGCGTTTGGGTCCGGTCTCGGTATCGAAGTAGCCGGAAAACAGCGGCGTCAGATCCCCCGCCTCGCTGTGACCAAAAAAAAGTTTCTGCGCCGCCACCGAACCGGAAGAATAAACGTACAGGTCCAGACCACGCTGTTTCCACTTGCGCAGTGCCGGCGCGACATCGGCGTACACGTGCGCGCGGAAATCGCCGCTGCGGTAGCCTTCATCCCAGATCATGCCCTGCAATGCCTTCAGTGGCGTGGCTTTGCGGTCCTCGTCGATCCAGCCTTGCAGCAGGGCGATGATTTCCTCGCGATCGGCAAGAATGATGCGGGCTTCCTTCGCCGCCTCGTGCAGCCAGTGCTGGACTTCCGGCCGGTCGGCATGCGTTTCGATGAAGGCCGGCAAGCGCTCGCGCGCGAACGGAAACAGCACGTCCTTGACGAACGCAATCGAACTCGTCGTGCCTTCGATGTCGGTGAGGATGGCGCGGATCACGGCGTAGCGGCTGGCAGGCGCGGAAAACGCGCAGCGATGTCGGTGCCGGTAAAGTTCGCTACCCAGCCGGCGGGATTGGTGAACAGACGGATCGCGATGAAGTACGGCGCCTCGCTCATGTCGAACCAGTGGCGGGTGCCGTCGGGAACGCCGATCAGATCGCCGCGCTCGCACAACACTTCGTAGATTTTTTCGCCGATGTGCAGTGTGAACAGACCGCGGCCGGCAACGAAGAAACGTACTTCGTCTTCCGAATGTGTGTGTTCGCTGAGAAACTTCTGGCGTAGCGTCGCGCGGTCCGGATGCTCCGGATTCAAGCTGACCACATCCACCGCCTGGTAGCCGTTCTCGTGCATCAGACGATCAATATCGACGCGATACGCGGCGATCACCTCGTCCTGACTGGCTCCTGGCGCGACCGACTTGGATGCTTCCCATTTTTCGAAACGCACACCAACGTGGCTCAGCTCGCGCGCAATCCCGGCATGTTCGGTCACAGTTTGCAGCGGAGTGTTGCCGTCTGTTTCGGTAAAGATGCGCAGTCGACTCATCGCAATTTCCTCAAATCCAGTTCGCAGCCGAGTAAAAATTCGATTGCTTCGATATGACGCTCGGCCTCGGCCATGTCGCGGCCCCAGGTGTACAGGCCGTGGCCTTCTATCAGGTAGCCATACAATGTCTTGCCTGCGTCCAGCCAGGCATCGACCCGGGCAGCGAGTTCTGGCATTTGTTGCGTATTCGCAAACACCGGCAGTTCGATCGCCTGCTCGTGCGAGATGTGGCCGGCGATTGCCTTTTGCAACTCGTAGCCGTCGAAACGGACCAGACCCGCAGCGGCAAACACACGTGAGGCGACGGTTTGCGTACGCGAATGCGTGTGCAGTACCGCATTGGCATCAGGAAAGCGCTCGTAGACCTGGGTGTGCAACAGGGTTTCCGCCGAGGGCTGCAGCGCGGTGCCGACAGCTTTGCCGTCCGTATCGATGACCATGATGTCATCGGCATTGAGCGCGCCCTTGTCGCGCCCGGAGACGGTGATGGCGATGTGCGCAGCGTCCATGCGCATCGAGAAATTGCTGCTGGTTGCGGGCGTCAACCCCTGCGCACCGAGTTTGCGTGCCGTGTCGGCAATGGCATTCGCGTATTCGGCGAAACGGGCGGTGGTGTGACTCATCGGCATTGTGGTGGCTGATCTGCAGGATTTAACCATGACCGGTGTAACTATAACGGATGCGCGCGGCAACTGGCATGTGGGATGTCTCGCCAACTGAGACTCCAGCCTGTCACAATGCGCCATTGCCGGTAGCGCACGGAAACGCTATGTCCATTTCGCCGAACGACGTATCGTTATGGGGCGGCATCGCCCTGATCGCGTTTGCTCTGGGTTTCTTGCCGATGCTCCAGGCACTGCGTCGGTTACGCGGCGAGCACGGCACGGCGCAACGTGAATTGGTCGAACTGCGTCAACGCATCCTGGATCTGTCCGCCGAACGCGCGACGTATGCTGGGCGACTGGAGCGGTTGGCGCAAGTCGAGCACGAGCGCGACGAAGCGCGCGCCGAAACGCAGCGGCTGTCCGAATTGCGTCAACGCGCCGAGCAACAAAGCACGGCGCTGGCCACGAGTTTGCGCGAACAGCAGCAGGCGGCATTGGAGCGCGAGAAACTGCTGGCCGACAAGTTCGCGCTGGTGTCGCGCCAGTTGCTCGATCAGCAGAGCCAGAAATTTACCGAGCAGAACCAGGCCAATCTTGGCACGTTGCTAAACCCGTTACGCGAACAGTTGGGCGACTTCCGCAAACGCGTGGATGAGGTTTACGACAAGGAAAGCCGCGAACGTGGCTTGCTCAAGGCCGAGATCGATGCGCTCAAGACGCTCAACAAGCAGATCGACGAGGACGCGCGCAACCTGACCCGCGCGCTCACCCGCGACAGCAAATCGCAGGGTGCATGGGGCGAGATGGTGCTCGAGCGTCTGCTCGAAGCCTCGGGTTTGCAGCAAGGTCGTGAATACGAAATGCAGGTTGCCTTGCAGGGCGACGCGGGTGGGCGGCCGCGTCCGGATGTGATCGTGCATTTGCCGGAAGGCCGCGATCTGATCATCGATGCCAAGGTATCGCTGACCGCATACGAGCGCTATTGCGCGGCCGTTGACGATGACGAGTGCAGCAAGCAGCTCGACGCGCACCTGGTCTCGTTGCGCAGTCACGTCAAGGAACTGGCGGACAAGCGCTATAGCGATCTGCCCGGCGTGAACACGCTCGAGTTCGTACTGATGTTCGTGCCGGTCGAAGCCGCCTACATCGAGGCGGTGCATCGCGACGACGCTCTGCATGCGTTCGCGTTGGAAAAACAGATTGTCATCGTTACCACATCCACATTACTGGCAACGTTGCGTACGGTCTCGAGTTTGTGGCGCTTCGACGACCGCAACCGCAATGCGTTCGAGATTGCCGACCGCGCCGGCAAGCTCTACGACAAGTTTGTCGGCTTCATCGACGATCTGCAGGAAGCGAACGCCAGGATCGAAACAGCGCATGCAGCGCTCGCATCGGCGTTGACCAAGCTCGGCAGCGGCCGCGGCAATCTCGTCGGGCAGATCGAAAAATTGCGCGAGCTCGGCGCCAAAGCCGGCAAACGCATCCCACCGACGCTGCTGGATACGGCCGACGAGGGCGCCGCCGAGTAGGTCTTACGCGTTTTGCCGCAGCTTGCTGTGCTGATAGCCGTAGCCGAAATAGATTGCGATTCCGAGCACGGTCCACAGACCCATCAGCGTCCAGTTGTACCAGTTCTCGCCGAAGATCAGCAGGAACAGGCAACTCAGCACGCCGAGCGTGCAGGTGAGAGTTGCCCACGGCACGCGGAACGTGCGCGGCAATTCCGGGCGCGTGCGGCGCAGGATCAGTACGCCGATGCAAACCGCGCAGAACGCGATCAGCGTGCCCATCGAAACCAGGTCGCCGAGGATGTCGAGCGGAAAGATCGCAGCCAGCAGGGCGATACCGACGCCGGTGATAACCGTGTTGATGTGCGGCGTGCGGTATTTCGGATGAATCTTCGCGAATACCGGCGGTAGCATGCCGTCGCGGCCCATGATCATGAAGATGCGCGGTTGGGCGATGATCATCACCAGCACGACCGACGACAAACCGATCAGCGCACCGATCTCGACCAGCCAGCGCAACCAGCCCAATTCGGCATGCGCCTTGACGGCGGTGACTACCGGCTCGGACGTACCGAGTTGATCGAACGGCAGCAGCCCGGTGAGAACGGCGGCCATGCCGATGTATAAGACAGTACAAATCGCCAGTGAGGCAAGCGTACCGATCGGCAGATCGCGCTGTGGATTCTTCGCTTCCTGCGCGGCAGTCGAGGTCGCCTCGAAGCCGATATAGGCGAAGAACACCAGCGCCGAGCCACGGATGATGCCCGACCAACCGTATTTCTCCGGCCCCTGGTTCGCCGGAATGAACGGATGCCAATAGTCAGGGTTGACGTAATGCCAGCCAGCAATGATGACGATCACGATCAGGGAGACTTTGAGGATGACCATCGCCAGATTCACGCCGCTGGATTCGCGAATGCCGATGTAACAAAGCCAGGTCAGCGCAAGTACGATTGCGACAGCGGGGAGATTGATCAAAGCCCCGGTTGCGACCAGATGATTGTCGGTGTACGCGAGCGGTGCATTGGTCAATGCGGCGGGCAGGTGCAATCCCATGTGGTCGAGCAAACTGGTGAAGTAGCCGGTCCAGCTCACCGCCACGGCCGAGGCGGATACGCCGTATTCGAGCACCATGTTCCAGCCGATAAACCAGGCCACGAACTCGCCCAACGTGGCGTAGGCGTAGGAATACGAACTTCCCGACATGGGGATCAAAGTTGCGAACTCGGCGTAGCACAGCGCGCAGAAACTGCAACAAATTGCGGCGATGATGAAACACAACACGATCGCGGGTCCGGCATGTTCCGCAGCGGCCTGTCCGGTGATCACGAAAATTCCGCCACCGATGACGGCGCCAATGCCAAGCGCAGTCAGCCCCCATGGGCCGAGCGTACGTTTGAGATCGATCCCATCTGCACCGATGTTCGGGTCGGTGGCGAAGTCGGTCTTTTTGGCGAGCAGTCGGTCGAGCATGCGATTTGTCCGTTTCGTGGCGCAGGTCGTATAAGCAAAAAAGGCCGGCGTTGCTGCCGGCCTTTTCCCGCTCTCATTGCGGATGACGCAGTTTGCTGTGACGGTAGCCGTAGCCGAAGTAAATCAGGAAGCCCAGCGCAATCCAGCCGATCATCAAGTGCCAGTTGTCCAGGAACGCCAGCATGAACAAGGCGAAACAACACAGTGCGCCGAGTACGCAGACGACCGGAGCGAATGCAACGCGGAATGGGCGCTGGATATCCGGGCGGATGCGACGCAGCACGAGCACGCCGATGCAAACGGTGGTGAAGGCGAGCAGGGTACCCATCGAGACCAGATCGCCGAGCACGCCGATCGGCAGCAGTCCGGCCAGAATCGCGGCGATGATGCCGACGATGATCGTGCCCATGTAAGGCGTCTGGAACTTCGGATGCAGCCGACCGAACAACGGCGGCAGCAATCCGTCGCGCGACATCGTGTAGAAAATTCGCGGCTGGCCCATCAGCATCACCAGGATCACCGAAGACAGGCCCGCGATCGCACCCAGTTCAACCACGGTGCGCAACCAGACCAGACTGGGATAATCCAGCAACGCGGTGACGACCGGCTCGGCCGTGTTGAGCTTCAGATACGAAGACATGCCGGTCAATATCGCCGATACCACGATATACAGCACGGTGCAGATGATCAGCGAGCCGAGAATGCCGATCGGCATATCGCGCTTGGGATTGATCGTTTCCTGGGCGGCCGTGGAAACGGCATCGAAGCCGATAAATGCGAAAAAGACCACGCCCGCGGCGCCGAGGATTCCCATGATCCCGCCGAAAGGATGCGTAATGC
>JBOHYL010000180.1:0-17818 GCA_050737915.1 Rudaea sp.
CTTGCGTCCGCCGTGCCGCTGCAGGCCGGTGCCAACACCATCAATGTCACCGCGACCACAATCACCGGCAACACCGCCAGCACATCCATTGGCCTCACCCAAGGCTCGGGGAGTCCGGACGTTGTCACGTTGAGTATCGCCCGGCCCGTGAGCTACGCACCGTTCCTGCTGAGTTTCACGCCGGTGGTTGGGACTTTGCCGGGTGGCGCGACCGTCCAAACCTTGTCGATCGACTACAACGGCGACGGCACCGATGATGTCGTCAACCCCGCGCCCGGAACGCCATTGACGTATCTCGCCACGCAGCCGAATTTGTACGCAGCGCGCTTGACCGTAACCGACAGCAACAGCGTCGTCTACACGGCTTATGTGCATTATCTGGTCGAGGACCTTACTCGGCAAAGCGGCATGCTGTGCGATGTCTACGGCTACATGAAGCAGCGCCTGACGGCACAGGACAGCGCCGGCGCGTTGACGGCGATCGACCCGAACGCGCAAGACGAATATCAGGACCTGTTCACGAACAACGCGAGCACGCTGCCCGCTTACGTCGCCAACCTCGGCAACATTGTGGATGGCTATCTGACCGGCAACACCGCCACCTTCATCGTCGTGCGACAGAACGCCGATCAGACGTTGTCGGGCTTCCACATGGAATTTTCGCAGAGCGCTGATGGCGCCTGGCGTATTGCAGGCATGTGAGGCGCTGAGATGAATACAGTTCCTGATCCTATTCGGACGCCTGCGCCGCCTTTGGGTGTGGCGTCCCGCATCTGCGCCGCATTTAGCTTGGTGCATGCGATTATTGTTACTGGTGGTCTGTACTTAGTATGGGTAATACGAAGCACTACAATCTATCATACAAATTTTGCTGAATCTGCAGCACCTTTCTGGAACCAGCTACTCGAATTCTGGCCGGCATGGTGGATCATATGCTTAGTTGTCGGCCTTGGCGATTGGAGGCGTGTGATTAAGTCGTTACGGATAGCTACAGCAATTTGGCTTTTTGCCGCCATTCCCGCACTGCTCTTGATCTGGTCGTTGCGCGGCTTCCGATGACTGCCACCTACGATCGAGTCCCTGCTCCCGCGCCGCTCGCGCTTCGCGTGTGCGTAGCCTTGAGCATGGCGCACGCCTGCATTGCAACAGCAGGAATCTATCTCTTGTGGTTCA
Organism: Rudaea sp.; assembly: GCA_050737915.1. Classification (GTDB taxonomy): domain Bacteria; phylum Pseudomonadota; class Gammaproteobacteria; order Xanthomonadales; family Rhodanobacteraceae; genus Rudaea. The sequence goes on from JBOHYL010000180.1 coordinate 1,174, forward strand.
TCAGCCGATTCGTGAATCCGCAAGTAGCTGCATCGATTGCATGGCAAATTGGATTTTGGTTCGTCGTTTCGTGGCCGTTATGGTGGATCGCCTGCATTGTGGTGAAGCGTGGTCATTGGCGGAGTGTGGTGAAATCACTAAAGACTGCCACACTCATTTGGCTCACCGCTGCAATTCCCACGCTGGTGTTTCTGGTGTATCTGGGCCTTTATTTCTTGAGCTGGCGGATTCGATTTTGAAGTGCATTGGCCACTTCACGAGCAAATGCAACGAGGCACTACCATGAAAGCTGTATATTTGTTGTCCGGGCTGCTTGTGTTGATCGGTCCCGTATCGACCTTCGCTTTCGATTCGCAGACACACGCCTACATCACATACCAAGCATTCGTAAATTCGGATTTGGATAATTCCAACGCGACGACATTGCTCCAGCGACTTGGCCTTGATCGCTTCGACCCTCCACAGCCGTTCTCGCCCTACTGGATTGCCGCGCCGTTCCCAGAAAGTTTCTACTTCGACAATCTGCCGTCTGGAGCGTTGCCACTACAGTACCAACGTCCGGTGACCGCTTACGAGTGGTATCAGATGCAACAGTTGGTCAATGCCGCGGTTGTGAGCAATACGGTAATCGGCGCCACGCCGATCCAAACATTGCCGATAGTCAACTGGCTGATGCGTGGCGCGATTCGTGAGGACGATCTTCTTCCAATCGACTACAACAGTTCTGACGGCACCCCGCCAGATCCGGATCCGTATGGGCCGTTCCGGCGGGTCTATAGCCACTTCTATGATCCAATCTACAATCAAGAACTACATATTGGCGAGGATTGCAAAGACTTTCCTTCTTCCTCTCCGCTTTACGGATACATCTGGTGTAGCAAGTCAGTCGATTGGGCACTGGGTACCGTAGACGCGTTCTCATCACTGTCGCCCAATCCGAACCGTCACCAACATTTCAGTTGGGAGGACGCACGGCAAAACGAATTTCTTGCGCTCACGGCGGAACGCGATGCAAACAGCGATGGCATGAGAGAGGCGTCCGAGCGGGAGGCAGATTCGGAAGAACGCATGTTTCGTTGGGCGACGGCGTTTCGCTCACTCGGCGACGTGGCGCATCTATTGCAGGACGCTGCGCAACCGCAGCACACGCGAAATGATCGACATGATCCGCACGTCAACCCGGACGATCAGCAAGGCTTCGAGCCGTTCACGAACTATCGATTGATTGGTGTGGGAGCGTACACGGGTACAAGTCCAACGCCCGGGCAGGAATATGTCCGCAGCCTGGTCGGCAACACGTCCAAGATATTCAATCAATTCTTCACGCCCCTGCCGGACATCAACGGCTACCCGGTGCCGATGTTCAACACGGCATTGCGCTTCTTCACCACGCGCGATCCTGGAGATGGTCCGGATGTCTTGCCAGACAATCGCTACGGCATGGCGGACTACAGCAATCGCGGGTTCTTCACACGCGGGACGATGCCGAATGCGAACATCCTGTTGCCTGGAGTATTTTCATATTCCGAACCTGACCCGAGTACGCTTACCACCCAAAAGGTGAGCTGCAATTTCGTGCCAGTGCTGGGAGGGTTCCCGATCTACTGTGAAAACGGTTATCACACCGTGCCCGATCCGTTGCAGCCCAGTCGCGCAGACGCTACCACGCCGCAGCCCCTGGTCACGGCGGGGATCTGGTTTGGTTTCAGCGGTAGCGGCGTTTTGCCAGTGAGCTATACCCAGACGCCGCTGACCTATCAGGTCATGGGCAATCTCACTGTGCCCCGCGCCATCGCCAACAGCGCCGGCCTGATCGATTATTTCTTCCGCGGCACGCTCGCGGTGACCTCGCCACCAGACAAGATCGTGGCTGTGCTCAATCAAGGTGCGCAGCACACGATGAACGCGGAAGGATATTCGTGTGTCGGCACGGCAACGAACGACGGCTGCCCCATCTTCGGCTTCCAGACGATACGCGTCAGTGTGCAGAACAAGACTCCGCAGATTACCGAAAGCGGCAGCGGCATAGTGTCGGTGCAAAACCTGTCGGCCACGCTTGCCAACCCGGGGCCGAACGATCCGCAACTGGTTGCGGTCGCACGTTACCACCGCAACACCTGCTACAAACCCGACCTGTCCGGCGAACCATATCAGGTCTACAATTACACGCCGCCAGCTACCGGCATCACCCAGCCGACGTGTGGCCCGGGCGAAACCACGCGCACGACGTATCAGGAGATATCCGTCTCCAAACCCTTTGCGGCCACCGCTGCGCAACTGGCCAGCGGCGCGCCGGCGTTCGAGGCGCGCTTTGACTTTTCCGCCGATCCGATTCCGGTCAATGCCACCGACTTGTTCATTCAGGTCGTCTATCGTGGGCCCATGGGCGATGCGAACGGGCTGGAACCCGATGGGCTCGCGCTCGGCACGCTCGACGTGCGCGAGCCAACGTTCGTGGCGTTCTGGAACAACACGGATTATTTCTGGAATGCCGATTGGATTCACGAAAATTCGGGCAACCACAATGAAGGCATCGAATCGTTCTGGGCCTGCATGGGAGGCGCCCCGGTCAAGATGGTGTTCGAATACGATGGCGCGGTTGGGTCGCCGGCGATGATCGACCCGATCGTGAATCCAGGTCAACCGGGCATGGTGCGGCTGGCCGCGATTTTCCCGCCGCCGGACTTCCCGACGCAGATGAAGAGTATACGTGGCGTTCCCACGCATTATCCCGGCGATCAGCTCATCGTGCAGGAGTCCGTGAATACGAAGGGTGTATTTCGGCAAGCCAATCTCGAAAATATCGACGCCACAACGTTGACAGCGCCCTATGCTGGTTGTGGTTCAAGCTTGCCGACTGATCCCCAGTACTGGTGTTTCGATCCGGTGCAGCAGCGCCGTGGCCAGTCCTTTGGCACGCCATTTAGCCCGCTCTTCATCAACCTCTCTCTCACCACTGCAAGCGACGTGGATTCCGTGCCGTTGCCGGCATTCAGCGGTACCGTTCCCTTGTCCACTGGGACGAACCGGTTCGACACGGATGTCACACTGGTGAATTGCACGACACAACCGTTGGCGCCAATCACGCAGGACTACCAGGCGTATTTGCAATATCTGGATGAGCTGGAGCGGACGCGTGATTTGGGCGTGAGTGACGAAAAGGTACCACCGTTGCAGAAGTACCATTGAATTTAAGACCATGACTGAGGCTTGGAGCCACTGGCCAGCGCCGGCCAAACTCAATCTGTTTTTGCACATCGTCGGCCGGCGCAACGACGGCTATCACCTGTTGCAAACCGTATTCCAGTTGCTCGATTGGGGCGACACCATCCGATTGCGTCCGCGTCAGGACGGCATCATTGCGCGTGTGGCCGGACTCGCGCAGGTAGCACCTGAAGACGACTTGGCACTGCGTGCGGCGCACGCCCTGCGTGCCGCCACCGGCTGCGCAGTTGGCGCGGATATCGCGGTCGACAAGCGGATTCCGAACGGCGGCGGCCTCGGCGGCGGCAGTTCGGATGCGGCCACGGTGCTGGTCGCACTGAACGAAATCTGGGACACGCATCTGGATGAGGATGCGCTCGCTGCCATCGGTCTGTGCTTGGGTGCTGACGTGCCGCTGTTCGTGCGTGGCCGCACTGCCTGGGCCGAGGGCGTCGGCGAGCGGCTCACGCCCATTGATTTGCCGTCGCGTCACTTTGCGATCGTCGATCCCGGCGTTGCGGTATCGACTGCCGCGCTTTTCCAAGCGCCTGAATTGACACGCAACTCGCCGCCCATGACAATAGCCGACTTCCTGGCCGGAATGGATACGGCGAATGCGTTCGCGCGGACGGCGCGTGCGCGTTTTCCGCAGGTTGCGGCGGCGCTGGATTGGCTCGGTCAGTATGGCGACGCGAGGCTTTCCGGCAGTGGCGGTTGCGTGTTTGTTGCGGTCGAATCGGAGCAGCAGACCGAGACGATTGTGCGTGCGTGCCCGCCGCAGTTTGTCGCGTATCGTGCGCGCGGCGTGAATCGCTCGCTGCTGCATGATGCGCTGGAGAGTTTTCGTTTGCGCAAGTGATGCTTGGGCAGGGTGCCCAATCTTTCGCATAGAAAACCTGGCGCAGGAAGTGCCAACACGAGGCGCATAGCGCCGAGTTGGGAAACGTGGCGCGGCTTGGCCGCGTCCGTTTCGCGAAAGTTGCGGCAGGATGCCCGATCTTTCGCATGAATCCTGGCGCAGGAAGCGCCAACGCGGGGCGCGTAGCGCCGAGTTGGGAAACGTGGCGCGGCTTGGCCGCGACCGTTTCGCGAAAGTTGCGGCAGGATGCCCAATCTTTCGCATAGAAATGGGCCGTCGCCAAGTGGTAAGGCACGGGGTTTTGATCCCCGCATTCGCAGGTTCGAATCCTGCCGGCCCAGCCACTTTCACGGCGGGATGCGTGCGTTGCCAGTCGGGAGCAGGGTGTGAACACGGCCAATTCGAAGGGTTTTGCCGGCACCTATGCGCGCGAGCGCGAGGAAAACGGCCTGCTGGTGTTCAGCGGCAACGCCAATCGCGTACTCGCCGCCAGCGTCTGCCATGAATTGAATGTGCCGTTGGGTAAAGCCCTCGTCAGCCGCTTTTCCGACGGTGAAGTGCAGGTCGAGATCGAGGAGAACGTGCGCCGACAGGAAGTGTTCGTGATCCAGCCTACTTCGGCGCCGACCGCGGACAACTTCATGGAATTGCTGGTGCTGGTGGATGCGCTCAAGCGCGCTTCGGCGGCCAGCGTGACCGCCGTGATCCCGTATTTTGGCTATGGCCGCCAGGATCGGCGCACGCGTTCGGCGCGCGTGCCGATCACGGCCAAGGTGGCGGCGACGATGATCGGCGCAGTCGGTACCGATCAGGTGTTGACCGTGGATCTGCATGCCGACCAGATTCAGGGTTTTTTCGATATTCCGGTGGACAATGTATACTCTTCGCCGGTACTGCTCGCCGATATCTGGCGCTGCCACGGCGGCACGGATCTGATCGTGGTCAGTCCCGATGTCGGTGGCGTGGCACGTGCGCGTGCGCTGGCCAAGCGCCTGGACGATGCGGATCTGGCCATCATCGACAAACGCCGGCCGCGGCCGAATGAGGCCACTGTAATGAACATCATCGGCGACGTGAAGGATCGGGTGTGTGTGTTGATCGACGATATTGTCGATACGGCGGGCACGCTGTGCACCGCGGCCGCGGCGCTGAAAAAAAACGGTGCGCGCAAGGTCGTCGCCTACTGTACGCATCCGGTGTTGTCCGGCGCGGCGATAAGCAACATCAACGCGTCGCATCTGGACGAACTGGTCGTCACCGACACGATTGCGCTGGCGGATGCGGCGAGAGCGTGTAGCAAGATCCGGCAGTTGAGCGTTGCCGAGCTGCTCGGCGAGACGATCCGGCGCATTGCGTTTGGTGAGTCGGTGAGTTCGTTGTATGTGGATTAGAACAAGACGGTAGCCGGTTCGGTTATCGGAGACACGCTCCCCTGGTCGCGGGGGAGTACAAGTGCCGCCGCGAGGCGGTTTTATCGCAACTGAGGCAACTATCATGGCAACGATTCATGAAATTCCGGCGGAAACCCGCAAGGACGAAGGCAAAGGTGCGAGCCGCCGCCTGCGTACTACGGGCAAGGTCCCGGCCATCCTGTATGGCAGTAGCGAGCAGCCGGCGAGCATCCAGCTCGAGCACAACACGGTGTGGCTGGCTTCGCTGAACGAATGGTTTTACTCGGCCATCCTCGATCTGAAACTCGACGGCAAAACACAGAAAGTACTGTTGCGCGACCTGCAGCGCCATCCGTTCAAGGCGCAACTGCTGCATCTGGATTTTCAGCGCGTGGATGAAAACAAGGCAATCCGCATTCGTGTTCCACTGCATTTCCAGAACCAGGAAAAGTCGCCGGCCGGCAAAATGGCGGGCGTGCTGATCTCGCATGCGCTGACCGATGTGGAAATCTCGTGTTTGCCAAAGGATCTGCCGGAATTCATTGCCGTGGATCTGGCCGAACTGAAAGTCGGCGACATCGTGCACATGTCCGCGCTCAAGCTGCCGTCCGGCGTGGAAATTCCGGAACTGCGCCTGGGCAAGGAACACGACTCGGCAGTCGTTACGGCACAGGAAATGAAGCAGGAGGTCGAGGTGGCGCCCGTGGTCGAGGGCGAAGCCGCGGTGGTCGGAGCAACCGGCGCAGCACCCGCGCCTGGTGTAGCGCCCGCAGCCGGCGCTACCGCAGCCGCTGCGCCGGCGGCGAAGAAGGAAGAGAAAAAGTAATCCTGACTTCACCCTCGCCCGCGCGCGGGAGAGGGTTGGGATGAGGGACATCTGGCGTCAACATGGCCGCACTTCGCTTATGAGTCGGCCTCGGCAATCCCGGGACCGAACATCTTCGCACCCGGCACAACGCCGGGTTCTGGTTCATCGACGCTCTTGCCCGCCGCGAGGGCGCGCGCTTTGGCCTGGAATCGAAACTGCATGGTGAGACCGCGAAGATCGATGTCGACGGCAATGCCGTGCTGCTGTTCAAGCCGACGACATTCATGAACAACAGCGGCTTGGCGGTTGCCTCCGCCTTGCGCTACTGGAAGATCGAACCAGAGCAAATGCTCATCGCACACGACGATCTGGATTTGCCGCCTGGTGCGGCGCGGTTGAAATTCGATGGTGGTCACGGCGGCCAGAACGGCCTGCGTGACATTTTTGCGCATCTGGGCCACGGTCAGTTCCATCGCTTGAGGCTGGGCATCGGTCATCCCGGCCACAAGGATCGCGTCACCCCGTGGGTGCTGGGTCGGCCGGGCGCAGCGGACGAAGCCGCGATCCTCGACGCGATTGGCGCGGCGCTGGATGTGCTACCGCTGGCGGTTGCGGGCGAATTCAACGAAGCGATGAAGCGGTTGCATACAAGCCGGGAATCGGAAGCCGAGAATGGGGAACCGTAAAGGCGGTACTCCAGAATTCCTTGGCGCTGCCGATTCCCGATTCACCACCCTCCATTCCCGGATTTAACTCATGGGTATCAAATGCGGCATCGTTGGATTGCCGAACGTCGGCAAGTCCACGCTGTTCAATGCGCTGACGAAGGCGGGCCTCGCCGCGGCCAATTTTCCGTTCTGCACGATCTATCCGACCATTGGCGTGGTGCCGGTGCCGGATCCGCGACTGGGCGAACTGGCAGCGATCGTCAAGCCGCAGAAAGTGGTGCCGACGGCGGTCGAGTTCGTCGATATCGCCGGTCTCGTCGCCGGCGCATCGAAGGGCGAGGGTTTGGGTAACAAGTTTCTGGCCCACATTCGCGAGGTCGATGCGATCGCGCATGTGGTGCGTTGCTTCGAGCATGCGGACATCGTCCACGTTGCCGGCAAGATCGATCCGATCGCGGATATCGAAACCATCGACACCGAACTGGCGCTGGCCGATCTGGAATCGGTGGACAAGGCGCTCAACCGCGTTGAGCGCGCAGCCAAGGCCAACGACAAGGAAGCTTTGGCGAAGAGGCCTGTTCTGCAAAAGCTGGCTGCCTGGCTCAATCAGGGGAAATCCGCGCGCAGCCTGGATCTGGACGCTGAGGAAAAAGCGCTGCTGCGCGATTTATTCCTGCTCACGCTCAAGCCGCTTATGTATATCGCCAACGTCAAGGAAGACGGATTCACGGACAATCCGCATCTGGACAAGGTGCGTGAGCGCGCAGTTGTGGAAGGCGCCGAAATCGTGCCGGTGTGCGCGGCGATTGAAGAAGAAATGGCTCAACTCGATGATGCCGATCGCGACGAATTTCTGGCCGACATGGGGCTGGCCGAGTCCGGCTTGAACCGCGTGATCCGCGCCGCGTACCAGTTGCTGGGTTTGCAAACCTATTTCACCGCCGGCGAGAAAGAAGTACGCGCGTGGACGGTGAAAAACGGCTCGACCGCACCGCAGGCCGCGGGGGTGATCCACACCGACTTTGAGCGCGGGTTTATTCGCGCCGAAACGGTGGCTTACGCCGATTTCGTCAAATACCAGGGCGAGAGCGGTGCCAAGGATGCCGGACGTTTGCGCCTGGAAGGCAAGGAGTATCTGGTACAAGAAGGCGATGTTCTGCACTTCCGCTTCAACGTCTGAATAAGCTGCTGTGCTCGACCCGATACAAAATGGAATCAGGCGCGAATCCGGCGAGTAATCCTCATTTACTGTCAAGTAAACTCCGGTTCCTGTGCTCCGTGTTCGCGCCCGATTCGATCAGGCATGCTGCCTTCGCTCGCCACGCTTATTCAGAAATTTCTAGCCGTCGTTATGGCCGAAGCGATAATTGAACTCGACGAAGTACGCGCGTCCCACCGGACTGAACCAGCGGCTGGCATAGTATGGATAGCTGGTCCAGGTGCTGTCCTTGCCGGGCCTGGAATCGAACAAGTTGTCGACGGTCAGGGATACGGCGGCATCCGCGTTGAACCGATAATTCAGCGAGGCGTTGTACTGGAAGGTTGGCCCCAATCGCGTGTCGCCGTCGTAATTCGGCAGCCCGCCCAGACGCGCGCCATAGAGCGTTGTGGTGAACTTGTCCAGCGTCCATGACACCGAATAGTTCGCCTTGTTGCGCGGAATGACGTAGTAGTAGTAATCGGTGAGCTCGTTATCGACGGTATCGCCAGCGAACAACTGGATCGTGTGGGTGGCGACGTAGGTGTAACCCAGGTTGAAGTCGAACGAACCTAGACGATTGGTTTCCCACCGGTAATGCGCGTTGAAGTCCACGCCGGAGGTGCGATCCTCCGCGGCATTGATCGGCAACACCAGCACGGAAGTGACGCCTTCGGGATTGCTCGGATCGGTGGCGGAGTTGCGCACCACTTGACCGATTACCTGCTGGCACAACGCCGAATTGATATCGACCGGCTGGCCGTCGATGGTCTGGCCGAGCCGGCAATCGGCTTCCTCGCGCAGGATCATGTCGCTGTCCTGGTACTCAACCTCGTTGCTGAGCTTGATGATGTAGTAATCGGTCGTGATGTCCAGGTTGCGGATCGGCGAGTAGACAAAGCCGTAGGTGAACGACTTGCTGGTTTCGTTCTTGAGCGCCGTGCTGCCGTGGCTGCGGCCATTGAAGCCGATATCGCCATAGTCGCAGTCGTCGGCGAAATCCGGCGCGGTATCCGGCTCCAGCTTGCGGCACAGGTAGTAGTCGGTGCCACCCGAACTCGAACCGCTCAGGCCGGCGTACAAGTACGACAGATCCGGCGCGCGGAATCCGGTGCCCGCCGAGCCGCGCAACAGCAGGCTGTCGAACGGCCGGAATTCGATACCGAGCGAGTAGGTGAACTTGCCCGACGAGGTCGAGCTGTATTCATACCGGTCGTAGCGCCCGGCGGCAGTCAGGGTCAATTTGGATAGCAGCGGTGCACTGATTTCGGCGCCTATGCCCGAATGGCTGCGCGAACCGACCGCGTCGGTGTTGTGCAGGCCGAAGTAGGTGCCGTCCAGCGACAGCGGATCGGCCTTCAGGCCGAAATACTGGTTGCCGTATTCGGCGACGCCGGCGAAACCGACTGCGCCGGCGGGAAGCTGGAACAGGTCGGTGTTGTTCACTGTCAGGCTGAAATTTTCCGAGCGGCTCTTGTCGCGATCGATCGAGTCCTGGGTGATCGAGCGAAATTGGTCCACCGTCAGCGGGGTGTACAGCCGACTATGCGGTGCGAAGTAGATGTCATAGCCGCTGTCCGGATCGATGCCCAGCGAAGGGCCCAGGTACAACGCTTGTGCCTTGGCCGAAACCAGCGCTGGTTCCTTGCTTTCGAGTTGGTTCTGGGAATGGCCGAACAAGGCTTCGTAGTTCCAGTTGTCACCGAACACCCCTTTGAAGCCGAGATTCAGCGACAGGGTATTGTCGATATTGCGGATCTTGCCGGGATCGAAGCCGCCGTTTTCCTCGATGGTGAAGTAGCGACGCTGCCATTGCTCGATCTGGCCGGTGGCCGCGTTGAAGAACGGGACCGGAGTGGAATCGCCGTTGAGCTGATAGCTGTTTTGCCATTCCAATGGTGTGTTGTAGGTTTCCTGATGCGACGTACCGGCGAGCACGTCGAGGAAGAAGTTCAGGCTGTCGTTAAAGTGATACGTCGCCGAGCCGTAGAAATTCGCGGCCTTGCGCCCGTTCTCCAGGGTGCCGTAGCCAACGTCGGAATAGCTGCCGCAGTAGTAGCCATAGTTTCTGCGGTACGCATAGATGATCGTACCCTTGTCGTAGCTGGACAGCGCGTCGCAAGTGGCCTTGCCCGGATCGATGTAGTTGTCGTCGATATCGCTGATGACGAATACCGGGCTGGCGGCGATGCGCGACGGATCGGCCGGGCTATCCTGGCGCGAATCGGTGAAGCTGCGCTGGTATGCCCACAACGGTTGCGCGTTGTACAACTCCAGACCCACCACCGAATCGAAATCGCCGTTCGACCAGCCACTGGTGATGCGCAGGCGCTGTGAGGAACCGCCACCATGCTCAGTGTCGCCGACGCGGTAGTCGATCGTGGTGCCGTCGGCCTTTTTCTTCAAAATAAAGTTGATGACGCCGGAAATCGCATCCGACCCGTACACCGCCGAGGCGCTACCGCTGAGGATTTCCACGCGGTCGACCAGCGACGTCGGCAGGTTTGAAATATCGGTGAAGTTGCTGTTGCCGCCGTAGGATTGCGGATAGTCGGCGATGCGGCGGCCGTTGACCAGCACCAGGGTGTGGTTGGGGCCGAGGCCACGCAGATCCACCGCTTGCGCACCGGGCGAAAAGCCGTCCGTATTCTGGTTGTTGTCGAGCGCGCCAAGATTTTGCGTGAGTGAGGTCATGACGTCGGCCACGGTGGCGAAGCCGCGGTTGCTGATGTCCTGCGCGGTGATCGTGATAACGGGTGCCGGGCCCTCGATCTGGGCACGTGGAATGCGCGAGCCGGTCACCGTGATGGTATCCATCGCCTGCGGTGCTGCCTGCTCTGCAGCGTCGCCGTCCCGCCGCGGCGTGGCCTTCGGGGATTTCGCCGGCACCGCGTTCGGGACTACGACAACCGCTCCGGAAGCGTCGCGTTGTACGCCGAAACCGGTGCCTTCGAGCAGCCGCGACAACGCCTGCGTTCCCGACAAATTGCCGTGCACACCGTTCGTGGTCAGGCCCTTGAGCTGATCCGCAGGGTAGATGAATTGCGTTCCCGATTGCGTGGCCAGGGCGTGCAAGGCCGTGGTCAGGTCGCCGGCCGGGATATCGATGCGTTTAGCCGTATCCGATTGTGCGCGCGCCAGCGCAGGCAAGCAGCAGAGCAAGGCCAACAGTGCAGTGCGTAAAAAGCCAGTCATGACGTGTTCCTCCCCGGGAACGCGGCGCGAACGGTGCGCCTGTGGATGATCAAGACGCATGAGCGGAGAAAATCCCGCTCCTGCCGCGGCATGTCTGACTCAGCGCCGGGCCGGAGCGCTGTGTTGCGCTGGCGCGCTGCGACGCCGTTGCAACATGATCGTGTCGCCATCCTGCGCGGCTTGCAACGCAAACCCCTGCTCCAGCAAACGCACGAATGCTTGCGTGTTGGACCAGCGGAAATTGCCGCCGACGCGCATCGCTGCGACGCTCGGGTCGGCAATGACAATCTTGAGTCGGTTGTAGCGGTTGAACTCCGTTACCGCTGCTGCCAGGGGGGTATCGTCGAAGGTCACGAACCCGTCGCGCCAGTTCAGCAGTTGCTCGGCGCGATCCGTCCCGATCTGGCGTACCAGCAAATCGGCATTGTCCACTTCGGCGACGCTGCCGGCCGGCAGCAGGGTGGTCGCCTGGTGCTGCGATGCCGCAGCCGGATCCGATTCCAATCGCACCATCCCCTCGGTAACGATCACGCGCATATGGTCGCCATCGCGACGTACGGAAAAGCGGGTGCCTACCGCGATCACGCGATGCGCGCCGGCGCTGACCACGAACGGCCGCTGCGGATTCTTGGCAACCTTGAAGAAAGCTTCGCCGCGGCGCAGATCGATATCGCGTTCGCGGCGCGACAAATTGACCACAATATCGCTGTCGCTGTTCAGTGTCGCTTCGGAACCATCCGCAAGCGCCACCGATTGCAGGGCGCCAACTGCAGTCCGGTAGACGCCGTGTTGCACGGCGGGATAGCGCTGCCAGATTGCGATCAACATGATGGCCGTGGCCAGCGCGCCCATTGCGGCACTGAGCCAAACGCGCCGCCATTGCGCCATCGTTGTGTGGCGCGTTGATGCCGCCTGGCGGTCCGGCAGCTTCGAATTGTCTGATCTCGTCGCAGATGAATCCGGCCGATCGATGAACGCCGACAATGACCAGCTCCGGCGTGCCGGTACCGTGCCGCCCGTCACCCCCGCCCCGAGAGCCCGCAGACGATCGCTCTGCCGCCACGCAGCGTCGAGCCGCAGATAAGCGACCCGATGCCGGGTCGATGCCGCCAACCAGATGTCGAATTGCGACTGCTCGTGTTCGTCCCAGTCGCCGGCATCGCGTCTGGCCAGCCATACGGCGGCCATGCACTCAATCTTTCTGCTGCTGGTCATGCTCGAATCCAGTTGCTGTGTCTGTGCCCGGGAGTTGGCGGCCGCTGTCCTGCTGCGTCTGGCCATAGAAATAGTCCGCGATCAAGCGGGTACCCTTGGCGATCTGTTTTTCCACCGTTTTTTCGCTGATACCGAGTGCGGCCGCGATCGCCTTTTGCGGCATGTCCTCGACCCGGCGCAACCAGATTACCTGGCGGCACCGGTCCGGCAAGCGGTCGAAAGCCTCAGCCAGACGCCCCAGCATCTGCCGCGCACTCAGTCGCCGTTCCGGCGAAATCTCATCTACGAGGACGTTCAGCTCATCCGGATCACCCACCGCCTCGATCGATACGATGCGGCCGCGGCGCAAACGATCGGTGAGCAGGTGACGCGCCACGGTGAACAGGAACGCCTTGGGCTGCGTTGGTCGGGAGCGGTCCGCCGCCTCGTAGACGCGGACATAGATGTCCTGGCGCAGATCGTGGATTTCATCCTGTTGCGGCCACGCGCGCAGCAAATACCGCATCAAGGCCGACTCGTGCACGAGGATTTCGCGTGCGAACCACAGATCCACCGGCTCATCCATGCCCCGACCTTAGCGCCAATCCAGCGCAAAAATATACGGGCACGGCACCGGTCCGGCACAACATTCTCTGCCCGTGCCAGCCAGACGGGGATATGGTGCGTTCATTCGTCCTTGTCCGCATATGTCCTTTTCGGGAGCCGAGCCGATGATCGTCTTGCAGCGCAGTCACAAGTTTTTCTGCACCGCAGTCCAAGTCTTGCTGGTGTCGTGCCTGTTGATGACTGAGCCTGGGATTGCCGCCAAAGCGCCCGCTGCAGCGGCCAAGCACAACGGTTACGAATCCTACCGGATCGGCGACCCGGATGCGGCGACACCTGACAAAACATCTGCCGGATTGATGTTGATGGGCGGTGGCGAGGAAATCGACGCGGCATTTGCGTGGCTGACGGGGAAAGCAGGTCATGGTCATTTGCTGGTCCTGCGCGCGTCCGGCGACGACGAGCTGCAACACTATCTGTTTCACACCATCGGAGGCGTCGTTTCGGTCCAGACCCTGATTTTTCATGATCGCCGTGCTGCCAGTGACCCTGCGGTGCTGGATGCGGTCAGGCACGCCGACGGCATTTTCATCGCCGGCGGCGACCAGGCCAACTATGTGCGGTTCTGGAAAGGCACGCCGTTGAATCGCCTGCTCGACCAGCATCTACGCGACGGCAAGCCCATCGGCGGCACCAGTGCAGGTCTGGCGATTCTCGGTGCGTACGCCTATGGCGCACTCGACGGCGGCAGCATGGTTTCCGCGGACGCAATGAACGACCCGTTCGGCAAGGGCATGACCTTGGTCGACGGCTTTCTGCACATGCCGTATCTGCAGAATGTCATTACCGACACCCACTTCAACACGCGTGGACGCCTTGGACGTCTGATTGCTTTTCTGGCCAACCTGCGGCACGCCGGGCATGCCGATGTCGTCGGTTTGGGCGTGAATGAACGCGCGGCGCTGGGCGTCGATGGCGACGGCATCGGCTATGTATTCACGACCAACAACGGGTTTGCATGGCTGGTGCAACCGCAGCAAGCACCGGCAGTACTCGCCGCTGGCAAACCGTTGACCTTTGCAGGTATCCGCATCACCGGCATCGGCACACAAAGCCGCATCGACTTGAGGGACATGCAGGTGGAACGGCCCGCGTTCCGGGCGATCGCGGACGTACGCGACGGTCATTTGGACGTGCACGGCGAAATCGCGCCGCTGCTGGTGATGCATGGCGGGGCCGGGGTCGAACGCGCGGGAATGACGCCACAAATCGAGGCCGGCGCGCGCGCCGCGATGGAGTTGGCGTTGCGTACAGGGTTTGCGCAGCTCAAGGCCGGCAAGTCGTCGCTGGATGCCGTCAGTGCCGCTATCGTGGTGCTTGAGGACGACCCACTGTTCAACGCTGGCAAGGGAGCTGTTTTCACCCACGATGGCCACAATGAACTGGATGCGTCCGTTATGGATGGCAGCACGCTGGCGGCCGGAGGCGTGGCGGCCGTGCACCGGATCAAGAATCCAATCCTGCTGGCGCGCGCCGTGATGGAGCATTCACCGCACGTCATGATGGTTGGCGATGGCGCGGAAAAATTTGCCGTCGAACAGGGGTTCACTCTGGTCGATCCGTCCTATTTCCGCACCGAGCGGCGTTGGCAGGAACTGCAGGATGCGCTCAAGCAGGATGCCCAGGGAATGCAATCGAGCGCGCGCATGCAGATGCTCAAGCATTTCGGCACAGTCGGTGCGCTTGCACGCGATAGCGAGGGTCGCCTCGCCGCTGCAACCTCGACCGGCGGCTTGACCGACAAGCGCTATGGCCGCATCGGCGATTCGCCGATCATCGGTGCCGGAACCTATGCCAATGTCGATTGCGCGGTCTCCAGCACGGGCTGGGGCGAATACTACATGCGTATTTCCGCAGCGCGCGAAATCTGTCTGCGCATGACGCAGATGAAAGAATCAGCGCAACAGGCCGGGCAAACGGTCATCAACGACGAAATTACCCGCCTGGGCGGCAACGGCGGAGCGATCATTCTGGGTGCGGACGGCAGTGTGGCCATGCCGTTCAATACCGAAGGCATGTACCGGGGCTGGATCGGTGTCGATGGAATTCCGCACGTGGCCATCTACTCCAGCGACAGGCTGGATCTGCCGCAGCCGACGCATTGATGGAGTGGGCAGCACGGATGTGGAGCACGCGAGATTTTAAGTGCGTGCCGGCCGGATCGGTATAATCCTCGTATCCGCTCCTCACGGAATCGATTCGATGCCCGGTCATGATCGCGAAGTGCGTCTTTGTTTCCTCGCCCAGCCCACCGATGTCAATTTTTCCGGCAAGGTGCATGGCGGCTTCGTAATGAAGTGGATCGATCAGGCCGGCTACGCCTGTGCCGTGGGCTGGAGCGGCATGGTTTGCGTCACCGTGGCAGTGGGCGGCATCCGCTTCGTGCACCCGATCTGTATCGGCGACATGGTCACCGTGCATTGCCAGCTCATCTACACCGGCAATACCAGCATGCATTTCAGCGTGGACGTGCTGGCGCGAAATCTGGCCTCGGGCGCAGAGGTTCTGGCAACGCACTGCGTGATCGTGATGGTGGCCACGGATGCGGCCGGCAAGCCCACACCGGTGCCGAAATGGCTGCCCGTCAGCGACGACGACAAGGCCCTGGCCGCCTATGCCCAGAAGCTGATGGAGTTGGACAAGAACATCGAGCAGGAAATAGCCCGCTACCGCGATGCCGCGCATCTGCCGCATCCCGCCTAGGCGCTGCCTAGCATTTTCCGTGCCGCCTTGACAAGACAGCCCTCCAGAAACGAAAATGACCGGCTCCGTGTGGAGGGATACCCAAGCGGCCAACGGGGGCAGACTGTAAATCTGCTGGCTCATGCCTTCGGTGGTTCGAATCCACCTCCCTCCACCACACTGATTATCGGAAGTGGCGTTGTCTGGAGGTGGATGATAACCGCCGATAAAGAATGTCGGTTCGACAAATTCGCCAGGAGCGAATTTGAACAGCCCGAAGGGCTGGCCCCGGAGGGGCGGAGGGCAGGATGCCCGGAGTAATCCACCTCCCTCCACCATAATTTGAATGAAAATTTTGGCAGGTGTGGATTGGTTCCGGAGTAATTTACGCCCCTCCACCAGTTTTGAGGTAACCGATCGTTCCGCCCGGGCGGGAGTAGTTCAATGGTAGAACTGTAGCCTTCCAAGCTACTAGTGCGGGTTCGATTCCCGTCTCCCGCTCCATTGAATGAAAAAGTATTGCTCTTGTTGAAAGGCCAGCATGGATATTGGTCTGTTGTTTGCCATCAAGGAGGATGACTGAAATGCACTGCTCACTTAGCTCAGTCGGTAGAGCACCTCCTTGGTAAGGAGGAGGTCGTTGGTTCGATTCCAATAGTGAGCACCACTACACCATCAACGCGACTATCACGAGTAAGCAGCCATGGCAAAAGGCAAATTTGAACGGACCAAGCCGCATGTCAACGTGGGCACGATAGGTCACGTGGATCACGGCAAGACGACGTTGACGGCGGCGCTGACGAAAGTGGGCGCGGAGCGTTT
>JBOHYL010000181.1:0-6479 GCA_050737915.1 Rudaea sp.
ATGCGGCCTTCCACCACGGCCGCATGACGAATCAGGCACTCCAGAAAGTCGATATTGGATTTCGGCCCCACCACCTCGCACAGTGCCAGCGCCTCGCGCATGCGCTGCAAGGCTTGCTCGCGATTGCTGTCCCAGGCGATGAGCTTGGCGATCATCGGATCGTAGAAAATCGTGACGGTGTCGCCCTCGATCACGCCACTGTCGATGCGCACATGCGTACCCGACGGTGGCAACCGCAAGCGTCGCAATTTGCCCGAGCCGGGGAGGAAACCCTGCCGTGGGTCCTCGGCATACAAGCGCACTTCGATCGCATGGCCGTCAGCCGGGACTGATTTGTTGCGGATCAGCGAGCCGGGCAACGCTTCGCCCGCGGCGACGCGCAATTGCAGTTCGACCAGATCCAGATGCAAGGTCATTTCGGTGATCGGATGTTCGACCTGCAGGCGCGTATTGATCTCCATGAAATAGAAATCGCCTTGCGGTCCGACAATAAATTCGACCGTACCGGCATTGACGTATTCGAGCGCGCGCCCTGCGGCGATAGCCGCCTCGCCCATCTTTGTGCGCAGTTCCGGCGGGAGAAACGGTGATGGCGTTTCCTCCAGTACCTTCTGGTAACGGCGTTGCGCAGAGCATTCGCGTTCGTTCAGATGAATCACGTTGCCGTGGTTGTCGCCGAAGATCTGGAACTCGATGTGCCGCGGCGTTTCTACGTAGCGTTCCAGCAACACGCGGTCGCGGCCAAACGCGTTTTTTGACTCGCGCTGGCATGATTCCAGATTTGCCGCAAATTCTTCCGCCGTGCGCACGATCCGCATGCCTTTGCCGCCACCGCCGTAAGCCGCCTTGATCATCAGCGGAAAACCGATGCGCTTTGCCTCGCGTGCCAACAGCGCCGGATTCTGCTCCTCGCCGGTGTAGCCCGGCACCACCGGCACGCCGTGCGCGGCCATGAGTTCCTTGGCGCCGGCTTTCGAGCCCATCTTGCGCATCGATGCCGCGCTGGGGCCGATGAACGCGATGCCGGCGTGCACGCAGGCATCGGCAAAATCCGCATTCTCGGAAAGAAATCCGTAGCCGGGATGAATCGCCTGGGCGCCGCTTTTCCTGGCGACGTCCACGATTGCATCGCCGCGCAGATAACTGTCCTGCGGTCGCGGCCCGCCGATCGGCCATGCCGCGTCGGCCAGACGCACATGTTGGGCGGCGGCATCCGCCGCGGAATAAACCGCAACCGTGCGGATGCCCAGGCGCCGGCAAGTGCGGATGATGCGGCAGGCGATTTCGCCGCGGTTGGCGATGAGGATCGTCTCGAACAAGGTCAATTCCTTGTCCAGACGGGCGGACGCTTGTCCAGAAAAGCTGCCAGACCTTCCTGGCCTTCCGGCGATACCCGCAGGCGCGCGATCAGCGCCGCGTTTTGCATGTCGGTGCGGCCGCTGTTGGCATCCAGCGCGCCACCGAGGCTGAGTGCGAGATGCTTGGCTTCGCGTTGCGCTTTGGGTCCACCCTTGGCCAGCCAGTGCAGAGTGCGGTCGACTTGCTCGTCCAGTTGCGCTGCGGGTATGCATTGGTGGACGAGACCCATGCGCAATGCCTCGGCAGCATCGAAGATTTCGCCGCTGACGAACAGGCGCCGCGCATGTCGCGCACCGATTGCCGCAACGACATAGGGCGAAATCACCGCGGGCACGAGACCGAGTTTGACTTCGGTCAAGCCGAACTTGGCGCCGTCGCTGGCGATGGCGATGTCGCAGCAGGCGATCAGGCCGACACCACCGCCGTAGGCTGAGCCGTTGACCCGGGCGAGGGTCGGCTTGGGCAAGGTGTTGAGCGTGCGCATCAAGGCCGCGAGGCGTTCGGAATCCGTGCGATTTTCCGCTTCGGACGCGCGTACCATGTCGCGCATCCAGTTCAGATCCGCGCCAGCGGAAAACGTGCTGCCGTTGCCCGTGAGCACGATGCAGCGTACGCCCGGATCGCGTTCGAGGCGGATCAGTGTTGCGGTCAGGTCTGCGACCAGGGAGTCGTCGAACGCATTGTGCACCTGCGGGCGGTTCAGGGTTACGCGCGCGATGCGGCGGTCGATGGCAATGTCGAGCGAGTCGGCCATGTGCAATCCGGGAACGATTTTACGCATGATAGCGGTTTGCGCGCGCCGGACGCGACGCTCAAGGCCGCATCGTTGGCGTGGCGGAAATGATCGGATCCAAGGCTTATGCCGAGCCGACACCCGCAGGAATTCCTGCGGCGTACAGGGGACTTGCGTTCGCAAATGCGAACCATTATCATTTGTAAGAGGATCCTTTCGACAGGTGCTGCCATGTTGTCGCGTATCTTGCTTTGCCTGCTGCTGTGTGCCCCGGCGATGGCGTGGGCCGCTGACATGCCGGAGTATCACCTGACCATACAGGATCACAAGTTTGATCAGGTCGAGCTCAAGGTGCCGGCCGGGGTCAAGTTCAAAGTGTTGGTTACCAACACGGACGCAACCCCGTCCGAATTCGAAAGCAACGATTTCAACCGCGAAAAGATCGTGTTGCCCAAGAGTACGATCACGGTATTCATCGGTCCGCTCGACAAGGGCACCTACAAGTTCTTCGACGATTTTCACCAGGATACCGGCAACGGCATCCTGATCGCGGAGTAAGCCCTCATGCTTGGTGTCGCCCTGCTGGTATTCCGCGAGGTTCTGGAAGCTGCCCTGATCGTCACCATCGTCGCGGCGGCCACGCGCGGCGTGCCGCGACGCGGCAGCTTTATCGGTGGCGGCATCGGGTTGGGAATCCTTGGCGCCATTGTCGTGGCGCTGTTCGCTGGTGCTATCGAAGAAGCCGTCGGTGGTTCCGGCCAGGAATTATTCAATGCCTGTGTGCTGCTGGCCGCGGTGGTGATGATCGGCTGGCATGTGATCTGGATGTCCAGCCACGGTCGCGAATTGGTGCAGCAGATGCAAACGGTCGGTCATGCGGTCAAGGCGGGATCGAGCTCACTGGCGATGTTGCTGGCGGTGGTCGCGCTGGCGGTGTTGCGCGAAGGTTCGGAAATCGTGTTGTTCCTGTACGGCATGGCAGCCGGCGGCGCCGGCAAGGCCGATTTGTTGTTGGGCGTACCGGTTGGGCTGGCGGGTGGTGTTGCAGTCGGTTTCGCGTTGTATTTTGGCTTGTTGCGTATCCCGATGCGTTATTTCTTTACCGCGACCAACTGGATGCTGGTCCTGCTTGCCGCGGGCCTTTCTTCTACTGCTGCGCGTTTCCTGATTCAGGCCAACTGGCTGCCCGCATGGGACAACCAGCTGTGGAATACCTCGGCACTGCTCAGCAACGGGTCCGTGATCGGGCAGGCGTTGCACATTCTCGTAGGCTACGACGCCCGTCCTGCCGGCATGCAGATCGCGTTCTGGCTGGTCACCGCGATATTGCTGGTGTTGGGCATGAAGTGGATGCAGCGCAGCCATGCGCCGTCACGCCGCGCACACACCTCAGCGAACACGCCTGTACAACAGGCGGCGGCGTAAACGTATTTGGTTGAGTCTGGCGATTTACATCCGGAACACGCCGTAGCGCTGCGGTTCGATCGGCGCATTCAACGAAGCGGAGATCGCCAATCCGAGCACGCGACGCGTGTCGGTCGGGTCGATGATGCCGTCGTCCCACAGGCGCGCACTTGCGTAGTAGGGGTGGCCTTGGCGCTCGTATTGTTCGCGGATCGGTGCCTTGAACGCTTCTTCTTCCTCTTTCGACCAGCTTTTCCCGGCGGCCTCGAAGCCGTCGCGACGCACGGTGGCGAGTACGCTGGCGGCTTGCTCACCGCCCATCACGGAAATTCGTGCGTTCGGCCACATCCACACAAAACGCGCGCCATAGGCGCGGCCGCACATCGCGTAGTTGCCGGCGCCGAAGCTGCCGCCGATTACCATTGTGAACTTCGGCACGTGCGAGCAGGCTACGGTCGTGACCATCTTGGCGCCGTCCTTGGCGATACCGGCCTGTTCGTATTTCTTGCCGACCATGAAGCCAGTGATGTTCTGCAGAAACACCAGCGGCACGTTGCGCTGGTTGCATAGCTCGATGAAGTGCGCGCCTTTGAGCGCGCTTTCGGAAAACAGGATACCGTTGTTGGCGACGATCCCGACAGGATAGCCGTACAGGTGGCTGAAGCCGCAAACCAGTGTCTTGCCATAGCGCGCCTTGAATTCGTGGAACTCGGATCCATCGACAATGCGCGCGATGATTTCGCGGATATCGAATGGGCGTCGCGTGTCTTGCGGAATCACGCCGTACAGTTCTGCGGCCGGATACTTCGGTTCGACCGGATCGCGCAGTGCCAACGGCATCGTTTTCCTGCGATTGAGGCTTGCCACGATGTCGCGAGCGATCGTCAGCGCATGCGCGTCGTTTTCGGCGAAATGATCGGCAACGCCCGAGATGGACGTGTGCACATCGGCACCACCGAGAGTTTCCGCATCGACCACCTCGCCGGTCGCTGCTTTCACCAGCGGCGGACCGCCGAGAAAAATCGTGCCCTGTTCCTTGACGATGATGGCCTCGTCGCTCATCGCCGGCACATAGGCGCCGCCGGCGGTGCACGAACCCATCACCACAGCGATCTGCGGAATGTTCAGCGCGGACATGCGCGCCTGGTTGTAAAAGATGCGACCGAAGTGTTCCTTATCCGGAAACACCTCGTCCTGCAACGGCAGGAACGCGCCACCGGAGTCGACAAGATAGAGGCAGGGCAGCTGATTTTCCAGCGCGATTTCCTGCGCACGCAGGTGTTTTTTCACTGTGATTGGGAAATACGTGCCGCCCTTGACGGTAGCGTCGTTGGCGATCACAACTACCTCGGTGCCGTGCACACGGCCGATGCCGGTGACCAGGCCTGCACCGGGCGCAGCGCCGGCGTACATACCGTGCGCGGCGAGCGGCGAGAATTCCAGAAATGGCGAGCCTGGATCTAGCAGGGCGCGCACACGCTCTCGCGGCAACAGTTTGCCGCGCGCGGTGTGCTTCTCGCGTGCCTTGTCGCCGCCACCCAGCGCGGCTTGCGCCATCTGCTTTTTCAGATCCTCCACTGCAGCGTGCAACTGCGCGGCATTGGCGGCGAATTCCGGCGAGTGGGTATCAAGTTGCGATTGGATGATGGGCATCACGAAGGCCGGGACGGGAAGAATGCGCCAAGCATATCGGATGGCGCCAGTTTTCCAATGCCCGGAAACGAAATCGGCCGCTTGCGCGGCCGATTCGTTCAACAGATTGGCAATCGCGATCAGTGACCGCCGTTGTCGTCCTTCTTGGGCTCTTCCGCAGCCGGCTGCTCGCCCTTGGCGGCGGCTTTCACGTCCGCTGCGCCCTGCGCGGCAGTTTCAGCCGTGGCCTTTGCGCCTTCCGCAGTCGCCTGACCGGATGCGGCGGCGCCCTGCGCGGAAGCGGCGGCACCGCTCATGTCGCCTGACTTGGCCTGTTCGGCGGCCTGCGTGGCCTGACTGGCTGTCTGCTGGGCGGCGGCGGCCGTTTCCTGTGCCTTGGCCTGGGTGGCGGCGGCAGCTTCCTTGGCTTTGGCGGCAGCGTCTTGCGCGGCCTGCTGGGCGTTGTCGCTGCAGGCGCCGAGGGTTACGGCCAGCGCGGCGGCGATGAATGCATGCTTGAGTTGCATAGGAGTCTCCCTGCAATGATTGCGTGTGGTGGGATTGGTGGTTTCGAATTCGTCGGCTCGCGAAAAGCTAGGGTCTGCGAGCGCAAACAGCTTACACCAATTCGATGGCCAGTGCGGTAGCTTCACCGCCGCCGATGCACAGCGAGGCCACGCCGCGCTTGCCGCCGCGGGCCTTGAGCGCGTGGATCAGGGTGACCACCAGGCGCGCGCCCGAAGCGCCGATCGGATGACCCAATGCGCAGGCGCCGCCGTTGACGTTAAGCTTGTCGTGAGTGATGCCCAAGTCCTGCATCGGCGCCATCGCAACCACGGCAAAGGCTTCGTTGACTTCGAACAGATCCACCTCGGCCACCTTCCATCCGGCCTTGTCGAGCACTTTCTGGATTGCCACGACCGGGGCAGTAGTGAACCATTCCGGTTCCTGCGACTGCGTGGCGTGGGCGACGATGCGCGCGAGCGGTTTCACGCCGAGTTTTTTTGCGGTGGCTTCGTCCAGCAGCACGGTCGCAGCGGCGCCGTCAGAAATACTGGATGAACTCGCCGCGGTAACCGTGCCGTCCTTGCGGAAGGCGGGTTTGAGCGTGGGCACCTTGGCGGGATCGGATTTTCCGGGCTGTTCGTCGGTAGCGTATTCGACATCGCCTTTTCTGCCGGCAACCTTGACCGGCACGATCTCTGCTGCAAATGCGCCCGAGCTGATCGCGGCCTGCGCGCGTTTGACCGATTCGATCGAGTAGGCATCCTGCTGCTCACGGGGGAATTTGTATTTGTCCGCGCATTTTTCCGCGAACACGCCCATCGACTGGCCGTCGTAGGGGTTGGTC